>JALFNY010000131.1 GCA_022774105.1 Prevotella sp.
AAAAAGTTCGTTTATATCAGATTAAATTATTACCTTTGCAGCGAATTCACTCTAAACGATATGCGCAGACGAGTGCGTATCCGTTTTGTTATATCGTAAACAAAGAATATATGAACATACTCGAACTAAGTGAACAGGAGATAGGCAGACGAGAAAGTTTGCAGGAACTGCGTAATATGGGCATAGAACCCTATCCCGCTGCCGAGTACCCCACAGACGCTTACTCTGACGAGATAATATCCTCATTCGTTGATTTGCCCAAGGTAACAGACGAAGAAGGCAACGAGGTGCCAGAGAAAGCCACCGAAGAAAACAGCCGCACGGTGTGCATCGCCGGCCGTATGATGGGCAGACGCATCATGGGCAAGGCCGCCTTCGTGGAGTTGCAGGATTCCAAAGGCCGCATACAAGTATATGTCACACGTGACGACATCTGCCCCGGAGAAGACAAGGACTATTATAATAAGGTGTTCAAGAAACTACTTGACATAGGAGACTTCATCGGAGTAAAAGGCTTTGTGTTCCGCACACAGACAGGAGAAATCTCCGTTCACGCCAAGGAAGTGACCCTGCTGTCAAAATCCTTGAAGCCCCTGCCGATAGTAAAATATAAAGACGGCGTGGCATATGACAAGTTTGAAGACCCAGAACTGCGCTACCGCCAGCGATATGTGGACCTCGTAGTAAACGAAGGAGTAAAAGATACCTTCCTAAAACGCGCCACGGTAGTACGCACACTACGTCGAGTACTCGATGAAGCAGGCTATACCGAAGTAGAAACACCAACCCTTCAGTCCATAGCAGGCGGCGCAAGCGCACGACCATTCATAACACACTTCAATGCGCTCAATATACCAATGTATATGCGTATAGCCACAGAACTCTACCTGAAGAGGCTCATCGTGGGCGGATTCGAGGGCGTTTACGAGATAGGCAAGAACTTCCGCAACGAGGGAATGGACAAGAACCATAACCCAGAATTCACCTGTATGGAACTCTATGTAGCATACAAGGACTACAACTGGATGATGACCTTCACGGAGAAACTGCTCGAAACAATCTGCATAGCAGTCAACGGCAAGCCCGAAACAGTAATCGACGGCAAGACAATCTCCTTCAAGGCACCGTTCCGTAGGCTTCCAATACTCGACGCTATCAAAGAGAAAACAGGCTATGACCTATCAACTATGAATGAGGACGAGATGCGCCAGAGTGCCAAGGCCCTCGGGATAGAAGTAGATGAGACCATGGGTAGAGGCAAACTCATAGACGAAATATTCGGAGAAACATGTGAAGGCACCTTCATACAGCCCACGTTCATAACAGATTATCCCGTTGAAATGTCGCCACTCACAAAGATGCATCGCAGCAAGCCAGGGCTGACAGAACGCTTTGAACTCATGGTTAACGGAAAAGAACTGGCCAACGCATACTCTGAACTCAATGACCCCATAGACCAAGAACAACGCTTCATAGACCAGATGAAGCTCGCAGACAAAGGCGATGACGAAGCAATGGTGATAGACCACGACTTCCTTCGCGCCTTACAATACGGTATGCCGCCAACCAGTGGCATAGGCATCGGCATAGACCGCCTTGTTATGCTAATGACAGGAAACGCCTACATACAAGAAGTACTGTTCTTCCCACAGATGAAACCAGAACCCAAACAACCAAAAGCAAGCAAGGAAGAGTGGGCCGGAATAGGCGTAGAAGAACAATGGATACCACTGTTCAACAAGGCAGGGTACTACCTGTTGTCAGACCTGAAAGACGTAAAAGCACAGAAACTGCAGATGGATGTCTGCGGAGTAAACAAGAAATACAAACTCGGTCTCGACAACCCCAAGGTAGAAGAGTTCCAAAAATACATTGACGCAGCAGCGAACCAAGGATAGAAGTTGCACCCAGTAAGGCGGCAGACAATGACTACAACACACGTTGGCAGCAAAACATCAACACCCCGCAACTTATGACTCATAACAGGAATCACCATGTTTGACTGTGGCAAAATAGCGATAATCGGAGGAGGTAGTTGGGCAACAGCTATTGCGAAGATAATTGTTGGCACTACACATCACATCGGATGGTATATGCGTCGGGACGACCGCATAGAGGACTTCAAACGCCTTGGCCATAACCCCGCGTACCTTACCGGCGTCCATTTCAACATGGACGAGATATATTTCAGTTCTGATATCAACAAGATAGCGCAGGCATACGACACCCTTGTGTTTGTAACACCATCGCCATATCTAAAAAATCATCTCAAGAAATTAAAGGTAAGCCTGCGTGACAAGTTCCTTGTAATGGCGATAAAAGGTATCGTCCCTGACGACAACCTCGTGTGTTCGGAATACTTTCACGAAATGCTTGACGTGCCATACGATAACCTTGCCTGCATCGGCGGGCCCAGTCATGCGGAAGAAGTGGCGCTGGAAAGACTGTCATATCTTACTGTCGGCTGCTCAGACACAGACAAGGCAGAGGGCATGGCGAGAGTGCTCAGTGGGCGATTCATAAAGACGAAGACCTCAGGTGACGTGATAGGCATAGAGTATTCGTCAGTGTTGAAGAATGTATATGCCATTGCTGCCGGTATATGTACAGGCTTGAAGTACGGTGATAACTTTCAGGCCGTGCTGATGGCGAACGCCTTGCAGGAGATGGCCCGCTTCTTACAGTGTGTGCATCCGATAGAAAGACACATGGAGGACAGTGTATATATCGGTGATCTTTTGGTCACAGGATACTCCAACTTCTCGCGAAACCGCACCTTCGGAACAATGATTGGCAAGGGATATTCGGTAAAGTCAGCGCAGATAGAGATGGAGATGATAGCCGAGGGGTACTTTGGTACCAAGTGCATGAAGGAGATAAACAAGCACCTTCACGTAAATATGCCCATCCTCGATGCCGTATATAACATACTTTACGAGCGCATAGCTCCGCAGGTAGAGATAAAACTACTGACGGATTCGTTTAGATAACACCGTTTGTGAAACAACAGAATAAGGGTAATACAATAACAAAATAACAAAGATCCTAATACGATATGAATGTACAGATTAACCCTGAAATGGACCAGACGCAGGTCAATATCCTTGTAGTGGATGATATTCCGCTCAACGTTCTGCTAATCCAGAAGATGCTTGGCAAGTTCAAGTTCAATATTCTTACAGCCAACAACGGTCAGGTGGCGTTGGACACGATAGCGACAAAGCCGGTGGATCTCGTGCTGCTTGACCTCATGATGCCTGGCATAGACGGCTATGAGGTGCTACGACAGTTACGTGACAACGATGCTACACGTGACTTGCCGGTAGTGATTCTGTCAGCCCTCAATTCCAGCGATGACGTCACCAAGGGTTTCCAGTTGGGTGCAAACGACTTTATTACCAAGCCCATTATCATGGAGCGACTGCTTACCTGCGTGGCAACACAGGCCAACCAGATATGGGAAAAGAAGAAATCTTAGCCCAAAGGTGTGGTGGTGCTGTTAAGCCACAGCAAGGGTTGGAAGGTGATTTTGATGATATGATGGTCTCAGTAGAATCAACATAGAAACAAATTATAAAACCAATGACAATTACGACATTAGTCCTCTTCATACTTGTCTGCGTGGTGTTGGCCCTCACTGTGGCGTTAAGCCGCTCGCGGGCAGCGCGGCGTAGCCTTGAAATGCAGTTGCATGAGATGGAGCGTGTGCGTGACGAAGCGAGGGAAGAGTCTAAGGCCAAGGATATGTTTGTGCAGAATATGAGCCACGAGGTGCGCACACCGCTGAACGCTGTCGTGGGATTTGCACAACTACTTGCCATGCCTCCGGAGTATCTCACAGACCAGGAGAGGGACGAATACACGCAGCACATACAGCATAACAGCAATATGCTCACCATGCTCATTGACGATATACTGAACATATCGGACGTGAAAGCGGGCAATTATTCAATAACCCTCAACGATCATCAACTTAATGCCATGTGCAATGCGGCCATAGCATCGGTAAAATATAGGATCAATCCTAATATAAAGTTGGCATACGAGACGGTAATCCCTGACAGTTACATCATACATACCGATGCACGCAGGGTGCAGCAGATACTGATAAACTATCTAACAAACGCCATCAAGCACACAAGGGAGGGGAAAATCACTCTCACAACCTCGCTTGAAGAGTATCCAGGAATGGTGACATTCGCCGTTACAGACACTGGCGAGGGAGTGCCAGCGGAACAGGCAGACAACGTGTTTCGTCGCTTCACAAAACTCAATGACTACGTGCAGGGCACGGGACTGGGGCTGAATATCTGCATGATGCTGGCGGAAAGACTGAACGGAAAGGTGTTCCTCGACACGAAATACACCGGCGGAGCGCGCTTCGTCTTCTGCCTGCCCGTAAAGGAACAGTAACCATAAGAAAAAGACATAAGGCGGCATAGCCGTCACAATTAGCACCTAAACAGAGTGTAATCTGGTGCTGATTACATTGAGATTAGCACCTGATTGCAATGTAATCAGCACCAGATTACGTATTAATGACAAGCAGGAAAAAACTACATAAGCAAAAAAAAGAGAAAAAAATAACGTTACACAATAAACTTTTCATGCGCAGCAACGTCATAGAAAACGTGAAACCCCAGAACAAACGACGTGAAACGAGTAAATAAAAGTATATGAAAAAGACCCTTCTCGCCATGATGCTGATACTCTGCACCGCTGTGACAGCATTGGCACAAGAAAGAAAAATCTCAGGAACACTGCTTGACAAGGAGTCCAGAGAACCCGTATTACAGGCAACTATACAGTTGCTGAA
>JALFNY010000134.1 GCA_022774105.1 Prevotella sp.
AATCGCCTGCAAAGATAGCAATTTTTTTCCGAACGTGCAAATAATTCGTAACTTTTTTCGTGCTTTCAGTTGTAAATTGGTTGTTTTTCATTCTTTTTTGTGTTGAAATTGATTGGTGCCATGCTTGCCTCGTTTCTGTCAAAGGGAGTGTATAGTGCGGCAGGAAATCATGCTTCTTCAAGTGTTTTTTGCGTTAAAAAACACTAACAGGCTTGCATTTTGGTAAAGAGTATTTGCATAAATGTAAAGTTTGCATTACTTTTGCAGCATGATTTATATTTCTAACTAAAACAAATGTATGACTTATGAAGACTAAAAGTTTGCTTTTGCCGCACTCATGGCAGATTGGCGGATGGATTGCCTTTGTGCTTTGGCTTGTCTTTGCGGGCGTGCGTCTCCTGCTGTTCTATGCAGATTACAATGTTAGTGATATTCCTCTGTTTCTGCGGGTATTGCTTATGATGTTATGGGAGTTGCTGCCTTATCTCTCGATTATGCTGATATGTATTTCCCGTGAGAAGCAGGAGGATGAGTATGTGCAGCATATTCGTGCGTTAAGTGTATTTAGTCTGGCGTTGTTCTTGTTGCTTTTGGGAATGCTGTCCTACGGTACGGAGCGGCTGATTGATTATTGGGGGTGGCCGAATGTGTCTTATTGGCTGACGTGGTCAAGGACATATTTTTCTCTGACACCCGTTGCCGCCATTTTATATTTGTTGATATTCAAGGGGTTGTTGTTTTATAACTGGATTAAAAGCAGGGCCAATGGATAACAATATACGAGTGGAACGAGCCGTGAAACGCATTTCGCAACAGCAGTTGGCGGATGCGATAGGTGTGTCACGCCAGACGATTTTCGCCATAGAAAACAATAAGTTCGTCCCTTCCACGGAACTTGCCCTGCGGATTTCCGCCTATTTCGGCAAGACGGTGAACGAACTGTTCTGGCTTACGTAGAAACGGCCTGTGATGTGTGTTTGTATCGGCCGCTTTGTAAAAGGGCCCTGATTACACGGTAAAAGGGTGCTGATTGTATAGTGAAGAGGGTGCTGATTACACTGTAATCGGCACCCTTTCACAATGCAACTTGCAACTTAGTGATTTACAGGGAGGTATAGAGTTATCTATGTATTTCTTGTTGTTGCTGCCGTGAGGTTGTTGTAAACTTCTTTGATATGTCGTGAGTGGCTTGCGTGTTCCTGCTTGTCGCCGCAAGTTTTGTGGCGTGTCGTGGTAAAGCCCGGTACGGGCGGCATAATACAGGGTAGGGTGTAAGCCCTACCTTTGCTGGATAATCAATAACGATGAGCGCCGTAGGTGCGACATAATTTCATGTAACAACGCTGACACCAAACTGTAATATGAAATCATGTCGCACCTACGGCGCTCGTTAAGATAAAGCATATTCTAATGATAGGGCTCACGCCCTATCCTGTATTATGTCGCCCGTACCGGGCTTTTTGTAAGGTGTAGCCATGTTATCGGGCGGACGCACCAAGGTGCGTCCCTACAAATTTCATGCTTTTGCGTAAGGTATAGCTGGGTTATTATGATTGCTTTTGTCACAATCATTTGACTTTTACACCTTGAAATGCTCGTCTGCAAACAAGAACATCTCCTTGTCTCCGTTGCTGTCCCCATACGCAGTGAGACGGTACGAATCTCTTTCCGGCTCCACGGCAAGCAGCCTTCTCACCTTTTCCGCTCCATAACAGTTTGGGGAAGCGAACCTGCCGGTCAGCAATCCGTCGGCATCTACCTCCGCTTTCGTCGCTATAACGTCCTTGACGCCAAGCCGTTCGCAGTATGGCCTTACCCATTCTTCAATGCTTGCGCTTACTATGTAAATGTCCGCATTGTCCTGCCTGTAACGTTTCAGCACCTCGGTGGTGTCGGCACGCGCTACGGATGCGGCTTTTGCGGCAAACCGTTTGCCCAGTTCAACGAAGTCACTGTATGGCATACCTTTGAAAAACCATGAGAAGAGACGTTCCTTGCACCGGCTGTTGTCGTACAGCTTCAGCATCATCATGAGTATTAGCGGCGAGAAAAGCGACAGCCCGGTGATGAACCGCGGGGTGCCTGCGGCAAAGCGGATGAATAGCAGCAGAGTGTCTTTCGTGGTCAGTGTCCCGTCAAAGTCGAAAGCGACTATTTTGCGTCTGTTTGTAGTCATTTTTATATAAGGTGGGTGAAAAACGATGCAAAATTACTCTTTTTTCGCATTAAAGGTGTTCTTTTTCAGTTTTTTTTGCTACCTTTGCAATCATTAAACAATCCACAATAAAAAGAAATGAATACGTATTTTAGAAAAATCAGGGAAAGATTAATACTTTCCCTCGTTATGATTGCTACTGTATCAACGGTAGAAGCAGCGGTAGTAGAGCACATTGGAGACCGTTACATCATCAATGTCAGCGAGATGAACCTTAATGGTGATGAGACGCTCATGGACGTACTTCTTATGTGTCCTGAGGTTATCACCCTGGACGCACAGACACCGCTTACAGAAAGCCTATACGGTCAGTATGTCATACGCATTGACAACATCGGTCTGGGCATAGACACCAAGACTTATCTCAATACAACACGTGCCAACGAGATAGAAAAAATCAAAATCTGCCAGAATCCAGGTGTCTTAAAAGGCTGTAACGGACTGAAGCAGGTTATTGACATCGTCCTCAGAAAAGGAGACAACGGTACAAGCGGAAGGGTGTCCGTCAACGGCGACAGTTATGGCGGCGGAACAGCCTTCGTAAGTGCTCTGCACCAGCAGGACAACCTGCGCCTGTTCGGCATTGCAGAGGGAAATATACTGCGTTCAAAGAACGATGCAGGCATCACCAACCACGGCTCACATGAGGGAATGAAGTTGAATATGGTATGGGACATTACGTCAAAGGACAATCTTGAACTGGACCTCTCACAGTATTACACTCGTAACAGAGCGTCAGGTGCTGATGGCGTTTATGACCGTGGAACTCACCTCGAATTCGTATATCTACGCACACTTAGCGATGCAGGGGCTTACGGACTGGTGCAGGGTGGCGGAGACTACTACACACAGAATGAGGTGGGCGTACATAATCGCTCCACTTACCCCTTTATAGTCTTTGAATTCGCCTTCCCTCTCATCAACCACAATTTCTGGATAACAGCAGGTATAGAGACAGGTTACTCCGGAGAGACTGACGTTGTGGCTGATTACACCAATCGCTCACGATATGAAGACGGCTATTTACAACTTGATTGGAACATAGGCAAGTGGGGATTCATGATAGGTGACCGTTTCCGCGTAATCAATTTCTGGCAAAATACACTGAAACTGGGAAATGAATATGAGCACACCACCTCCAATCATGCATACACCGTAACGGCATACCATCGTTTCAATGAAGGTAACACATTGCAGGGAACATTTACCCGCCGTTATTACAATGCCTCCTTTGATGACTTCATAACGGACGGAACATATTATAACCCCATCACGCAGAATATCATGGCAGGTAAGGTATATACCCCTGACTATGACAAACACATAGCATATATATCAGAATTAAAATACACATACAGCAAACCAGACTTCGTGCTTGGTGCGCTCGTGAAGAATATTCGCCAAGATCTTGCCGTAGGACATGACAACACACTCGGTGTAGGAACAACTGCCTTCTGGCACACAGGAGCGTTAAGGCTTAACATTGGTGTAAACTATTTCTGGCAAAAGACAACCTTGGCATCAGACAAAAAAGAATATATGAACTTCGTGAACCTTAAACTTGCACCGCAGGTAACACTTGATGGAGGTTGGAGAATAGCGTCAACACTACTATATAACAGCCGTAAGGCTTATGACACAGTGGCAGATGATGGCTTCTTTAGTCCTACACCAGCAAACTTATATGCTGACGTTACCGTAGCAAAAAACTTTGGCAAGGAATGGCTTGTTGAAGGAAAGTACCACGATATAGCAGGACAACACACTGGCAACCGTGCCGTTACCGTGGGAGTGACATATTTCTGGGGAAAGAAATAAAACCTTAAGCCACATTGAAGATAAAACAAAGATGAAACAGAATGTGAGAATACCCCATCCGCTCATAGCCGTCATACCACTGCTTGTACTGGTGGCACTGATTGTGCTTGTAATAAACCTTTTCCCTGATGACGCCCTTGCCGGGGCGTCACAGGTGGCCTTAATGACGGCATCTGCTGTTTGCGTAGCCATATCTATGGTAGCATACAAGGTCAACTGGGGGACTTTTGAGCAAATGATAATGGGCACCGTAGGCAATGCGAGTGTCTCTATACTCATACTGTTGCTCATAGGTATGATGTCAGCCACATGGATGATAAGCGGTGTAGTGCCCACATTAATATATTATGGAGTACAGTTCATGTCACCGATGTTTTTCCTACCATGTGCTTGTATTATCTCATCACTGATATCTGTGATAACAGGTACATCATGGACAACAATCGCTACCATCGGCATAGCGCTGCTCGGCATAGGCGATGCACTCGGCATACCATCACCATACACGGCGGGAGCAATAATATCAGGAGCATATTTCGGTGATAAAATGTCACCAATGAGTGATACCACCGTGCTTGCCTCTTCAGTAGCAGGAGCAGATCTATTTAAGCATATACGGTATATG
>JALFNY010000139.1 GCA_022774105.1 Prevotella sp.
AGGAAACACGCCAGCAACTACGCGAAGTTCTTGAAACCGTCAGCAAAGAAAGGGCTTTACAGATTATTCTTGTGCTCTCAAAGGACGAGGATATACCCAAATTCATAACACACGTAGTACCCGTAAGAGACAGAGAAGTGCTGCAAAAGGTGACGAGAGAGCAGTACATGAAAACTGCAAAAATGACTGCTAAAAGCCCGCTGACAGACCAAATACGTCAGGAAATACTGGCACTGCCATACCGCAACGACGAATATAACACACAAGAGGTGGTGAGAATGAACAACGTTTCAATACGATACGGTTCACGAACCATACTCGAAAACCTCAACTGGACAGTGCGTAACGGAGAGAAATGGGCGCTATCCGGACAGAACGGAGCAGGCAAATCAACACTACTTAGCCTCGTATGCGCAGACAATCCGCAGAGTTACGCCTGCGACATAGTACTCTTTGACCATCAGCGTGGCCACGGAGAGAGTATCTGGGACATCAAAAAACATATAGGATATGTGTCACCAGAGATGCACAGAGCCTACAACCGTGATATGCCAGCAATACGCATTGTTGCCTCAGGGCTTAGTGATTCCGTAGGACTTTACGTCAAACCTACAGAAAAAGACTATGAAATATGCCGTCAGTGGATGCGTTTCTTTGGCATAGAACATCTTGCTGAACGCACGTTCCTTAAACTATCCAGTGGCGAACAGCGCATGATACTGCTTGCAAGAGCCTTCGTAAAAGACCCGGAACTGCTCATTCTCGATGAGCCTCTGCACGGACTTGATGCAGAAAGAGGTGAACTTGTGAAGGATATAATTAACACATTCTGTCAGCGTAAAAACAAAACAATGATAATGGTAACCCACTATAAGGAGAACCTACCAGCCTGTATTACCGATAGTATATATCTGAAACGTCACTAAAAAACAACTATGAAATACCTTACTTTATTACTTCTCGGCTGTTGCATCAATGCAATGGCAGAGTCAACAGACAGTCTAAGGAAGGATACCACAGACAACAACAAACCTATATTCACCGTAGTGAAGGAGAATCCTATTACGTCTATCAAGAACCAAAGCCGTTCTGGGACGTGTTGGGACTACTCTACCCTCGCCTTCTTTGAATCAGAAATACTCAGAAAAAGCGGAAAGACATACAACCTTTCAGAGATGTTTGTATGTAACAAGAACTACATGGACCGCGCAATACATACCGTACGCCTGCACGGTGACATGCAGTTTGAACAAGGAGGGTCAGCCTATGACGTGCAGTACATATTGAAAACATACGGCATATGCCCAGAAGATGCCATGCCACTGCCAGGTACTATGTACGGTGACACACTCAATAACTTCTCTGAATTCTTCCTTGTCATGCCACCATACGTAAAGACTCTCGCCACTTCTACGCTGAAAAAATTATCCCCAGCATGGAAAAACGGACTGCAAGGTATCATTGATGCTTATATAGGTAAGGTACCTGAGACCTTTGTTTATGAAGGAAAGACATACACCCCACAGACCTTTGCACAAAGTCTTGGCCTCAACTGGGACGACTATGTGTCAATAACTTCATACACACACCACCCCTTCTGGACAGAATTCCCGGTGGAGGTACAGGACAACTGGCGACAAGGTATGTCGTGGAACGTACCCATTGATGACCTCGCACGCATCATAGACCACGCTATAATGGAAGGTTATACCGTGGCATGGGGAGGTGATGTGTCAGAGGACGGGTTCACACGAGACGGTCTCGCAGTGCTTGCCGACGATACAAAAGCACGTGATATGAGCGGCACGGATATGGCAAAATGGCTAAAACTGTCCTCAGGAGAGAAGAAAGAGAAGATACAAAAACTTGGTGTCAACGTGCCAGAACTCACGCCTTCGCAACAACAGAGGCAGACAGAGTTTGACAATTGGCAACTCACTGATGACCACGGTATGCAGATATTCGGCGTTGCGAAAGACCAAAACGGCCGCGAGTACTACATGGTCAAGAACTCATGGGGCGAGACTGGGGACTACAAGGGGATATGGTACATGACAAAGAACTTTATCGTTGCCAAGACAATGGACTTCCTTGTAAACAAAAATGCACTGCCAAAGGATATTAGAAAGAAACTGGGAATGTAAGGGTTAACAGGTTACCCAGTCCACATATCACTGTAACATAAAAGGAATAAGCATTTATTTTTTTGCTATATGAGCATAAGAGTAATTGTTTATTCCTCTTTTTATATGCTAACATTAAAGATAAGTTGTTATACTTTGGTACAGCGTTATTATAGTATAGGCGGCTTATTTCTTCTTTGTCACCCAGTCGTAGTAGTCTGTAAGATATGCTTTTGACAAACCGTTACTGACAAGATAATCAAGGGCTTGCCTTGCCTTGCGCCTATTTCCTTTTGCCATATATAGCGAAAACGCCGTGAGTTGATAGTTTGTCATGTTGTCATCAACCGTGATGGGGTACTTCTGCCTTACCACTGTGTCCTCTATCTCTATTGCTTTTTCGATGTCGAGTATGGCTGCTTCTTCCATTTGTAGTTTCATCTCCACCTCTGCCCTTATGGCGTATGCCTCGGCATTGGACGGAGTATATCCCACAAGGCGGTTTGCATCGTCAAAAGCTTGTGTCACATGGTTGTCGGCGAGGTTTGTTAATATGAGTCCCATCATGGCGTGTATGTCATAGGGAGTAATGCTTAGAACGGATTTATAGTCCTGCCTTGCAAAACTATATCTGCCGAGGTGGTGGTTGACAAAGCCACGATAGTATAGTGCTGTCAGGTTTTTAGGGTCCAGATCAAGTACGTTGCTATACTCGTCAAGGGCATACTGCCACTGTCCCAACTCTATGTTATAGGCTGCTTTCTTTAACCTGAGTTGGATATTACGTGGATTTCTCTCTATCTGTGCTGACAGTATAGAGACGGAATCACGCCACTCTTGCGACTGTTGTGCGTTGGTGGCCATAGTCTGCATGAGTAGCGTGAGTAGGATAATTACTTTATTCATTTATATGGTGTTACGCCTTCTTGATGAAGTCAACAATCCATGCGCCGACTTCTTTGGTGCCATACTTGGCTCCTCCTTCCACCTGAATCTCTGGTGTGCGTACATTTTGGTCGAGTGATGCGTCCACTGCCTTGCGTATCAGTGCTCCCTCCTCCTTTAGGTCGAAGTATTCGTAGAGCATGGCAACAGATAGTATCTGTGCAAGTGGGTTGGCTATGTTAAGTCCTTTGCCCTGTGGCCATGAGCCGTGGATAGGCTCAAACACAGGGGTTGATGTTCCTGTTGATGCTGATGGCAACAGACCCATAGAGCCTGTGATACATGAACCTTCGTCAGTAAGTATGTCACCGAATGTATTTTCTGTCACCATTACGTCAAAGAACTTGGGTTCTTGTATCATTCGCATTGCTGCATTATCTACATACATATAGTCTGTTGTAACGTCAGGGTATTGTGGTGCCATCTCCTGTGCCACCTTGCGCCACAGGCGTGATGATGCAAGTACATTGGCCTTGTCAACTACCGTGAGATGCTTACGGCGCTGACGTGCGTACTGATATGCTACTTTGAGGATGCGCTCCACCTCTGGACGTGAGTAATAGTTTGTGTCAAGTGCGTCCTCTGTGCCTATGGCATCGTTCATAGCAGGCTCCTGTTTCTCGCCGAAATACATTCCGCCGGTGAGTTCACGTATGCAGATAAAGTCTGCACCACGTACTATCTCGTCCTTCAACGGTGACTTGTGTACAAGGCAATCGAAAGTGGTTACGGGACGGATATTTGCGAAAAGGCCGAGTTTCTTACGCATGGCAAGGAGACCTTGCTCTGGACGAACCTTGGCTGAGGGGTTATTGTCGAACTTGGGGTCACCTACAGAAGCGAAGAGTACGGCGTCTGCTGCTTCACATATCTGATATGTTTCCTCGGGGAATGGGTCACCTACTTCGTCTATGGCGTGCGCACCGCAGAGTGCTTCCTTATAGGTTATCTCGTGACCGAACTTTTCTGCCACAGCAGACATTACTGCCACACCCTGTTCCATAATCTCTGGTCCGATACCGTCACCGGCCAGAACTGCAATGTTCAGTTTCATAAGCTTATTGTTTTTTAGTTTGTTCAAAAACACAAAAGGAAGCACCGAAAATCCTCGATGCTTCCTTCCTCGTCTGTCGGGGTGACAGGACTCGAACCTGCGACAGCCTGGTCCCAAACCAGGAACGCTACCAACTGCGCTACACCCCGGAACATTTGCTTGGGAAGTCTCCCGTTTTTCAAATGCGATGCAAAGTTAGTTATTTTTTTTGGAATGACCAAATTTTTCTGACACTTTTTATCTTTTTCTCTGTAATTTGGTGCTGATTAGTGCGTAAAAAGGTACTGATTACTGTATAAAGAGGTGCTGATTACATTGTAAAGAGGTGCTGATTACTTTTAGTGTGAGGCGGTTTGTAATGGTGTCCTTGGAAGATATGTTTTTTTAGTTATTAGTTTTTGAAAACTGTTTTTGGATTCTTTGGCACATTATTGTCAGTAAATAGTAAGGGGATTGGTTCGGTGAAAAAAATAACTGTGACACGATATAGACACAAATCAGTCAATAGAACGCCGATATTAATTTTCACATTAATAACAGTGGTGTTTCTGTCCCTTAACGCTCCTCTATGCACAGTTTTGCGTCCTGCTTCATCTCGCCATAGTCCTCTATGCCTTCAATGAAGCATGACACTATCTGGCACGTAGATAAGCAGGATTAGCAGAAAAATAATGACCGGTTTGGGATAAATCCAAAAGAACAATATCTAAGATCGTTAAGCATATATACGCAAACAGGCCCGTCGAGCTTTTTTTTTCGACGAGCCTGCTGTTTGTATTTTCTACAAGCGTGTTTTGTACGCTTAATTAGAAGTTAAAGTAGTTCTTTGCGTTGTTATAGCAGATATCTTCTATCATCTGACGTACACGCTGTTCTTCATAACCAGTAAATGGAATGAGTCCATTCTCTATGTCCTTACCTATGAGATTACACAGTGTGCGGCGGAAATACTCATGGCGTGGGTATGAAAGGAAAGAGCGTGAATCTGTCAACATACCTACGAAGCGTGAGAGTAGTCCGAGCAGTGAGAGTGCGTTCATCTGCTTCTCCATGCCGTCTTTCTGATCAAGGAACCACCAGCCTGAACCCCACTGAATCTTACCTGGGAATGAACCGTCCTGGAAGTTGCCGAGCATCGTGGCAATGACCTCGTTTGCACAGGGGTTGAGGTTATAAAGAATAGTTTTCGTTAGTTTTCCTTCCATGTTGAGTTCGTCAAGGAAGTGACTCATAGCCTTAGCGGTAGTAAACTCGCCTATGGAGTCGAAACCTGTATCAGCACCAAGTTTGTTGAACATCAGGGTGTTGTTGTTACGTATTGCTCCATAGTGGAACTGCTGTGTCCACCCTGCCTCATAGTCCATAACCGCCATTTCTTTAAGGAATGCGTGCTTGTACTGGCGCTGTTCCTGTACGGTTACTTCCTTGCCAGAAAGGGCCTTAGCGAGTATCGCGTCTATCTCAGCAGCGGTGTATGGCTCATCATAGAACTCCTCTATGCCGTGGTCGGAGAGTTTACATCCCTTGCTTGCAAAGAAGTCGTGACGTTTCTGCAGTGCGTCGATCATATCCTTGAACGTAGATATTGCCACGCCAGAAACCTCTGATAGTTTTTCAACATATGCCTTGAAGGTGGCTGCCTCGATGTTCATTGCAGCATCAGGACGCCATGCTGGTATCATTCGTGTCTTACTTGTTGGGTCTGATGCTACCACGTCATGGTATTCAAGTGTATCAACGGGGTCATCAGTTGTGCAGACAAGTTCCACGTTGTAATGCTCCATCAGTCCGCGAGGTGTGAACTTCGGATCATTCTCTATAAGTTCATTACACTTGTCATAGATAGCCCTTGCATTGGTAGGGTTAAGCGTTTCATTTATACCAAACGCTGTTTTGAGTTCAAGGTGAGTCCAGTGATATAGAGGATTACGGAAAGTGTATGGCACAGTTTCTGCCCATTTCTCAAACTTTTCCCAGTCAGTAGTATCCTTTCCTGTGCAGAAACGCTCATCAACACCATTGGAACGCATGGCACGCCACTTATAATGGTCGCCCATAAGCCATATCTGTGCAATAGAATCGAAGCGCTTATTGTCTGCTACCATCTTGGGTATCAGGTGGCAGTGATAATCAATAATGGGCATCTTTGCCGCATGATTGTGATAAAGATCCTGTGCTGTCTTAGTTTCAAGCAGGAAGTTTTCGTCGTTAAACTGTTTCATTGTTACGTTATTAGATTTAATTAGTATAGTATTGCTGCCTATGGAAAAACACCTGTCACGGCTTTTCCCAGAATATAATTAGTATCTGTTTGCAAATATACGACTTTTTTCTGATACCACGAAACATTATATGTTTTTTTTAGAAAAAATCATTCAAACACATCTTCTATATCCATCATGTCATCTTGTTCCACCGCTTGACTGCATCCATCAAAGCCTTCTGGCAGGTCAAATATAGCATCTTGCCTGTAAGGTAACGATGAATCACGATATACCTTCTTCATAAAGTACGCATAAACAGGTAATGCCATTGTAGCACCCTGACCCATTGCCATGGAATCAAAGTGTATATCACGGTCTTCTCCGCCTACCCATACACCAGAAACAAGGTCAGGTGTAACGCCCATGAACCATGCGTCAGAGTTACGGTTGGTAGTTCCCGTCTTACCACCCATCTGTGATGTGATACCATATTTGAATCTTAGGCGGCTGCCTGTACCACCATCTACAACGCCCTGCAATAGCACTAACATCTTAAAGGCTGACTCTTCGGAGATAACCTCATTGACACGAGGTTCAAAACGGGCAATAACCTGTCCGTTGCTATCCTCTATCTTGGTAACGAATAGTGGTGCACAACGTATGCCGTGGTTTGCGAAAGCGGTGTAAGCACTAACCATTTCCCCTACAGTTATCTCACATGGGCCAAGACACAATGCCATAGAGGGATGGATATCTGGGTTACTGATACCGTATTCATGCAGTAATTGCACAAACTGATGTGGGTCGAGTTTTGACATTAGGTATGCAGATATCCAGTTGTTTGACTGTGCCAGTCCCCACTTTAACGACACACTCTCGCCGTAGTGAGACCGGGAAGCATTGCGTGGAGTCCATGGTTTACCGGCAACGATATAGGTTTGCTGCACGTTCGGAGCATAGTCGCAAGGTGAAAAACCATTCTCCATAGCCAAAGAATAAAGGAATGGTTTTATGGTTGAACCTACCTGCCGTCTGCCTTCCATAACCATATCGTACTGGAAATGGGTGAAATCCAACCCGCCCACATACGCCTTCACGGCTCCTGTCTTAACGTCCATAGAACAGAAGCCTGCACGAAGGAATGATTTATAGTAGCGTATAGAGTCCAAAGGTGTCATTACCGTGTCGATTTCTCCATCATAAGAAAAGACGGTCATCTCTGTCTTCTCGCGGAAGGAGCGCATTATCTCCTCCTCTGCCATACCTGCTGCCTTCATTGTCCTGTATCTCTCACTCTGCTGTATAGAGCGATTTAGTATCTGCCTGACCTCCTTTGCACTCAGTTGTCCGCTGAAAGGAGCGTTTGACTTACGGCGGTTCTCACGGTCAAATGCTGGTTGTAAGAATTTTGCCACGTGTGCATAGACTGCGTCCTCAGCATATTGTTGCATACGAGAATCTATTGTTGTAAATACCTTCAGACCGTCTTTATATATATTATAAGGTGTACCATCCTTCTTCAAGTTCTTGTTACACCATCCATAAAGTGGGTCTTGCTCCCAGGCTATCGAGTCCACTACATACTGAACTTTCTGCCATTCTGGGTAGTTCTCGCGTTGTGGTTGGTTCGCCATGAGGTATCTTCGCAGGAATTCTCTTAAATATGTGGCTACTCCCTCTTTGTGATCAGCACGGTGGAAGCGTAGTTTCATGGGCTTGGCAGAAGCCTCTGCATATTGTCCGTCTGTTATATATCCTGCTTTCAGCATCTGTTGTAAAACTACATTACGGCGTTCTGTACACCTTTCTGCATGGCGCACGGGGTTGAAATACGATGGATTCTTGCACAAACCAATGAGCATTGCCGATTCCTCAAGTGTAAGTTCTCCTGGTTCCTTGCTGAAATATGTGTTTGCTGCGTTCTTTATTCCCACGGCGTTATGTAGGAAATCAAACTGGTTGAGGTACATTGTGACTATCTCTTCCTTAGTAAAGAAGCGTTCCAGTTTTACTGCTATCACCCACTCTATCGGTTTTTGCATCAGGCGTTCCATAGTGCTGTGCGCCTGTCCGGAATATAACTGTTTTGCCAACTGTTGCGTTATGGTGCTACCTCCGCCTGCACTTGTCTGCCCAAGAATACCACGTTTTACCACAGCACGCCCCAAAGCGATGAAGTCAACGCCCGAATGGTCGTAGAAACGCACGTCCTCAGTAGCAACAAGTGCCTGCACAAGGTATGGGCTCATTCTGTTGAAACCTACGTGAATACGGTTTTCCTTGTTCATGTTCCATGTTCCTATCACCTTACCATCAGCACTATAAATCTGCGTAGCGTATCTGTCAATAGGGTTTTGTAATTCTTCCATATCGGGCATATAGCCTATCCAACCATTCCATATAGCAGTGAACATCAACGCTATAAATAGTGTTGATACAGCAATCATTCCCCAAAGGCAGTAAACAAATTTCTTTCTCATTATGCAATTATTTTGCTATTTGAATGCAAAAATACAATAATTCTTTGAGAAAAAACATCTTTATTAGAAAAAAATGATTAACTTCGCACTCAAAATTATATTTACACAAACATAACAACCTATGGAAAAACAAAATTTCGTTACCATCGCCAACCTATCGAAGGACGAAATACTTTACCTCATTCGCATGGCACAGGAGTTTGAAAAGCATCCCAACCGCCAGATTCTCAAAGGTAAAGTGGTAGCTACATTATTCTTCGAACCAAGCACTCGCACACGTCTTTCTTTTGAGACTGCTGCCAACCGTCTTGGCGCACGCGTCATAGGTTTCTCTGATGCGAAAGTTACAAGTGCTACAAAGGGTGAAACCTTGAAAGACACTATACTCATGGTGTCAAACTATGCTGATGCCATTGCCATGCGACACCATATAGAGGGAGCGGCACAATACGCCTCAGAAGTTGCTCCAATACCCATTATCAACGCTGGCGATGGTGCACACGAACATCCCTCACAATGTCTGCTTGACCTCTACTCTATATACAAGACGCAAGGAACACTTGAGAACTTGAACATATATCTTGTTGGAGATCTCAAATATGGACGCACCGTACACTCACTAATCACTGCCATGCGCCACTTTAATCCTACATTCCATTTCGTTGCACCACAAGAACTTGCAATGCCACAGGAATATAAGATATACTGTCAGGAACATGGGATAAAATATGTGGAGCATACTGATTTCAACGAGAACACCATTGCCGATGCCGACATTATCTACATGACACGGGTCCAGAAAGAACGTTTCTCTGATCTGATGGAATATGAGCGTGTCAAAAACGTGTATATCCTTAACCGTGCGATGCTTGCCCTGACAAAGGACAACATGAAGATACTGCATCCCCTGCCACGCGTCAATGAGATAGCATACGATGTTGATGACGACCCACATGCCTACTACATACAGCAGGCAAAGAACGGTCTATACGCCCGTCAGGCAATATTCTGCTACTGCCTCGGCATTACGATAGAAGATATAAAAAACGACACAACCATCATTTAGCACCTATATTCTTATGAACAAGAAAGAAAGACTCGTTGCTGCAATAGAAAACGGCACCGTCATTGACCACATACCAGCAGAGAAAACATATCAGGTGGTATCGCTCCTTGAACTTCAAAACTCCCCACAGCCTGTCACAATAGGTAGCAATTACCCTTCTAAGAAAATTGGAAAGAAGGGAATAATAAAGGTCACTGACAAGTTCTTCACCGATGAAGAGATTTCTCGCCTGTCGGTTGTTGCCCCCAAGGTTGTTCTCAGCATTATCAAGGACTATCAAGTGATAGAGAAAAAAACAGTGGAAACGCCAGACGTTCTGAAGGGCATCATACGCTGTAACAACCCCAAATGTATCACAAACAACGAGCCAATGCAAACTATCTTCCGTGTTGTGAACAAGCAGTCAGGAACTGTACGCTGCCACTACTGCGACAAGGAACAAGACATAAAGACAGTAGAACTGGTGTAGGAGGTTACTGGCAATAGGTACATATCACATGTCCCACACCCTGCAAACAATTTGATTTATGCTTTGAGAGTATATAAAACGAACTCTAAACAAATGACAGAACGAGTTGTTAACATTTTGTATCACTCTCACGAAATATCTCTATACCGCATTATAACCGTCTTATAACGGTCAAATAGAATTTCAATATCAAGACATAACCAAGGAAGAAATACATATGTTGGTATCTTCCTTGGTTATTTTTTTGTGTTATATACTAATAAGGTATAATACTACAATAAACCATGCTGCACCTGATTTCTGCGACATCAATTTCTAATAAGCACCTGATTAGATTGTAAAAAGCCGCTGATTAGATTGTAATTTGACGCTAATTACAACACGAAGAGGTGCTGATTACTCTCTTTCTCCTAACACCATGCAGAGGAGCCACTTTCTTTATACAACAAGTATTCTACCGTAGCAATAAACCCCAATCGGTCATTAACCGCCGATAGCCATATTACCGTCTTACAGTGGTTTTCCAGCTCCTTTTCGCTTCTCTGTGCACCATCTTGTGTCCCGTTTCATCTCGCTATAGCCTGCTATGCCTGCGATGAATCGTGACCCAATATGGCACACAGAGAAGCGAAAATGAACATAAATCTAATGACCAATTCGGGATAAACAACAGACTTCCCTTTGTATGGTTCGCCACATAGTGACGTCACTTAGTTACAGTGCAGATGCATGATGTTTTTTTAACATTGTAGGGCGCAGAGAGTTGCTGTCACCTATCGTTCAGCCCAATTGCTACGGTCGAGGGTGCGGTAACTGATGGCTTCTGCCAAGTGGTTTGCCTGTATCTTATCAGCACCTTCAAGGTCTGCTATTGTTCGTGCAACTTTCAGTATGCGGTTATAAGCGCGTGCAGAGAGTGATAGGCGTTCCATTGCTGTTTGTAACATTTCCTTACCTGCGGCATCAGGCTCTGCATATTGATGTATCATGTTTTCAGTCATTTGTGCATTGCAGTGTATCTTGTTGTATGCCTTGTAGCGTTCTTCTTGTATCTTACGTGCTTTGATTACTCTTTCGCGTATTGTCAGGCTACCTTCTCCTGCTTTTGCTTGTGACAGGTGGCTGAAGGGGACTGGGTGTATTTCGCATTGTATGTCAACGCGATCCATGAGTGGTCCCGATATTTTTGATATGTAACGATGCCGTTGTGAGGGTGTGCACAGGCAGGTGTGAGTAGGGTCTCCGTAGTAACCGCAGGGACAGGGGTTGGCACTTGCTACGAACATGAAGGAGCAAGGAAATTCTACTGTGTATTTTGCACGTGCTATGGTTATCTTCCTATCTTCCAGAGGCTGACGCAACACCTCAAGTGTAGTCTTGTTGAATTCTGGTAGTTCATCGGCAAATAGCACGCCGTTATGTGCCAGACTGATTTCTCCAGGTTGTGGTGTGTTACCGCCTCCAACGAGTGCTACTTGTGAAATCGTGTGATGCGGTGCGCGGAATGGACGTTGTGATATGAGGGAAGTGTCAGTGGGTAGTTTTCCTGCTACGGAGTGTATCTGTGTTGTTTCAAGGCTTTCCGATAGTGATAATGGAGGTAATATACCTGGC
>JALFNY010000156.1 GCA_022774105.1 Prevotella sp.
GTGATACCCGTAACACCAGTGGTAGAGACGTTGCGTTACGTCGCTGACGGCGAAGCGGGGAGAAATGTGGTGCGCAGTGACTACCGACTTGTACAGACACCACAGACGTTTGACATTCAATTGCTGAAAAGGGCATACACACAGGAATACACAGAGGCGTTCACCGATGACGCATCGGTAGTAGAAGCCGTAGGCGTAACCGTGGAAATGGTGGAAGGAAACAGGGAGAACATAAAGATAACCACTCCGTTTGACATAACAGTAGCAACGGCACTGGCGGAGTAACACCAGCCGTTCCCCGGCGCAAGGCAACACTGTTGCGAACAGACCATATCCCCCTCACCCTGCCATCAGGAGTTGGCACTCCTGCAATCAGGTGCTGATTACACAGTAAAGAGGTGCTGATTACACGGCAATCAAGTGCTGATTACACAGTAAAAAGGTACTGATTACACGTCAGGCAGGCCGCACACATCGAACCAAGGCATACAAACCAGATGGCCGACATACTCGAACAAGACATAAAATACCTCACAGGCGTAGGGCCGCAGAGGCAGCAGATACTCAACAAGGAGTTGGGAATACACTGCCTCGGCGACCTACTTGAGTATTATCCATATAAATATGTTGACAGGAGCAAGGTATATACCATCAGCGAACTGACGTCAGATATGCCCTTTGTGCAGATAAAAGGACGGGTGTTGTCATACGAGACGTTTGACATGAGCGTAAGAAAAAAACGCCTCGTAGGCCATTTCTCTGACGGAACAGGCGTGATAGACCTCGTCTGGTTCAGCGCAGCCAAATACGTCATAGACCACTATAAGGTAGGAAAAGAGTACATAGTGTTTGGCAAGCCCACCGTGTTCAACTACCGTATGCAGATAACCCATCCCGACATTGATGACGCCTCGTCGCTGACACTGAACGACATGGGTATGCAACCCTATTATGTCACCACAGAGAAGATGAAGAAAGCGGGCATCACGTCGCGCACACTGGAACGCATAACAAAGGCCATGCTGCAAAAACTTCCGCCGCTAAAAGAAACCTTGCCCGACTATATCACACGCCCCTTGCACCTCATAAGCCGTGACGAAGCAATGCGGTTGGTGCATTATCCCAAGTCACAGCACGAAATGCAGAAGGCAAGAGAGAGGCTGAAGTTTGAAGAACTGTTCTACGTGCAACTGAACATACTGCGCTATGCCGCCAACAACCGCCGCAGATACCGTGGCTACGTGCTGCCGAAGGTAGGCAAAGCGTTCAGGGACTTCTATGAAAACAATCTGAAATTTGAACTCACCGGCGCACAAAAACGTGTGATGCACGAGATACAACGAGACATGAACACCGGGCGACAGATGAACCGTCTGGTGCAGGGCGATGTAGGCTCAGGCAAGACACTGGTGGCACTGATGGCCATGCTCATAGCCGTTGACAACGGATTTCAGGCCGTGATGATGGCTCCAACAGAGATACTCGCCGAACAACACCTTGCCACAATACAGGAATTTATGCAGGGATTAGATGTCAGGGTAGAACTGCTAACAGGCATGGTAAAAGGCAAACGCCGCAAAGAAGTGCTCGAAGGACTGGCCAACGGAGAAGTGAAAATACTGGTAGGCACGCACGCCGTGATAGAAGAAACGGTGCAGTTCAACAACCTTGGGCTGGCGGTGGTAGATGAACAACACCGATTCGGAGTAGCACAGAGAGCAAAACTGTGGGCGAAAAATGACAATCCACCACACATACTGGTGATGACAGCAACACCGATACCACGCACCCTCGCCATGACAATATACGGAGACCTCGACGTAAGCGTCATAGACGAACTGCCACCAGGAAGAAAACCCATACAGACACTGCACAAATACGACAACCAAAAAGCGAGCCTTTACAAAGGCATCAGAAGCGAAGTAGCAAAAGGAAGACAGGTGTATATAGTCTATCCACTCATCTCTGAAAGCGAGAAAATGGACCTGCAAAACCTTGAAGACGGCTACAAACACCTGCAAGAAGTATTCCCCGACTACCGCATGAGCAAGGTACACGGCCGCATGAAAGCAGCAGAAAAAG
>JALFNY010000182.1 GCA_022774105.1 Prevotella sp.
CTGGTGCTGTGTGTTCGTTAGGTTTGTTGCAGGCAGAAATAAATGTCACGAGGAGGAATGGTAATATGTTACGAAGGCGTATCATTCAAACTTCCACTTAGCGAACCATCGTTCGTTGAAGGTTAGTCCTATGTTGATAAGAAATGTATTTTCTGTAAGCGGAATGTTGCCAGAAAGGTTCTGCCATTGTATTCCTATATTCAGCATGGAGCGGTTGTTCCATGCGTTTGATATGGGTATTCCAATGCCTGCACTCATGGAAAATTCCTTGGGGCCGTCGCTGTTTTTTATTTTTAGGTAGGGAGATGTGTAACCCACACCAAAGCGGTATCTTAGTCGGTCACTAAAACTCCTTCCGTTTTCATTACGACAGAACTCTCCGCCAAGGTTTATGCGATGTCTGTTCTTGAAGACATCAGTTTGTGTGTTGTAGCCAATGCCCTCGTTATATATTGGGAATTCTGTGGAAGACCACTTCTGTAATGTATAGTCCAGTCCCAAGAGCCATTGCGCATTATGTTTGTATGAAAGGCCGATACCCAGTTGCATTGGTATGCTGCTTTCGCTGGCTGTCATAGGGATTGTATCATTGACGCTACTCTGTGAATTTGAGGATATGACAAGACATTCTGGCTTTGTTGACAGTCCGTGACCGGGGGAGTATGTAATACCTATTGTAGCAATGTCGTTGTTGTTCAGTCTGTGGCTGTATTGTACACCGAAGTCAAGTTTATAACTGTGTACAGTCATGGAGTATAATTTAGCCAAAGACTTTACGTAGGTGTCGCTGTATGAACTTGTTACATTGTTATCAACATTTCCCCACAGGTAACTCACATTCATACCGACAGAAAGTCCTTTTAGTGGGGTCTGCCAGCCTGCTCCAATATAGGCTTGATGTAGGCCGCCACTGCCTGAATATGTCTGTGTGTTAGTAACTTCGGTTGTAGAAGGTGTCATGTTATAGTCTTTCACAGTGGTGGTGTTGGAATAGTTATATCCAACGTTGGTGAATGGTATTATACCAAAACTCATTCCCACGTTCTTTATAAGTCGGAATGCGCCCACTGCGTATTCAAAGTCTGCATTATTAGCGTTCTTGCTCTTACCGTTCTCCTTGAAGTTTGTCATTTGTAGTGACATTCCTACATCAAAGATAAACGTGAGAGAGTCAATGGCAGAATATGATGCAGGATTAATGTAGTTCGCTTGGTTGTGTTCCCTGAATGCCAGTCCCACTCCATTCATACCTCGGTTAAAACCCTGTGTTTGATCGGCAAGTCTGCCGTAGCCGTATTGTGAATAAGGGGAATTGGTCCCGCTTTGGGCCGTGGCCGATAAGACCGTGAAACATAAGGCGGTTGTGAATAGGATTTTCTTCATTTATATTATTATGTTCGTTTTATTCTTTTTCTAAATAGCAGGGCACAAGACTATGATGTGGTTATTATTCATGCTGCTTTCTTATAATTTTTTTGCGATGTGGTCTGTGGCTGCATTTTACTATTTGGTGCAAAATTATCGAAAAAAAATGAAATAGCCGAACGTTCTCTCAGAAAAATAAGTTATTTTTGCATCGTGAAACGAAATATTTGTCTTTTTAAGAGTTTTTTCGCGTACTCCTTTATGCTTTTAGTATGCATAGGGAATATTTCCGCACATGAGGTCAGTGTCCCCCGTGATACGTCTGTATTGGATAGCGTTGACATCTCTTTGTTGACTTGTCAGCCCCATGATGAGGTGTATAGCCTTTACGGTCATACCTCGATAAGGGTTCAGGATTATGCGAGGGGAAGGGACTATGCGGTAAATTTTGGGGTGTTTGACTCAACGGCAGATTATTTTGCCCTGCGATTCCTTTTTGGTCTTACGGACTATATGATGGCGGTATGTGACTTTGAGCGATTTCTTGAAGAATACCGTTACTATGGCAGTGGAGTATATCAGCAGCACATAAACATGAGTCGTGAGGAGAAGGCGGTGTTTATGGAGGCTCTTTATGAACAGGCAAGGCCTGAGAATGTTGTCTACCGTTATAACTTCGTTTATAATAATTGTACCACAAGGGCCAGGGATATTATTCTGGGAGCGATTGATGGTGAAGTGCAATATGTTCCCACATCTCTGCAGTGTGGGGAGAAGTCTATTCGCCAGTTAATACATACAAAGAATGAGAACAACCGCTGGGCAAGGGTAGGGAATGATCTTGTTCTTGGTTTTCAGGCCGATGCCAACGCCAATCACAGTGAGCGCCAGTTTCTGCCTGAGGTGCTGATGCATGACTTTGACAGTGCCTTGGTTATGCTTCCTGATGGAACATCCAAGCCGCTTGTTGATGAGGCACATTGGGTTCTTCTGCCAGGTACTCCATATCATTCTGATGACGTTAGGGCTATTCCTATCTCACCAAGGACTATGGCCATATTATTTTTCTGTGCAGTCCTGACACTATGCCTCGTGGAGATGTTTCTACTTCGACGTACACTGTTGTGGTTGGAATACTGCATTGTCTTGTTATATGGTCTTGCTGGAATAGTGCTATTGTTGATGGTGTTCTCGAAGCACCCTACTGTAAACCTTAACTTGCAGATACTCATCCTCAATCCAGTATTCTTGATACTTATGTTTCCCAGATTGCATTACAGGTGGAAATGGCATATAGTAATGTTCTGTATATTCCTGTTCTACGTCGGTAATGTTGTTCAAACATACGCCGAGGGAATGAATATAATGGCATCTTCATTGCTGTTATTAGCATTGAAAGGGCTTTTGTACAACCATTCCAAACATTTAATACATAAAAAGTAGCCTTTTTTCGGTATTATGTTTGGTTAGTAAAAAAAAATGTGCTACATTTGCAAATCAATTACACGATGACATGAGATAATCATGTTCATTAAACTACAATAAAAAAATAAAAAAACAAAATATGAATTTCAATTCTATACTTTCCGCATTATTTGGAAACAAGTCAACACGAGACAGAAAACTTATACAGCCTTTGGTTGAAAAGGTAAAGGATGCGTATCCTGCAATACAGGCATTGTCAAACGATGAACTTCGCGCCAAGAGCAAGGAAATACAGGCATACGTACAGAACTCTGTCATTAATCAGAAAAAACAGATAGCGGAGTTGAAGGATAAGATAGAGCAGACTCCGATAGATGAACGTGAACCGATATTCAATCAGATAGATAAGTTAGAGAAGGAAAGTCTTGACGTTTTGGAAAGAGCATTGGAGGAGGTATATCCCGTAGCATTCTCCATAATCAAGGACACAGCCCGTCGTTTTACGGAAAATGAGGAGACCGTTGTTACAGCAACGGACTTTGACCGTGAGTTAGCCGCAGACCCAACGCACGATTTTATTACCATTGATGGAGACAAGGCCATATATCACAACCATTGGACAGCAGGTGGTAATGACCTCAAATGGGAGATGGTGCATTATGATGTGCAACTATTTGGCGGTACAGTGTTGCATCAGGGCAAGATAGCCGAGATGGCAACGGGCGAAGGAAAGACCCTTGTTGCCACCTGTCCAGTGTTTCTTAATGCGTTGACAGGCAACGGTGTACACGTTGTAACGGTCAACGATTACCTTGCCAAGCGTGACTCGGAATGGATGGGGCCGCTCTATATGTTCCATGGATTGTCGGTTGATTGTATTGATAAGCATCGTCCAAACTCCGAGGAACGTCGTAAGGCTTATCAGGCAGATATAACCTTTGGTACAAACAATGAGTTCGGCTTTGACTATCTGCGTGACAATATGGCAATGCAGCCTGAGGACCTTGTGCAACGCAGGCACAACTACGCAATTGTGGACGAGGTTGACTCTGTGCTCATAGATGATGCCCGTACACCTCTTATTATTAGTGGTCCTGTTCCACAAGGAGACGTTCAGATGTTTGAAGAGTATCAGCCTATCGTTGAGAAGATAGTTGGTGTGCAGCGTAAACTTGCCACCCAACTTTTGGCAGACGCCAAGCAACTCATAGCAAAGGGTAACGAAATAGGTGACAAACAAGTTCTTGCTGATGGTTTCCTCGCTCTCTACCGTTCTTTCAAGGCGTTGCCAAAGAATAAGCCTCTCGTAAAATTCCTTTCAGAGGAAGGAATTAAGTCAGGTATGCTTGCCACAGAGGAAATATATATGGAGAACAACAATCGCAAGATGCCACAGGCCATAGAGCCACTATATTTCGTTATAGATGAAAAACTTCACTCTGCTGACCTCACAGACAAGGGTGTTGAGTGGTTGTCCTCACAGGTTGACGATAAGCAACTATTTGTCCTCCCTGATATTACGTCAGAACTCTCTGCACTTGAGGCAGAGAAAGACCTTACCGATGAGCAGCGTTTAGAGAAGAAGGACGCACTGATGAATCATTATTCCATACAGTCTGAGCGCGTACACACCATACAGCAACTCCTCAAGGCATATAGCCTTTATGACCGTGACGATGAATACGTTGTTATGAATGGTGAGGTAAAGATTGTGGACGAACAGACGGGACGTATCATGGAAGGCCGTCGATGGAGTGATGGGTTGCATCAGGCCGTAGAGGCAAAGGAACACGTAAAGGTGGAGGCCGCTACACAGACGTACGCAACCATTACCTTACAGAATTATTTCCGTATGTATCACAAACTCGCAGGTATGACAGGTACCGCCTCCACTGAGGCCGGTGAGTTCTGGGATATATATAAACTCGATGTGGTAGAGATACCTACCAACCGTCCAGTCATACGTAAGGACATGGATGACCGTGTCTATAAGACCGCACGTGAGAAATACAAAGCAGTAATAGAAGAGGTGGAGGCAATGCGTGATGCAGGACGTCCGGTACTTGTCGGCACCACCTCCGTTGAAATCTCAGAGTTAATATCACGTATGTTGAAGATGCGCAACATACCACATAACGTGCTTAACGCTAAGGAACACGCACGCGAATCTCTCATTGTAGCCGAGGCAGGCCGTAGTGTTGACGGTAAGGGCGCAGTCACCATTGCTACTAACATGGCTGGTCGAGGCACCGATATAAAACTGTCGCAGGAAGTCAAAGACGCAGGCGGTCTCGCAATTATCGGCACAGAACGACATGAAAGCCGTCGAGTAGATCGCCAGTTGCGTGGTCGTGCAGGACGTCAGGGAGACCCTGGATCATCAGTGTTCTATGTTTCACTTGAAGACAAACTGATGCGTCTCTTTGCATCAGAACGCATAGCGAAGGTTATGGACCGTCTTGGCTTTGAGGAAGGCGAGCGAATAGAAAGCCCCATGATATCACGGAGCATAGAACGTGCACAGAAAAAAGTAGAGGAGAACAACTTCGGAATACGTAAGCGCCTCCTTGAGTATGATGACGTGATGAACAAACAGCGTACCGTGATTTATGACAAGCGTCGCCATGCTCTTATGGGAGAGCGCATAGGTATGGATATAACCAATATCATCTGGGATCGTGTTATCTCTATTCTCAATAACAACGATTACGAGGGCTGCAAGGAGCGATTCCTTAAACTGTTCTTCATGGAATGTCCATTCACAGAAGACGAATTCTCCTCTACACCGTGTGAGAGACTGGAGGAGGAAACGTTCCAAAAAGTTATGACCGCTTTCAAAGCACGCGTAGAGGGTATCGCGCAAGAGGCTCTGCCAGTGGTGAAGGATATATACGAGAACCCCGATGCAAACTTCGAGCGTATTCTCATACCGCTCACGGATATGCATATGATATATCGTATGTCCTTTGATCTTAAGGATTGTTACGAAACACAGTGCCAGAACATAATGCGGCAGTTCGAGAAGATGATAATGCTGCATACAATTGATGATAACTGGAAGGAAAACCTCCGCCAACTTGACGAACTGCGTCACTCTGTGCAGAACTCAAGTTATGAGCAGAAGGATCCACTCCTTATCTTTAAGTTGGAGAGCGTGAAGTTGTGGGATGCAATGATAAATCAGATGAACGATGCCGTGTGCAGTACCCTTTCACGCATACGTATCTTCAAGGATAACGCCCCTATAGAACATCCTGTCGAGATGCCTGAACCACCGAAGCAGGAGCCACCAAAGTATGAGACTCATAAGCAAGAACTCAATGCTGACGGTACCGCTGCTGCCCCCAGTGCGCTTCCTGATGGTACAAATCGTCCTCGCTACAATGACCCCACTGCACCACAGCAGCCACCGCGTATCCCCATTGTTCACACCAAGAAACCGCGTCCCAATGACCCGTGTCCGTGTGGCTCAGGCTTGAAGTTTAAGAATTGCCATGGAAAGAGGTAAGTATTTTGCCATTCCATTAGATAAAGTCAGAGACTTGCGTATGGAGGAGATAAAGAACGCAAGCAGAGTGTAATGAACATATCTTGGGCAGAAGTAACAAACAACCACACAATACAACCAACAACCCAATCATCAAACAACGAATATGACTGACAAGACCATACATCAGGTATCACGCTTCCTTGACAAGGTAGTGGAGAAATTTCCCTCAAAAGGAGAGCCGATGCTCTTCACTGACATACATATTCACGTGTCACAGGAGACAGGAGACCTGATGGCATATGATGATGATGGGACAGAAATTACACGTGGTGTTGTAGAGGAGTGGATAAACAATCAAGGTGACACTTCCTTGTTTTACAAGAAGGTAGAAGACTTGATGCGCAGTATTCTCTTGTCCATGTCGTTAGACCTTGGCATCATCAAACCTTATTCTTTTATTCTTGAGGATGAGGCAGGTCAACACATAGCAGAAATATATGTAGAGGACGATTCAGAGACAGTTATAATAGATTCTTCCTTCATGGAGGATATGGAGAAGGATCTTGATGATTTTATTGAGAAACTGCTGAAAGACGAATAAGGTTAACAGG
>JALFNY010000184.1 GCA_022774105.1 Prevotella sp.
GATGCAAACGTCAGGGTAGCAAAGAGAGACAACAACACATAAATATTTTTGACTAATATGAGAGATGGATTGTATGATGCCCAATACGAGCATGATGCTTGTGGTGTGGGTATGGTGGTTAACATCCACGGTAACAAAAGCCACGATTTGGTGGACAATGCTCTGAGAGTGCTCGAGAATATGGAGCACCGTGGAGCGGAAACCCGTGACAAGACGGGTGACGGTGCGGGTATTCTGTTACAGATTCCCCATGAATTCATCCTGCTGCAAGGTATTCCCGTACCAGAAAAAGGTAGGTATGGTACGGGTCTTGTGTTTCTGCCGAAGGATAATAAGCGGCAGGACGAGATTCTGTCTATAATGATTGAGGAGATAGAGCGTGAGGGATTGACACTCATGCATCTGCGTAATGTCCCCACGTGTCCAGAGGTTTTGGGTGTGGGAGCGCGCGGAGTAGAGCCAGACATCAAGCAGGTGTTCATTACGGGCATTTCTGACGACAGGGCAAGTCAGTTTGAGCGTATATTATATAAGGTACGCAAGAAGATAGAGAAGCGCATTGACGACGAGGACTTCTATATCTGTTCACTGTCAACAAAGGACATAGTATATAAGGGAATGTTGACCTCCGGGCAGTTGCGCCGCTATTACCCAGACCTGTCAAACAACTATTTCACAAGTGGTCTGGCACTGGTTCACTCACGTTTCTCTACCAACACGTTCCCTAAGTGGAAGTTGGCACAGCCGTTCCGCCTGCTCTGTCACAACGGTGAGATAAACACCGTGCGTGGCAACCGTGGCTGGATGAAGGCGCGTGAGAGTGTGCTCTCCTCAGAAGCCTTGGGCGACATAAAGGAGTTGCGACCCATCTTGCAGGAGGGAATGTCAGACTCTGCCAGCCTTGACAACGTCTTTGAGTTCCTTGTTCAGAGCGGTATGTCACTGCCACAGGCAATGGCAATCCTCGTGCCCGAGTCCTTTAACGACAAAAACCCTATATCCGAAGACCTCAAAGCCTTCTATGAATACTACTCAATCCTTATGGAACCCTGGGACGGTCCGGCGGCACTGATGTTCTCTGACGGTCGCTATGCAGGCGGAATGCTTGACAGAAACGGTCTGCGACCATCACGCTATACCATCACCAAGAGCGGTCTTATGGTAGTAGCATCAGAGGTAGGCGTAATGGATTTTGAACCCGGTGACGTGGTGAGCAAGGGACGGTTACAGCCGGGAAAGATACTGCTCATAGATACGCAGGAGGGCAGAATATACTACGACGGAGAGATAAAAGAGAAACTGGCAGGTGAACATCCATACCGTCAGTGGCTCTCAACAAACCGCATACAGTTGGAGAAACTGAAGTCAGGACGTAAGGTTGACAATGCCGTTGAGGCCTTCGACCGTAAGTTGATAGCCTTCGGCTTCGGACAAGAAGACATCGACAAGACCCTTGTACCAATGTGTACCAACGGTCAGGAGCCCGTGGCAGCAATGGGTAACGATACCCCGTTGGCAGTAATATCAGACAAACCGCAGATATTCTTCAACTACTTCCGTCAGCAATTTGCACAGGTCACCAACCCCGCCATTGACCCAATACGCGAAGAGTTGGTAATGTCACTAACGGAATACATAGGACGCGTAGGCTCAGGAATACTCAATCCCGATGAGAGCAACTGCAAAATGGTGCGTCTGCCACAGCCCGTACTGACAAATACAGACCTTGATATGCTCTGTAACATACGTTACAAGGGCTTCAAAACCAAGAAACTACCAATACTATTCGCCGTGAAAGACGGTGAAGCAGGGCTCAACAAAGCACTCAATGACCTGTGCAAGGCAGCAGAACAGTCAGTAGATGACGGTGTAAACTACATCATACTCTCTGACCGTGACATCAACGATAAACTGGCAGCAATACCATCGTTGCTCGCTGTCAGCGCCGTACACCACTACCTTATATCCGTAGGCAAGCGCGTACAGACGGCACTTATAGTAGAATCTGGCGAGATACGAGAAGTAATGCACGCAGCACTGCTGCTGGGATATGGCGCTTCAGCCATCAACCCTTACATGACATTCGCCGTCATTGATGACCTTGTAAAAAAACACAAAGTACAAGAAGAGTACGCTACGGCAGAGAAAAACTACATCAAAGCCGTTGACAAAGGTCTCAAAAAGATAATGTCCAAGATGGGCATATCAACCATACGCTCATATCGCGGAGCAAAGATATTCGAGGCAGTGGGCCTCTCTGACGAACTCTTGCAGACATACTTCGGCACAGAGAAGTCAACAATCGGCGGCATAGGACTACGTGACATCGCCCGTGATGCCATCAGTTTGCACGACAGCGCGTTCGTGCCAAAGCAGTTAGACGGCTTCCTTCCCAACACAGGACTGTTCAACTACCGCAAGGACGGCATAGCACACGCATGGAACCCAGACACCATTGCCACCCTGCAACTGGCCACACGAATGGGCTCTTACAAGAAATATAAAGAGTGGGAAGCACTGGTTGACAAGAAGGAAAAGCCCATATTCCTGCGTGATTTCATGGACTTCAAGAAGGCAGCAAAGCCCGTTCCACTGGAAGAAGTAGAGCCAGTAGAATCCATTGTCAAGCACTTCGTCACGGGAGCAATGTCTTTCGGTGCGCTATCCATAGAGGCACACGAGGCCCTTGCGCTCGCAATGAACAAACTCGGAGCACGCTCTAACACCGGAGAAGGCGGTGAGGACAACGAGCGTTATCACACGATGGTTGACGGAGTGAGCCTCTCATCCAAGACAAAACAGATAGCATCAGGACGCTTCGGAGTAACAGCCGAGTACCTCGTAAACGCTGAGGAGATACAGATTAAGGTGGCACAAGGCGCTAAACCCGGTGAGGGCGGACAGTTGCCAGGCTTCAAGGTGAACAAGATAATAGCCAAGACACGTAACGCTATACCCGGCATTACGCTCATATCACCACCGCCACACCATGACATCTACTCCATTGAGGACCTCGCCCAACTTATCTACGACCTGAAAAATATCAACCCTGAGGCTGCAGTGTCAGTGAAACTCGTTGCCGAAAGCGGCGTGGGCACCATAGCAGCAGGCGTTGCCAAGGCCAAGGCTGACCTCATAGTAATCTCTGGAGCGGAGGGAGGCACAGGTGCATCACCTGCTTCTTCCATGAGATTTGCAGGCATATCACCAGAGATAGGACTTGCCGAGACACAGCAAACACTTGTCATGAACGGTCTGCGTAACCAGGTAAGACTGCAGACTGACGGCCAGTTAAAGACGGCACGAGACATTGTTCTCATGGCAATGTTGGGCGCAGACGAGTTCTCTTTCGGCACATTGCCACTGATAGTACTTGGCTGTCTGATGATGCGTAAGTGTAACACCAACACCTGTCCGGTAGGTGTGGCAACGCAGGATGAACGTCTTCGTGCCAAGTTCCGTGGTCGTGCGGAGTACGTTGTCAACTTCTTCACCTTCCTTGCACAGCAAACTCGTGAGTATCTTGCAGAGATAGGAGTGCGTAATCTGAAGGACATTATAGGCCGAACAGACCTCATCGAGGTGCACGCCGCAGACCCAACGACCAAGCAGGGCACCATAGATTTCTCACGATTGCTGTATAAACCTGCTACGGACAAGCCGCTGTGTTGGGACCGTGAGGCGTTCACAAAGGTGGAAGGCGTAAAGGATTTCGATATTATCAGGGCCTGCACAAAGGCTATAGAGGATAAGGAAGAGGTGAATCTTGACTATGCTATCAAGAACACTGACCGTGCTGTGGGCACTATGCTCTCAGGCCTTATAGCCAAGAAGTATGGTGAGGAGGGTCTGCCTGACAGCACTATAAACATCAAGTTCAAGGGTTCTGCGGGACAGTCGTTCGGTGCTTTCGCCGTGAAGGGTGTCAACCTGAAACTTGAGGGTGAGACTAACGACTACTTCGGAAAGGGTCTTTCCGGTGGACGCATCGCCATATTGCCGCCAGCAAGAGCCAATGCCGACTTTGTGGCAGAGGACAATATCATCGCTGGTAACACCGGATTGTACGGTGCCACAACGGGAGAACTGTATGTTAACGGCCGTGTGGGCGAGCGTTTTGCTGTCCGCAACTCTGGTGCCGTGGCGGTGGTAGAGGGCGCAGGAGACCACTGCTGTGAGTACATGACGGGAGGTCGCGTGGTGGTTCTCGGTGAGACAGGACGTAACTTCGCCGCTGGTATGTCAGGAGGTGTGGCATACGTATGGGACAAGAACCACAACTTTGACTACTTCTGTAACATGGATCAGGTGGAGATAAACCTTGTTGAGGAGGCGGTTCACCGTAAGGAATTGAAGGAACTCATACGCAAGCACTATCTATATACTGGTTCTGCCCTGGCTGGAAGGATGCTTGACGACTGGAACAGGTATGTGGAGGACTTCATACAGGTAGTTCCTATCGAGTACAAGCGTGTGTTGCAAGAGGAGCAGATGCGCGTCTTGCAGGAGAAGATAGCCAATATGCAGTTGATAAATAACTAACTCAGTCGTTTGGTTGTCTGGTAGTTTAGTTGTTTGATTATGTGGAAATGTATGAAAATCGTTACACAGTCAAACAACTAAACCACAAAACAACGTATAACAGAAATGGGAAACCCTAAAGCTTTTCTTACCATACATAGAAAGGAGGCCGGTTACCGTGACCTCCACGACCGTATCCAAGACTTTGGAGAGGTAGAACAGACCCTTAACTCCCACGACCGCAAGTTGCAGGCAAGCCGTTGCATGGACTGTGGCGTGCCATTCTGCCACTGGGCGTGTCCTCTTGGCAACAAACCACCAGAGTGGAACGATGCACTCTATAAGGGCGATTGGACCCTTGCATATCGTTTGCTCAATGCAACCAACGACTTCCCGGAGTTCACTGGGCGTATCTGTCCGGCTCTTTGTGAGAAAGCCTGCGTGCTGAACCTCACCGACCATGAGCCTACTACAAACCGTGAGGACGAGTGTGCCATCACCGAAGGCGCATGGCGTGAGAACATAATACAGCCACAACAGTATGAACGCAACGGCAAGACAGTGGCCGTTATAGGTGCGGGACCCGCCGGACTGGTGGCTGCCAACCGTCTGAACAAGATGGGTTACACGGTGACAGTGTTCGACAAGAACGAGGCAGCGGGTGGACTGCTGCGCTACGGCATACCTAACTTCAAACTGAACAAGAAGGTAATAGACCGCCGTATGAACCTGCTGGAACAGGAGGGCATACAGTTTGTCTTCGGAGCAGACATTGATTTGCAGAAACTTGCTGACGAGGGCCGTCTGCCACAGGGCGAGTTTGACGCATACGTGGTAAGCACCGGAACACCGGTAGCGCGTGACCTCAACATCCCCGGCCGTAAGTTGAAGGGCGTTCACCTCGCACTGGAACTGCTCTCACAGCAGAACCGCGTGCTGGCAGGCATGGAGTTCTCTAACGACGAGCGTGTAACAGCCAAGGGCAAGGACGTACTTGTCATCGGTGGAGGTGACACGGGCTCTGACTGCATAGGCACATCACACCGTCAGGGGTGCCTCAGCGTGACACAGATAGAGATAATGCCGAAGCCAGTAGAGGGTAATGAAGACCCTGCCAACCCTTGGCCGTGCTGGCCTCGCACGCTGAAAACCACCTCATCACATGAGGAAGGCTGCACACGTCGCTGGAATATCAACTCTCTTGAGTTCCTCGGCAAGGACGGAAAACTGACAGGTGTGCGCGTGCAACCCATCGAGTGGGAGCCTAATCCCGACGGCGGACGACCGAAGATGGTGCCCGCGGGGGAGCCAGAGGTGATAAAGTGCGAGATATGTTTCCTCGCTATGGGATTCTTAAAACCAGAACAACCTAAGTTCGCCGACAACGTATTCGTATGTGGTGACGCTGCCTCAGGAGCCTCACTCGTAGTTCGTGCCATGGCAAGTGGCAGAGATGCGGCAAAGAAAGTGGACGCGTATTTGGGGTAGAGACTACCAAGGTCTAAGGTTTTAGGTTGCGCTTCGCTTGGTTAGGGCTTACTATGTAAAGTACGCAAGACCTGTGACCTACGACCTATGACCTACGACCACAGACAAGACCATCCATTCTCTCATAATTATCATTTTCTTTAAGGCGGATGTTCTCTTTGGTAGAGGGCATCCGTCGCCGCATACAGCAATCAGCACTTGATTACCCCACAATCAGGTGCTGATTACACGGTAAAGAGGTGCCGATTACACGGTAAGGAGGTGCTGATTACCCTCCATGTATCTCTCGGACAGAGTGCTGGCAGATGTGACTATTACGTGGCGTTAAACTCTTTTATCATACAATTACTTGCATATTCTAAATAAAATATCTACCTTTGCAGGGTGTAATGCGGCTGCTACGCCGAATGTAGAGCAGCCATCAATAGACTCAAGAAGTAAAAATAACACCAATGACCTTGGCAGATATAAAATATAAGATAACCTATGGTGCCCTCTATGTATTCTCACTCTTGCCGTTGAGGGTGCTCTATGTTTTCTCTGACGTTGCTTTTTTTATAATATATTACCTCACGCGCTACCGCAAGAAGGTGGTGCGCAAGAACCTTCGCAACTCCTTTCCCGGAATGTCAGAGAAGGAGATGCTGAGCATAGAACGACGATTCTTCCGCTGGTTCTGTGACTATGTGTTTGAAACCTTGAAACTCCCCTCTATCAGTCGCGAAGAGATGGCTCGGCGAATGAGATTCGAGGGTATGGAGGAGGCCCGTAAATTCTTAGACCAGAAGATACCCATCTTCATGTATCTCGGGCATTACTGCAACTGGGAGTGGGTCACCACGTTTGCCATGCACGCCCCCGACTGTCTGTGCGGAAACCTATATCACGAACTGGAAAACAAGACTGCGGACAGGATTTTCCTGAAACTCCGCACACGTTTCGGGGCCCACGGCGTAAAGATGGAGGACACACTGCCCACCTTGTCGCAGTGGTACAGGCAGAACAAGGCTATGGTTGTCGGCTTTGTCTCTGACCAAGTGCCGGGCTTTAGCAGTATGCACTACTGGCCAACGTTTCTCAATCAGTTAACGCCAACATACTCTGGGGCGGAGAGGATAGCCCGCATCTTCAACGGAGCAGCGTTCTATATGGACATAAAACGCCCCAAACGCGGCTACTATGTGGCAACGCTTGTCAAGATAAGTGACTGCGCCAAGGACGAGCCCAAGTTCGCCTTGACGGAGAAATACTACCGTCTGTTAGAGAAAACGATAATAGAAAACCCTCCATACTGGCTCTGGAGCCACAACAGGTGGAAACGTACGTGGGAGGACTTCTGCCGTGTTTATCCAGACGAGAAGGAGAGAAAAAGGATAATGAGCAAGTTGTAAGGGAGAAATAATAACCAGATGACAAGGTTGGCTATATTATATGTAGGCATAGGGCGGTACATAACGTTTTGGCCTGACTTCTATAAAACGTGCGAACAGTACTTCTGTCCGCAGTTGCACAAGCACTATCATTTGGTGACTGACGCCGAGATAGATGTTCCCGACAATGTGACCATAGTCCGGCAGGATGATCTTGGCTGGCCTTGCAATGTGGTGTTCCGTTACCATTTTTTCCTTCGGATAAAAGAACAGTTGCGTGGTTACGACTATGTTTTCTTCTTTAATGGTAACACAAGGTTCAGAACTGTAATAACACCAGACGAGTTTTTCCCCACGGAGGGTGACGGTGGGCTGTTGGCATTGACATGGAAAGACGGGACGGAGAATGTAGATGAAGATTATCTTTTTGAGCGTCGGCGGCAGTCCGCAGCATACATTCCATACGGAACACGCTCCCTCTACTTGCAAAGCGGAATCACAGGCGGATTGACGGAACATTATATTGCTATGCTTGAAGAATGTCATCGGCTTACAATGACAGACTTTGAAAAAGGTATCATCCCCCGTTATCAAGATGAATCAGTATATAACCGCTATATGCTTGGCCGCAAGTGCAAACTCGTTGACAGTACATACGGTCGCCCGGAGCACCGTGACAAGAAGCATACGGCGAAGATAGTGTTCGCCACAAAAGAAAAGGTACTGGGGCGGTCGTATATACGTAACTTCAAAAAACGGCCACACTCAGACACGTGGTTGCGCAAACTGTTGAGAAAAGTGTTTTAGTTTTTGGGAGGTTTAACGGCTTAGTTGTATGGCTGGTAGGGGGTGATGACAGTTAAGACGTTGCATACAAGAATCACACAACGCTGCCACTGGTCATGCTGTTAGCCTGCAAACCCACTGACCAACGTACCCTCCAATCATCAGGATGAAGAGAATCTACACAATAATCACCATCTTCCTGTTATGGACTTTGCTGGGAGTAGCCAGCAAAGTGTGCTTCCTTGCGCTCTATTGCGTGGGTGACAGTGGCGTTACCGACTGGCTTGCAGTGCTTTGGCACGGTCTGTTGCTCGATGTGGCAATAGCCGGTTACCTTACTGTCATACCCGGTCTGCTGCTCGTAATCTCGCTGTTCCTAACGGGAAAAACATCAAGTAACAGGCGTAAATCGCCCCCCTGTCGCTGGTGGTGGAGAGGATATTTCGCCGTGACAGCCCTCATCGCCTCCGTGGCTTATATCAGTAACCTTGGCCTCTATGCCTATTGGGGATTCCCACTTGACAATACTCCCATACTATATCTGCGTACATCGCCCACAGCAGCAGTAGCAAGTATGTCGGCATGGCAACTGATTACTGTGCTGATAGCAGTCATAGCACTTGCAGTAGCGGTGTATAAAACGTTTATGGCGGTGGGTAGCAGAGTAAGAAATGACCGTCGGTCACCCATCGTAAAGCGGCTTTTGGAGGCACTGGCACTGGTCGTTGCCACCGCCATGATGATAATACCGATACGTGGAGGATTTGGCACCGGCACCAATCATACCGGCAATGTGTACTTCTCTTCGGACGTGAAACTGAACCATGCAGCGGTCAATCCCATCTTCAGTTTCATGGAATCGGTGGCTCATCAGGAAGAGATAGCCACGCGATACAGACTGTTAGAGGCTGATGAAGCAGACAGACTGTTCGCTGACATGGTGGCCACAAGGCTGCGACCCGACGCTGTGCGACATGAATACAACGTGGTATTGGTATGCTTGGAGAGTTTTTCGAAATACATAATGACAGAGAGTGGGCACGTCAGCGGAGTGACACCAAACCTTGACCGCTACTCAAAAGAGGGAATATATTTCACGAATTTCTATGCCAACTCGTTCCGCACGGACAGGGCACTGGTGTCGGTGCTGAGCGGATTGCCAGCACAACCCACCATGAGCGTTATGGATATGCCGCGCATCAGCACCTCATTGCCCTCCATTGCCAGTGCACTTGGCAGGGCAGGATATGCCACACACTTCTATTATGGCGGTGACACCAATTACAGCAATATGCGTTCTTACCTTGTGGGAACAGGCTTTCAGAAGATAACATCACAGTATGACTTCCCCGCAAGACAAAGCACTGGCAAATGGGGAGTACCTGACGGCACCGTGTTTGACCGCATATTGGAGGATATAGACAAGGAGACAGGGAAGAATGACAAGCCGTTCCTGAAGGTCTTTATGACAAGTAGCAGCCATGAGCCATTTGATGTGCCAGACTATAAGCGGCTTCAAGACCCGGCACTCAACGCCTTTGCCTATGCTGACCATTGTCTGGGGCAGTTTGTTGAGGCCTTGAAAGCACGTGATTGCTGGCAGAACACACTCGTGGTGATAGTTCCTGACCACCTTGGAGCCTATCCGCCACATATTGACAACTACCAGTTATGGAGATATGAGATACCAGTGGTTATGCTTGGCGGCATGGTGACAGAGCCCCGTCAGGTATCGGTGACAGGAGCGCAGACGGACATCTGTGCCACGGTGATGGGCATTTTGGGACTGCCACACACTGAGTTCCAGTATTCAAAAGACATCCTTGATGACGGCATACCACACTATGCCTTCTTTACTTTCCCTGATGCCATGGGCTTGGTAGA
>JALFNY010000210.1 GCA_022774105.1 Prevotella sp.
AAAAGAGGCCTGATTATGACTTCTCAAAAAATAGATGATACAATTGGATGCGATTAGTTGATTAATTAGGTTTACTACTTTTGTTCAGTATTCTATTTCACCATACAGGTTCTATTTGTTAAACTAATTTGCCATCCAACACTCTTGCATACCAGAAGCAATGTTAATGATTAATCCGTTGATTAGTACAAGAATTTGAAAATATAATGTAATCAGCAGTTAGAAGCCGAAGATTAACAGTGGTGTGGTATAAGACAGAATAACAAGTGTGGTCTGTTGTTTTTCTGAAATATGCTGTCATTTTTTTGGAAATATCATTATTTTATTGTAATTTTGTAGCCAAAAATCAAACCAACAAGAATATACAGACAGAGATGAGTAAGAAATTTGCCGAACATAAGGGTCTTGATCTTGTAAAGACCAACGAGCAGGTACTTGCATATTGGGAAGCGAACGATGTGTTCCATAAGAGCATAGACGAACGTGAGGGACAGCCGAAATACATATTCTTTGAGGGTCCTCCCTCTGCCAACGGTCATCCAGGCATACATCATGTCATGGGTCGCACGATAAAAGACACCTTTCTGCGTTATCAGACAATGAAAGGTTATCAGGTACACCGCAAGGCAGGATGGGACACTCACGGCCTGCCCGTGGAACTGTCAGTGGAGAAGTCACTCGGAATAACCAAGGAAGACATCGGCAAGAAGATTTCAGTAGATGACTATAACGACGCCTGTCGCAAGAACGTGATGATGTACACGGACGAGTGGGCGCAGTTGACAAACAAGATGGGTTATTGGGTGGACCTTGAACACCCTTACATAACCTACGACAATAAGTACATAGAGACACTGTGGTATCTGCTTAAACAGTTGTATAACAAGAATCTGCTGTATAAGGGTTACACCATTCAGCCGTATTCCCCCGCTGCCGGTACAGGTCTGTCATCACACGAACTGAACCAGCCCGGCTGCTACCGTGACGTTAAAGACACCACGGTGACGGCACAGTTCCTGCTGAAAGACGCAGCCAAGGTGATGTCAACAGAGGACGGGATGAATGTTTACGTGCTGGCATGGACCACAACACCGTGGACACTCCCCTCAAACACGGCGCTGTGCGTAGGGCCAAAGATAGACTACGTGGCAGTGAAGGGCAGCAACCCTTACAGCGGCGAGAAAGCAATATATGTCATAGCCGAGCCACGCCTCAGCGCATATTTCCAGCCAGAAAAGGACGAAGACGGCACAGAGAAGCCTCTGGAAATAGTGTGGCGCGGTAAGGGTAGCGACCTCGTGGGCCTGCACTATCGTCAACTAATGCCGTGGGTAAAACCCTGCGCACTGGAAAGTGACAAGGTGGTAGTGAAGGAAGACGAGGCTTTCCGTGTGATTCCCGGTGACTACGTTACGACAGAAGACGGTACCGGAATAGTACACATAGCACCCACGTTCGGTGCAGATGACGCCAAGGTAGCAAAGGACGCAGGCATCCCCTCACTGTTCATCATAGACAAAGCAGGCGACACACGCCCGATGGTAGATTTCCAAGGCCGTTACTTTGTAAAAGAAGACATGGACGCGGAATTTATCCAGACGTGCGTGAACGAGGGATACTGGAAACACAGCGGAGACTATGTAAAAAATGCATACGACCCCAAGTACAACCAGAACGGCAAGTATGACGAGAAAGCAGCGGCAAAAGACATGGACCTCAACGTCATAATCTGCATAGAGATGAAGGAGGAAGGAACGGCGTTCAGAATAGAGAAACACGTGCACAACTATCCTCACTGCTGGCGCACGGACAAGCCCGTGCTCTACTATCCGCTGGACTCATGGTTCATACGCTCTACTGCCTGCAAAGAACGCATGGCCGAACTGAATAGGACTATAAACTGGAAACCAGAAACAACAGGCACAGGACGCTTTGGCAAATGGCTGGAAAACCTTAACGACTGGAACCTCTCACGCTCCCGTTACTGGGGCACCCCATTGCCTATATGGCGTAACCGTGAGACGAAAGAAGAACTGTGCATAGGCAGTCTGGAAGAACTCTATAACGAGATAGAGAAGGCGGTGGCAGCAGGAGTGATGCAGAGCAACCCGCTGAAGGACAAAGGCTTCGTGCCAGGCGACATGAGCCAAGAGAACTATGACCGCATAGATATACACCGCCCATACGTGGACGACATAAAGTTGGTAGGCAAAATCGGTTCCGTATTGACACGAGAACTGGACCTGATAGACGTATGGTTTGACTCAGGCGCTATGCCATACGCACAGGTACACTACCCATTTGAAAACAAAGAGGAGATAGACAGTCGTAAGGCCTACCCCGCAGACTTCATAGCAGAGGGCGTAGATCAGACACGAGGCTGGTTCTTCACGCTGCACGCCATAGCCACAATGGTATTTGACTCAGTAGCCTACAAGAACGTAATATCCAACGGACTGGTGCTTGACAAGAACGGAATCAAGATGTCAAAACGCCTTGGCAACGTCATAAACCCATTTGAATGTATAGCAACCTATGGCACAGACGCAGTAAGATGGTATATGATAACCAACTCAGCACCATGGGATAACCTGTCGTTCGACCCCGACGGCGTGAAGGAAGTGACATCGTCATTCTTCATAAAACTATATCAAGCATACTCATTCTTTACACTATATGCCAACGTTGACGGCTTCGACTACTCACAAGATGACGTCCCATACAACGAGAGACCAGACTTTGACCGCTGGCTGTTGTCAGAACTCAACACACTGGTGAAGGAGGTTGACGCAACGCTCGCCAACTATGAGCCAACACCAGCAGGAAGGCTCATACAGAACTTCGTAATAGACAAACTCTCAAACTGGTATATCCGTCTGAACAAAAAACGCTTCTGGGGAGGCGGAATGACACAGGACAAACTGTCAGCATACCAGACATTGTACACCTGTCTCGACACACTGAGCCGTCTGATAGCACCAATATCACCATTCTACGCAGACCAACTGTATCAGGACCTGAACAACGTCACAGGCAAGGACACCGCAATCAGCGTACACCTTGCAGACTATCCGACAGTGAAGGACGCATACATTGACAAAGAACTGGAGCAGGCAATGCAATTAGCCATGCAGGTTACATCAATGGTATTGTCACTGCGCAAGAAAGTAAAGATACCCGTTATACAAGCATTGCAAGCCATATCCATACCTGTCAACGACGCATCACTGCGCGAGAACATACAACGCATGGCAGGAGTGATACTGGCAGAGACAAACGTAAAGGAACTACGCTTCATAGAAGACGGGCAAGGTATGCAACTGGTGAAGAAAGTTAAATGTAACTTCCGCACCATGGGCAAGAAGTATGGCAAGCTGATGAAGAGCGTAAATGCCGCTGTAACAGCAATGTCTCAGGAACAAATAAACACCCTGGAGCAGACTGGCACCATAACACTTGACGTAGAAGGACAGCCAACGCAGATAGAGGCAGCAGACGTAGAAATCATCTCCGAGGACATACCAGGATGGACCATAGCACAAGAAGGACGCATAACAGTGGCTCTTGACATAGAGATAACACCAGAACTGCGTAACGAAGGCATGGCGCGTCTCATCATAAAACGCATACAAGCACTGCGTAAAGACACAGGACTGGAGATAACCGACCGCATAAAGGTGACCATAGAACACAACGCAGAACTGGAGAACGCAGTGACAGTGTTCGGCGAACATATATGTTCCCAGGTGCTCGCTAACGAACTAACGTTCGGTGATGCCAAGGACGGTAAAGACGTAGAGTTCGGTGAATTTACTGCAAAAGTGAAGATAGAAAGAACGTAATAAACGGTTATTGGTTTCAGGTAGCATTCGCACTGAGTGATGAATGACGGCAGAAAAGTTGACAATTCAGCGCAAAAGCCCCCAGAACCAATAACCTATACCCATAAACCCAAACTTAAAAATAAATATCATGGCAGAGATTAGAAAACGTTACAGTGACGAAGATCTTGCTGAGTTCAAGAAGATTATTGACGAGAAATTAGAGCGTGCACGACTTGATTACAACGACATGATGCGTGCATTACGCAACGATGAGGGCAATGACGTGGCTGATACATCCCCTACATACAAGATATTAGAGGAAGGATCAACAACACAGAACAAGGCAGAACTGATAATGCTGGCACAACGTCAACAGAAATTTATTCAGGGATTAGAGGCCGCACTGATAAGAATCGCCAATAAAACTTATGGCGTTGACCGCATGACAGGAGAACTGATACCGAAAGAACGCCTGCGCGCAGTGCCCCATGCCACACTATCTGTGGAGTCAAAGATGAAGAATAAACATTAATGAAGACCACTACAAAACAGGGAATAATCACGTGCCTGTTCGTACTATTGCTGCTGATAACAGACCAGTGCATAAAAATATGGGTCAAGACCAATATGTGTCTGCATGAAAGCATACACATCACAGACTGGTTCTATATATCATTTATAGAGAACAACGGTATGGCCTACGGCATGACATTCATACCAAAGTATGCGTTAAGCATATTCCGCCTTGTGGCGAGTTGTGTGCTGGCAGTCTTTATCTGGAAGCAGATAAAGGCAGGAGCACGCGTAGTATGGATAACGTTGCTCGCCATGATACTCGCTGGAGCAGCAGGGAATCTAATAGACTGTATGTTCTATGGCATGGTGTTTACAGAGTCCTTGCCCTACTGTGAGGCGTTCCCCGTACCGTTCGGGACAGGCTACGCCCCATTCTTGCAGGGTAGGGTGGTGGATATGTTCTACTTCCCACTGATAGTAACTACTTACCCCGACTGGCTCCCAATGTGGGGAGGACAGCGGTTTATCTTCTTCTCACCAGTGTTTAACTTTGCTGACTCCTGCATTTCTGTGGGTGTAGTGGCTATGTTGTTGCTGTGCAGAAAGGAACTATCTATGCTCAGTCATAAGAATGAAGATAATTAGTTATGCTATAATACTAATGCTTATGATGGCATGTGCACCATCTACGCCCTCCGGAATATTACCAGAGGACGAGATGGAGAATGTGCTTTATGATATGCATGTGGCACAAAGCATTTACGAAACACGCAGTGGCGGAGTAACAACAGGTGCAGATCTCATTGCGTTGAGAGCCTCCGTACTTAACAAACACGGGATAGACAAAGCAGAATGGGATACCTCTTTCAACTATTATTGCCGTAATGCACGTGAGATGTACAGCATATACCAGTCCCTTTCTGAGCGGATAGAGAGAGATGTAGTGGCACTTGGCGGCAAGGTGGACGGCATACAAGGTGAGGAAGCAGACACTGCCAATGTATGGAAAGCAGAGCCTTCCTTTATTCTCATGCACCAAGCACCATACAATCTATATACCTTTGAGATACAACCAGACTCTACTTTCGAGGACGGTGACAGGATAACGTTGCAGTATGACGTGCAGTTCATATTTCAAGATGGTATGCGTGACGTGGCTGCATACCTCGCTGTCTGTTACGATAACGACAGCATAGCATCGGTAGTGACACATACTAACTTTGACAGTCATGGTATAGCAACAGTGAATAATGACGTTGACCGCCTGCATGTGAAGAAGATTAAAGGCTATTTTATACTGGTGCAGAACCTGACACAGAACACATCAAATCCCAATACAAGTACAATACGCCTTGCAGCGATACGCAATGTCAAACTGTTACACCTGCGAACAGTGCCTCCTGCCGTTGCTAAGGAGGAGCAGAGAGAAGCAGTTGACAGTCTTGCCGTAGATTCTTTGCGGAGGGACAGCATACGGAAAGCACAAGTTGTAGTAACTAACTAATACTGACTAAAAACTAAAACAAAAAACTGAGAACATGAGAAAACTCTTCTTATCCTTTGCTATTATTCTTGCAACAGTTGCTGTTGCACAGTCGATTGACCGCAAGGAGGTCGTGAAAAGAAACAACCCGAAGGTCAATGCGGTAGATAGTCTTGGTTCATTATCTGTTGGTAACGGCCATTTTGCCACGACTGTTGATGTCACAGGACTGCAATCTTATCCTTTATATTATAAAAAAGGAGTGAGTCTCTGCGCCCAAAGTGACTGGGGATGGCACTCCTTCCCGAATGACAAGGGATATACAGTTGAGGAGACATGGGGCGAGAGAGACATGGGACACGGCCGTAAAGAGTTATATGCCGTGCAGCATAGAGACAAGACCACACGTGGATACGGGGCTTCAGAATATTATCGTATAAACCCACATCGTCTAAATCTCGGTGCTGTAGGCATCATGATAAAGGATAAAAAGGGCAATCAGGTGCCAATAACATCGCTTACAGACATTGACCAGAGCCTCGATATGTGGGCAGGGGTGATATCATCCAACTTCAAAGCACTTGGCCAACCAGTAGCGGTGCAGACCGTAGCCCATCCCAATGCCTCTGCTTTGTCAGCAAAGGTTGTTACCCCCTTGTTTATAAAGGGCAATGCCTGCATCGCCTTTTCATTCCCTTATCCAACGGAAGGTCATGTTGATGACGCTTCAAACTGGGAGGCAAATGACCGTCACAGCACAGAGATTATCTCACAGACTGTTAACTCTGCATTGCTGAGACGCACTGTTGACGCTACCGTATATTATGCTCGCATCACGTGGGAAGGTACTGCTGACCTTGTAAGAACGTCTGCTAACCAGTTCGCTTTGCAGTTTGGTGCGCCCCAAGGTAAGGCAAATAAGATGCTTGACCCTACCATCGCCTTTACAATAGAATACACTCAGAGTCAGAACGAGGCGTCTGCCGGTTCGTTTGACAAGACTCTTGCCTCTGCTGCGGACTATTGGAAGAATTATTGGAACACAGGTGCCATCGTTGATTTTTCACTGTGTACCGATGAGCGTGCAAAGGAAGTAGAGCGTCGTGTGGTGCTTTCTCAGTATCTTACCGCTGTTAACTGTCAGGGAAATACGCCTCCGCAGGAGTCTGGCCTCACGTTGAACACCTGGTATGGTCGTCCACATCTTGAAATGACATGGTGGCATACCATTGACTTTTCACTGTTCGGCCATGAGGAGGTTCTTGCAAGAGCCCTTGACTGGTATAACTCTCCGCAGGTGTATGACAAGGCTCGTGAGATAGCGTCACGACAAGGGTTCAACGGTGTCAGGTGGATGAAGATGACCGATCCATGGGCGGGAGAATCACCGTCAAATGTCGGTTCTTTCCTGATTTGGCAGCAACCGCATTACATCTACTTTGCTGAGGAGATGTATCGCCATGCTGTCAACCCCTGTTCTGCTGATGCCCAGTGCCAGAAGAGGAAGGGTTGCAGCAAGGAAGTATATGCTGTACTTGACAAATACGGTAAATATGTTGATGAGACAGCGCAGTTTATGGCAGACTTCTGCACGTATGACTCACTGACAAAGAAATACAATCTCATTGGTGCTACGGCTCTTCAGGAGACCATGACGTGGCAATATGCTTACAACCAGCCTTTTGAACTCGCCTATTGGCGCTACGGCCTCATTGTTGCCCAGCAGTGGCGTGAGCGCAGAGGACTGGAACGTGTGGCCAAGTGGGACGACATAATAGAGAACCTCTCGCCTCTGCCTGAGCGTGACGGTGTTTATCTTGCTGGCGTAGCGCGCGTGCCGGAGGATGAGAGTTATCGCATCAAGACCACTACGGACCACCCTGCTGTCCTTGCTGCCTGTGCTATGTTGCCGCAGTTGGAGGTGCAGAACGCCATGTACCGTGCTGGCACATCGAGGGAGACCACACCGCTTTTCTGCTATGATAAGATGCGCGCCACTTATAGGTGGGTGATGAAAAACTTTGATTTCTCTGATATGTGGGGCTGGGATTTTGGTGTCCTCGCCATGTCAGCAGCAAGGCTTGGTATGCAGGAGGAGGCGGTGCAGGCACTTGTGATGCCTGTCCAGAAGAATACATACCTTAACAATGGACATAATTTCCAGAACGAACGTCTCAAGATATACCTGCCCGGCAATGGTGCCATACTTGAAAGTGTGGCTATGATGTGTGCTGGTTGGGAGGGTTGTCCAGACGTAAAGAACCCGGGATTCCCGCAAAACGGCAAGTGGAATGTCCGTTGGGAAGGCCTGCATAAGATGCAATAACAAAAGGAATTGTATGTCTTCAATACTTCTCGATAACGCCGTATCACAGTTTTCCCGCCTGCCGGGAATTGGCAATAAGACCGCCCTGCGTCTTGTCCTGCACCTGTTACGTCAGGAGGAGGGAGACGTGGTGGCATTTGCCGATGCGCTGACAACGCTAAAACGTGAGATAAAATACTGCCGTTGTTGCCATAACATATCAGATACCGAGCAGTGTCCTATATGTGCGGACCCTACCAGAGACGCATCATTGATATGTGTGGTAGAGAATATACAGGATGTCATGGCCATAGAGCGCACGCAGCAGTATCGTGGTCTCTATCACGTACTTGGAGGCATCATATCACCAATGGACGGCATAGGTCCAGGGGATATAGAGATAGAATCGCTGATACAGCGCATAGCAGACAACAGGGAAGCAACAGGTAGTGGTACGGGTGACGTTGTACCTATAAAGGAGATAATCTTTGCCCTATCGTCAACGATGGAGGGTGACACTACCAATTTCTATATCTCACGTCGTTTGCAGGCCTTTCAAGGCTTAGAACTCAGTGTCATAGCGAGGGGTATAAGCATTGGCGACGAGTTGCAGTATGCGGATGAGGTAACATTGGGGAGGAGTATATTGAACAGAACTCCCCTATGACGTTGTAGTATCATAAGTTGTTAGCAATATTCACAATACAAAACAAAAACATTTATGGATTATCTTATTAACTGTTTCTCGCTGATAGGCTCCTTGGGCCTTTTCCTGTTTGGAATGAAGACTATGTCCGAGGGTTTGGAGAAATTCGCAGGAGCACGGCTTAGGAATATCCTTGCCGCAATGACCAAGAACCGTGTCATGGGAGTGTTGACCGGTGTGCTTATCACAGCGTTGATACAGTCTTCTTCCGCTACTACCGTCATGGTGGTCTCTTTTGTAAATGCCGGACTTATGACGCTTGCCCAGTCAATCGGCGTCATCATGGGTGCAAACATCGGCACCACAGTCACGGCATGGATTATCTCTGCCGTAGGATTTAAGGTCAACATTGCCGCCTTTGCTATTCCCCTTCTTGCTTGTGGCCTGCCATTGATATTCTCAGGCAGGTCAAACAGAAAGAGTATGGGCGAGTTTATTTTCGGATTCTCGTTCCTTTTCATGGGTCTTAGTTATCTGCAACAGGCTGCTACGGACATGAATATAGGGCATTATGTAGCCGTGATGCTGTCACATATCCCTTGTGACAGTTTCTTCACCATACTGCTGTTTGTCGTTGTAGGTGCCCTGGTTACAATGTTAGTTCAGGCGAGTGCTGCCACCATGGCTATCACGCTGATGCTCTTCGATATGCAGATACCCGGCTTTGGCTTTGAACAGGCAGCGGCACTTGCTATGGGTCAGAATATAGGTACTACCATAACGGCTTTCATGGCATCACTGACAGCCAATACGCAGGCACGCCGTGCCGCCCTTGCCCATATGTTCTTCAACGTCTTCGGTGTCGTGGTAGTGCTGATAGTGTTCTATCCCGCCTGCGATGCAGTAAGTTGGTTTGTTACGGACGTGATGGGGGCACAGGCCAATGACCTGTTCAAACTGTCAGCGTTCCATACGGCATTCAATATTCTCAACACCCTGTTGCTCATAGGATTCGTGCATCAGATAGAGCAACTGGTATGCAAGGTACTGCCGATGAGGGACAATCAGGAAGAGGAATATCGCTTGCGGTTCATCTCTGCTGGTATGCTTTCAACAGCAGAGTTGTCAATACTTGAAGCAAAGAAGGAGATAAACAGTTTTGCAGAGCGTTGCCAGCGAATGTTCGGAATAGTGGCAGACCTGTTACACATTGACAAAGACGAGGATTTCAACAAGCAATTCTCACGCGTAGAGAAGTATGAAAGCATAACCGACTCGATGGAGGTAGAGATAGCAGACTACCTGCAGAAGGTTAGCGAGGGTCGCCTTTCTGACGATTCTAAGGGCAGAATACAGCGCATGATGCGGCAGATAGACGACTTGGAGTCCATTGGTGACTCATGTTATAACCTCGGACGCACGATAAACCGTCAGCGTAAGAACAGCAAGGAAGGCTTTACGTCAGAGCAGTTGGAACGTATGCACACCATGATGGTGTTGGTAAACTCTTCTCTTGAAGAGATGGTTAAGATAGTGGCACACCCAGAGTTCGCTGATGTGAACTACATAAAGTCACGAAACATAGAAACAGAGATAAACAACTATCGCTCTCACCTCAAAGGCCTGAACATACAGGACATCAATGAGGGCAAGTACTCCTATCAACTTGGAGTATATTATACGGACTTTATCAGTGAGTGCGAGAAACTGGCCG
>JALFNY010000025.1 GCA_022774105.1 Prevotella sp.
ACACCACCCACACACCGACGTATAACAACAGATTATGTACACTTTCGCAATACGGTCGTATAAAGACGCTAATATACCACCTTTAGCCCTATTGTCAGCAGTGAATCATACATAAAACACCTTCTCAACCGCAAAAAAAACAATCAAGAAAGAATGAAAATATACCTTAAAAGAGGCAAGGAAGAAAGTCTCAAACGCTTCCACCCGTGGGTCTTCTCTGGTGCGATACAAAGTATGGACGAAGGCATCAAGGAGGGTGACACCGTAGATGTGATATGCTACAACGGTGCGTTCATCGGACGAGGACACTACCAGATAGGCAGTATCGCAGTACGTATCCTTACATTCAACGATGAGCCCGTCAACAATACATTCTGGCATAAGAGACTATCCATAGCACTACAAATGCGCAGAAGCATCGGCATAGCCGATAACCCACAGAACAACACCTACCGACTGGTACACGGCGAAGGTGACAACCTGCCGGGACTTATCATTGACTGCTACGGCAAGACAGCCGTAATGCAGGCCCACAGCGTAGGAATACACTACGCACGAAAGGCCATTGCAGAAGAACTAATAAACGTAATGGGGCAAAGAATAGAACACGTCTATTACAAAAGCGAAACAACACTACCATTCAAGGCAGGCCTCGGACAGGAAAATGGATTCATCTATGGCGGGACAGAAGAAAACATAGCACTTGAAAACGGGCTGAAATTCCACGTGGATTGGCTGAAAGGACAGAAGACAGGATTCTTTGTTGACCAAAGAGAAAACCGCTCACTACTTGAGCATTTCGCCAAAGGCAAGAAGGTACTCAATATGTTCTGCTACACAGGAGGATTCTCTTTCTACGCCATGAGAGGCGGAGCAGAACTGGTACACTCCGTTGACAGTTCTGCAAAAGCAATAGAACTGACCACCAAAAACGTGGAACTCAACTTCCCTGGCGACACCCGTCATGCCGCCTTCTGTGAGGACGCATTCAAGTATCTCGAACAAGCCGGTTCAAACTATGACCTCATAATACTCGACCCACCAGCCTTCGCAAAACATCGCGGAGCACTACACAACGCTCTGAAAGGCTATACCAGACTAAACGTCAAGGCTTTTGAGAAAATAAAACCCGGGGGAATAGTGTTCACCTTCTCCTGCTCACAAGTAGTGACAAAAGACAACTTCCGCAACGCCGTGTTCACCGCTGCAGCACAATCAGGACGTAAGGTAAGAATACTTCACCAACTTCATCAGCCCGCTGATCACCCTATCAACATCTATCACCCAGAGGGAGAATACCTGAAAGGCCTCGTACTATACGTGGAGTAATATATGCTCAACAAAGTAAAAACATACATTAAAGAACACAATCTGTTCAACAAAGAGCACACTCACCTCGTAGCCCTGTCGGGAGGAGCAGACTCCGTATGCCTGCTCCGCATGATGCTACAGTTGAAATACAATGTACACGCCGTACATTGCAATTTCCAACTGCGCGGAGAAGAAAGCCAACGAGATGAATATTTCTGCCAACAACTATGCCAAAGCCTTGGAGTAACACTACATCTCGTACACTTTGACACACGCATATACGCCGAAACACACAAGGTAAGCATAGAAATGGCAGCACGAGAACTGCGCTATGACTACTTCGAAGAACTGAGAAAGGCAATAGGAGCAGCAGACATAGTCGTGGCACACCACCGTGACGACAACGTGGAGACAGTGCTGATGAACCTCATCAGAGGCACAGGAATACAAGGGCTAACAGGCATAAAACCACGCAACGGCAATATAATACGCCCCCTGCTGTGCCTCAGCAGAGAAGAGATAACAGATTATCTCACACTAATATCACAACCCTACGTCACCGATAGCACCAATCTTACAGACGAGGTGACACGTAACAAAGTGCGACTGAACCTCATACCAATACTTAAAAGCATCAACCCCGCAGCGGTAGAAAACATCAATCGCACAATAAATAACGTGGCAGAAGCCGCAAAAATAATAGACCACGCAACAAGAACAAGCGTGAACCAATGTCTTACAAACACGGAAGAAGGCGGAGCACAGTTGACAGTACGCAACATTCTCGCACAACCATCACCAGAACAGACCCTCTTCACCATTCTGACAAACTACAACTTCACACCGCAACAAATACGACATATATACCAAAACCTTGCCGCACCATCAGGAAAAATATGGAACTCAACAACACACACACTGGCATCAGACCGCGGAACATTCCTAATTGAAAAACGAGAAGACGACGATAGCGAAACAAAGATAAAGATACCAGAATGTGGCATATATATATATAAGGAGGACACACGCATAGAGGTGAGCATAATTGAGCGCAATCCACACTTCACACCTAGCAAGGAAAAACTGTGCGTAACACTTGATGCAGACAAAGTAACATTCCCCCTGACAATAAGAAGGGCAAAACAAGGAGACACCTTCGTACCATTCGGAATGAAGGGAAGCAGACTTGTAAGCGACTATCTAACCGATAAAAAACGCAACTACTTCCAACGAAAAAAACAAATGGTGGCAGAAGACGCCAAAGGCAACATAATATGGTTGATAGGAGAACGCACATCACAAAAGGCATCATGCAGTGCCAGCACAATAAAAGTACTGACAATACGTTATATAAACAAACCGCAGACACGATGAGAAGACTATACACAGCACTCATATACATATCACTGGCACTGACACTAACCGCCTGTTCCGATGACGACACATTCAGTACGTCACCATCAAACATACTGACATTCGAGAAAGACACACTAAGCCTTGATACAGTCTTCTCCACAATTCCCTCCCCTCACAAGCAATTCCTTGTGTACAACAACTCCGGTGACGGAATACGCATCACCAACGCACGACTGCAAAACGGCAATCAGACAGGGTTCCGAGTAAATGTCAACGGCACATATCTTAGCGAAAAGACAGGTTACAGGGTCAATGACATAGAACTAAGAAAAGGAGATTCCCTACGTATATTTGTAGAACTGACCTCCGCAAACAACCTTGACACACTCCCACGATCAGTCTCTGACAACCTGATTTTTACCCTCGAAAGCGGTGTAACACAACAGATAAACCTTAAAGCATGGTCATGGGACGCAATATTACTAAGAGATCTGACGGTAAACAATGATACAACAATAAACAATCCGCATGGCAAACCCGTTGTGGTATATGGAAATATAATAGTAAAGGACAATACTACCCTCACCATAGCACCCGGTACCACAATCTATTTTCACAGTAATGCCGGCATAGACGTAAGCGGAACACTAAAAGCATTGGGCGAGAAAGACAGGGAAATAACACTCAGATGCGACAGACTGGACCGCATGGTGAGCAACCTTATGTATGATAACAACCCAGGACAATGGGGCGGAATCACACTGCGCAGTAACTCCTTCGACAACGAAATAGCATACACCGACCTGCACGGAGCAACCAACGCCATACTATGTGACTCCTCACAAGATGCTACACGAACTAAACTAACACTTCGTAACACCACCATACACAACCTAAACGGGCACGGAGTGAAGGCTATAAACAGCAAGGTACACATAGAGAACACACAGATAAGTAACGTATTAGACACTTGTATGACATTTATCGGCGGCGATGTGAACATCAACTACACCACAATCGCACAATATTATAGATTCCCAACAGGCCCAACTCCAGGTCCGGCACTGGTCTGCACCAACACATCAAAGGCACAATACGTACCACTTACCCTGACAGTCAAGAACAGTATAATAAAAGGAGACAACGATGATGTCATCTATATAACAAGAGGTGACTCCGCCATCAAGATGAAGTTCGAAAGTTGTCTGCTAAGGACCCCCAGTCCGACAAGCACAGACAGCACCACATTCATAAACTGCATCTTCGAGGATGTGAAAGACACACTAACGTCAGGACGCAACAGTTTCCATCTGTTTGATACCCACTACTTTCTTTTTGACTTCACCCCGAAAGAAGGTTCACAGGCAATAGGCACCGCAACACCAGACCCACAAGTGCCAATAGACCGGAAAGGCAGACCTCGAGATGCACTTAAACCTGACATGGGTTGTTATGAAACAGAGAAGAAAGAATAAACTAATGGCAAGCGAACAGAATGATTAAAGAAGTCAAAATATCACAACTCACACCGGAAGATGCGGCACTTGCCTCCGCAGCACGCCATGCTACCGCCCTATCCTACTCCCCATACAGTCATTTCAATGTAGGTGCCGCCGTGCTACTTGCAAATGGTAAGACCGTGCAGGGAGCCAATCAGGAGAACGCATCATACCCAGTAGGAATCTGTGCGGAACGCTCTACCATAGCAACAGCGCACAATCTCTACCCCAAAGTACCGATAACTGCAATAGCACTGGCGGCAAAGGACATGAGCGGTGAGCTCACACAGGAGGTTGTAACACCCTGCGGAATGTGCCGTCAGACAATAATCGAGTGCGAAAATAGATTCAAGAACCGAATAAGAATCATCATGACATCGCGTGAAAAAGCCCTAATAGCAGAAGGGATTAGCGACCTTTTACCAATCGCCTTCACATGATATTATTCCTAATTCTCAATAAATTACGCACAAACAATTAAAAAAAGCAGAAAAGATTTTCATAGGTTGTATTTTTTTTGTACCTTTGCACTCACTTTCAAAGGATATAAAACCTTTTGGATAGTTATTTGGTTGTTTAGAGGTTAAACGTTCTGTCATATACGGCAAAGTGCAAGACCACGAAACAACTATTGCTTGCCGCAATACTACCACGGTCTGCAAAGGAACTAACCAACAGATATTCATACTGCCAACAGGCAATAGACATAGTGCTTTTAAGTACAAATAAGAATAAAAACATTAAACAACAACAATGACAAAAGCAGATATCATCAGCGAGATCTCAGCTACGACAGGAGTAGCAAAGAAGGATGTCACTGTTACAGTCGAAGCACTCATGAAGGTAATTCGTGATGCGATGTGTAACGAAGAGAACGTCTATCTCAGAGGCTTCGGTACTTTTGTAGTGAAGAAACGTGCAGAGAAGACAGCACGCAACATCTCAAAAAACACAACACTTACTATCCCCGCACACAATTTCCCAGGTTTCAAACCTGCAAAAAGTTTCCAACAACGCATGAAGGGAGAGGCAGTTACGGCAGAGGACTAAACCTGCGCAAACTCTAAACACATAAGAATAAATTTCTATAACACTATAAAAATAATAAGACTATGCCTAACGGAAAGAAGAAGAAGGGTCACAAGATGGCCACTCACAAGCGTAAAAAAAGACTTAGAAAGAATCGCCATAAGAGCAAATAAGCTTCTGGGGCGAATCTTTTCTACAAGATTTCAAGGGATAGGGCGAGACGATTCTTCAACAGAATCTCTTGCCCTATTGTCTTTTTTAGTATGGCTTATCATTTGATAGGATTGCTGCTTGGCGGACGATTTATTTGTTTTGGCGGTTTGACATAAGGTCAACACAAGTAACCTGCACAACAGAATAGCCCAACAACGAAACTGCAAGACAAACAAATGACCAGTCACCTGAACGCCAAAACCATACACCCAATATACGACCACAGAAACAAACAACCAATAGCCTACCATAATGACAAGTGAAGTTATAATCGACGTTAGAGAGAAAGAGATATCCATAGCGTTGCTTGAGGATAAGGAACTGGTGGAATACCAGAACGAACCTCGTGAGGCATCGTTCTCTGT
>JALFNY010000038.1 GCA_022774105.1 Prevotella sp.
TTACACTGTAATTTGGGCCTGATTACAACGTAATTTGCCGTCTTTTATATTTTAACCCGAATCGGTCATTAAACCGCTGATAGCCATCTTACCGTGTTATAAGTGGCTTTCCTGCTCCTTTTCACTTCTCTGTGCACCATCTTGTGCCCCGCTTCATCTCGCCATAGCCCGCTATGCCTTCGATGAATCGTGACCCAATCTGGCACACATATAAGCGAAAATGAACAGGAATTTAATGACCGATTCGGGTTAAACCCAAATAGGCCATTAGACCGCCGAGGACTAACATTACCTTCTAACAGTTGCTTTCCCTTTCCTTCACGTTCCTCTATGCACCCATCTTGTGCCCTGCTTCATCTCGACACAGTCCGCTATGCCTTCTATAAAGCGTGACACAATCTGGCACATAGATAAGCAACTATAAGTATTTTGTAGAGTAAAGCGATAAAGCCGAGCATCTGTAAAAGCAGGCAACAGAGCCGTGCGATGAATTATAAGCGGATTACATTGCATAATCAGATGCACTTGTTTCACGACAAATAATCAAAACGTTAGACAACCATAGTAATGCAGTGAAATAAAGTAACATAACAGTACCCGACTTGATATTAAACAAGAATAGATTAAATACATAAGTCCCTTTTTTTGTAGCAAAAACAAAAAAATGTTTTGTGAGTTCCATTTTTCTTTGTAATTTTGCATCATCACCTTAAAAACAAGAAAAAGAAAACCATCAGAATTACCTTATGAAAACAGACATTGAAATAGCACGCGAGGCGGTGCTGAAACCCATTGGAGAGATAGCTGCCAGTCTTGGCATAGGAGAGGAACAATTAGAACCATACGGTAGATATATAGCCAAGGTTCCCTATACCTGCATATCAGAGAAAAAAATCAACAAGAGTAACCTTATACTTGTTACTGCCATTACTCCCACCAAGGCAGGTATAGGCAAGACTACGGTATCAGTAGGCCTTGCACTGGGAATGGCAAAAATAGGAAAGAAAGCCGTACTCGCACTGCGAGAACCATCATTGGGACCATGTTTCGGAATGAAAGGCGGTGCGGCAGGAGGTGGATATGCACAGGTATTGCCAATGGAGAAGATAAACCTGCACTTTACAGGAGACTTCCATGCTATCACCTCTGCCAACAACATGATAGCAGCCCTGCTCGATAACTATATCTTCCAGCACAAGACAGAGGGCTTTGGTATGAAGCAGATACTATGGAGACGAGTGATGGACATTAACGATCGTAACCTAAGGCAGATAGTAACAGGACTTGGTCCATACGTGAACGGACTGCCACAAGAAGGTGGTTTTGATATAACACCAGCATCAGAGATAATGGCAATACTATGTCTTTCAAAAGATATTGAAGACCTTCAAAGGAGAATAGATAACATATTGTTGGGATATACATTAGAGAATAAACCCTTCTTTGTAAAGAACCTCGGAATAAGCGGAGCGATAACAGTTCTATTGAAGGATGCACTCAACCCCAACCTTGTACAGACAACAGAAAATACCCCAGCCTTCATACACGGCGGACCATTCGCAAATATAGCCCACGGATGCAATTCTATTATAGCAACCAAGATGGCAATGACATACGGAGACTATGTTATAACAGAAGCAGGATTCGGTGCAGACCTCGGAGCAGAGAAGTTTCTTGACATAAAGTGCCGCAAAGCTGGCTTAACACCATCGCTTACAGTGCTTGTAGCAACGTTGCAGGGACTAAAAATGCACGGTGACGTAGCGGAAGAGGATATAAAGAAACCTAACATAGAAGGCGTAAGAAAAGGCTTTGCCAACATGGACAGACATATCCAAAACCTAAGAGGTTTCGGTCAAACAGTGCTTGTATGCTTCAACAAATATGCCCAAGACACAGAAGAGGAGATAGAACTTGTGCGCCAACATTGTGCAGAAATAGGGGTACCATTTGCCTTGAATAATGCCTTCTGCGAAGGAGGAGAAGGAGCAGTTGACCTCGCTAACCTTGTAGTGGAAACAATAGACAATACCCCATCAGGAGCGTTACAGTACACATACAGTGACGATATGTCCATAGTAGAGAAGATTATCGCCGTAGCAAAGAAAATATATGGCGCACATTCCGTAAGTTTCTCACCAGAAGCAATAAGGAAAATAGCAAAAGCAGAGGAATTAGGCTATGGCACATTCCCTGTATGTATCGCAAAAACACAATACTCATTCTCACAGAATCCAAAGGCATACGGAGTACCAACAGGTTTCAATTTCGACATAAAAGACTTTGTAATAAACGCAGGAGCAGAAATGCTCGTAGCCATTGCCGGGGATATAATACGTATGCCAGGACTGCCAAAGTCTCCACAAGCCCTACGCATAGGGATTGTAAACGGACAGATAGACGGATTGAGTTAATAAATATATATAACGTCTCTGGAGATTAGTGGTTTGGGTATTTAGTCGTTTAGGCTGTTGGTTATTTACTGTGCAAAGAACAAATCAGTCCCAACTCGTACAAAAAATAAATAGCCACTCCACTAAACTCCAAAACAACTACAAATGTTAACACGTCTGCAAAAAAATAAAATTCAATAAAAAAACTTGCGCGTATAAAATACATTACGTAACTTTGCAACGTGTTTTTCATGGTATTAGATTATTAAGGTTAACAGAGGTTAGTTGTCGTGAGACAATTAACCTTTTTCATGTCACCCATAACCTACCAGACAATAACAATGAGTAGAGAACAACGCATATATCAAGTAACTATTGCAGGCGGAATAGCAAACGCCGTTCTGCTTGTGACAAAGTTCGTGGCAGGCATATTAGGACACTCTGCCGCAATGATTGCCGATGCAGTTCATTCGTTGAGTGACTTTGTGACAGACATTATAGTAATAATCTTTATAAAACTCAGCAATAAGCCTGCTGACGAAGATCATAACTACGGACACGGTAAGTATGAGACCCTTGCCACTTCACTGATAGCACTTGCACTGATGATAGTAGGCTGTATGCTGGCTTGGAATGGCATAAAAGACATAATATATGTTGTAAAAGGAGGAACGCTCCCCTCACCAGGAATAATAGCATTGCTGGCCGCACTGCTGAGCATAGTAACAAAAGAGGTGATATTTCGGGTCACAAAAAAAGTTGCAGACGAAGTGTCCTCACAGGCATTGGAAGCAAATGCATGGCACCATCGCAGCGATGCATTATCGTCAGTAGGAACAGCAGTAGGTATAGCAGGAGCCATAATTTTAGGAGAGACATGGGCAGTACTTGACCCGATTGCTGCTGTGGTAGTAAGCATCTTTATAACCACTGCAGCATTCAGACTGATACGGCAGGCTACGGGAGAACTCCTCGAGAAAAGCCTGCCACAGGAAATAGAGAGAGAGATAGAGAAGATAGTGTATAAAGACCAGATGGTAGAAAACGTACATAATCTTTATACACGGCGTATAGGTAACAATATAGCTATAGAGATGCATCTGCGCTTGCCAGGAAATATCACACTCGAAGAGGCGCATAGACATGCGACATACATTGAACAACGCTTAAAAACACAGTACGGGGAACACACACACGTAATGTTACACATAGAACCCCAAAAAAACAAAGGCATACAACACGAAAGCAGAGTGAAGAATTGTGAGTGATGAATTATGATATTTTCGTTGGACAAAGTAGCAGAATAAAACGATGAGTCACTACAAATAACTGTACACTCATCACTAATAACAGAATCGCATTATATAAAAATTACATTATAATACAATCAAGAAAAACAAAAATAACATGAAAAAGAAAGGTATTTTACTAACAATCCTCACATCAATAATTCTTAGCAGTTGTGCATGCAAAAAAACAGTAGGGAATCAAACAGCATCTCTCTACGGAGAATGGTTGATAGAGACGGCCATGGACAAGAGTACCGATGGCGGAGAGCAGGAGGCAACCATCACATTTGATACAGATGGAAAGATAAATGGCTGTGCCACAGTAAACCGTTTCTTTGGTGGATACACACACAAAGGTGACTCATTAAGTTTCTCTGCCATAGGAATGACGCGTATGATGGGCAGAACAATGGATAAGGAGGCTGCTATAACACAAGCACTGGCAGAAGCAAGCAATATAAAGATCAAAGGTAATACAGCCATTATCATGGGCAAAGACAAGAAAACCGTAATGGTACTAAAAAGAAAATAAACCATTATAAGCATAGTGATGTTTTTATTTTGGTATCAGAAGTTTTTTCAGTTAAAACTTGTAGGAACAGAAAAAAATAAGTACCTTTGCAGACATGTTCCAAGGGGCTGACTGGATTTGTCTAAATTCCCACCATCCAGTAAAGGAATAAAAGAGAATAAAAAAGATATACAAAAGCACTGTAAATCAAGTGTTTACAGTGCTTTCGTTTTTAAGTGTCAAAATTCCTTTGATTTCTTATTTAGTCCAATATTTACCTTTATTTTTGCACTGTTTTGCACACTTTTTGCACACGCTTTCAAATTTTATTAGTACCTTTGCATCGTGTAAAAAAAGTAAAGGTACTGCAATGGCAAAAGAAAAATTATTCAAAACAGCCGACGAGATTATCGAAGGTTATGGCTTGAAGAGTGTGAAAGA
>JALFNY010000040.1 GCA_022774105.1 Prevotella sp.
TCTGACGATTTCAAGCGTCTTGCTCTTGAAGAGGCATTTACTGATTCCACCACGCAGGAACCTTTGGCGTGTGCTCTTCGCAAAGAAGAAGACGCATTGTTGATGGAATACACCGCTTTCTTTGATAGCATACGGGCGTGTGGCAGGTTGGACGAAATAAAGTCACGATGGCTTAATCCTTACAAGACAAACAATCTGGAGAAGGTTGTGATACGTCAGAAAGATGTGCCAACAACAGGCAAGCGTGTTCTACGTCTCGGTTCTGATGGCTCCTATCCGCCATACGATATCATGGTGAATAATGAGATGACGGGTTATGAAGTAGAGTTATGGCAGCGTTTTGCCATAGAGCGTGGTTATGGACTGGTATGTGAGGTCTATACCTTTGACGCCCTTCTTCCTGCCTTGCAGTCAAGAAAGATAGATGTAATAGCGGCTGGCATGAGTGTAACCCCAGAGCGTGAGAAGGCTGTTCTCTTTACTCCTGCCGATGACTATTCCGTTACTACTGTCTTGATTCGTAAGGCTGACGCTGGTAACGACAAACCATTCTTTGAGAGGTTGCGGGAAAGTTTCGATCGTTCACTCATTCAGCAGGATAGATGGAAGATGATAGTAGAAGGCTTTTGGACCACTATCTGGCTGTTCCTCGGTTCTCTTGTCATTGGAGTGATTCTTGGAGCGTTTATCAGTTATATGCAGATGAGCCGTCATAAGTTGCTGAGCGTTACGGCAAACTGTTACATAGACCTCATGCGTAACATACCGATACTGGTGCTATTGCTTGTGATGTACTACATCATTCTTGCCAATTCGGGCTTATCTGCTATGATGGTAGCAATCATTGCCTCTGCCATGAACTTCGGCGCATATATCGCTGTCATGTTCACCACGGGCATACGCGCCGTTGACCCTGGCCAAACAGAAGCGGGACTGGCACTTGGTTATACCCCGTTGCAAACCTTTATCTACATTGTCGCACCGCAGGCGGCACGTCATATCATACCAGTCTTTCAGGGTGAGGCCATTTCCCTTCTTAAAGGAACGTCCATCGTAGGCTATATTTCCATAGTAGATCTCACCAAGGCCTCTGATCTTATACGTAACTCAAGCTTCGAGGCCTTTTTCCCATTAATTTTCGTAACCATAATATACTTCATGTTGGCATGGATGCTCAGCAAGTCTCTTGACCTGCTCTTGAAGAAAATATCCAAATGAAGGCATAACACCATATATAACAATGATAACCGTAAAGAATCTTACCAAGTCCTTCGCCATGCCAGACGGAACACGCCTCGATGTACTGAAGGGTATCAACTGCCATATAAAGAAAGGTGAAGTGATAAGCATAATAGGCCCGTCAGGTACGGGCAAGAGCACCTTCCTGCGTTGCCTTAACAGTATAGACCCCGCTACAAGTGGCGAGATTATCTTTGGAGGACAGAATATTCTTGATAGAGAATGCAAACTCAACAAGGTTCGGCAGAAGATGGGTATGGTTTTCCAGAACTTCAACCTCTTCGAGCACATGACTGTCCTAGAGAATGTAACCAATGGTCCTATCCGCCTACTGGGTATGAAAGAGCAGGAGGCATACGAGATGGGAATGTGGCTGTTACATAGTGTCGGCCTTGAGGACAAGGCTGATGTGATGCCTCGCAACCTGTCCGGCGGACAGAAACAACGTGTAGCCATAGCCCGTTGTCTCAGCATGAAGCCTGACTGCATACTCTTTGACGAACCTACCTCTGCCCTCGATCCCACTATGGTCAGTGAGGTGCTCAGTGTCATCAGACAGTTGGCAAAGCAGGGAATGACCATGCTTATTGTGACCCATGAGATGACTTTTGCACGTGATGTCAGCACCCGCGTGTTCTTCATGCACGGAGGTACAATTTATGAGGAGGGTACGCCAGACCAGATTTTCAACCACCCACAGCGTGAGGAGACACAGAATTTTATCGGGCGTGTGCGCACATTCACCTTCAACCTCACGTCACAGAACGACTCTACGTATGACGAACAGAGCCATGACCTTGACAACTTCTGTCAGAAGTACGCCATAAGCAGCATGTTCTACAAGTTACAAGGCCTTATAGACGAGTTCACACAACGCCTTATACAGTGGAACGGACCAGTGGAAATCTGTGTCAATTACAGCGAACTAGACTACTCCGTGTCCGTTGTTTTCACCGTTCACGGTCAGCAAGAGAATGTACTTTCTGATATGGAAGACAACAAGGTGTCTTATGCTATATTGCAAGGTATCTGCGAGAGCATCAACGAGAGCAAGCAGGGTGATGCCTGCACCATTGTCTGTAAGATTAAAAATTCGTAAATATTGTTGTTATGAACCACTTGTTAAGCCGTTGTCTTGCGCATATTAAGGGGATTTTCCCTGCTCCTCCGTCATGTAACTATGCCTCTCCTGAGAGTGATACTTTGGCTGAGACCAGTGACATTACAGCCGAGGATGTTGCTTTCATGGAGCAGGCTATAAGCCTTTCTGAGGAGAATGTGGACAATGGTGGTGGGCCTTTCGGTGCTGTCATTGTCCGCAATGGCAAAGTGTTGTCAACAGGTGTGAACCGTGTAGTTCCCAATAATGACCCTACAGCCCATGCCGAAGTTAGTGCCATACGCTCTGCTTGCAAAGCAATGGGAACGTTTCAGTTGGCAGGATGCACCATATATAGTTCCTGCGAACCTTGTCCTATGTGCCTCAGTGCAATCTATTGGGCGGGTATCTCACGTATCTGTTACGGTAATACCAAGGCAGATGCCAAGGCGATAGACTTTGACGACTCATTTATCTATGACCAGTTGGCACTACCTTACGCCCAACGTAGCGTCAAGTGCGAGCATTTCATGCGTGATAGGGCATTGCGTGCTTTCGTAAAATGGCGCGACAAGGCTGATAAGGTGCGTTATTGACAAGGTTTCATCTGTGCCATATCCATGACGATAGTCGTTGTTACTGTGGCATACGGACGTAGCGTAAGAAGACACTGTTTATCAGTATGATTGGTGGTTAAATCTCATAGACATAAACCATAAAACGGAAATGAAAAGACAATCTGTGATAATCTGTGGACGAAATTGTCGGTGGATAACAAAACGTTAAATACCAACAACACTTGTTTAAAAAATATTTAAATTGTTATACAAATATTACTATATACAAATAAAAACCACTAATTTTACATCCAGAAATCATTAATTAGATTAATGTATTATGACAAAGAAAAACAAATTCACAGCTTGCATGATAGCAATCATGATTATGCTATTCTCGCTCCCGGCTAATGCACAGGGAACAGTGGGCTATGCCGAATTGAATGGAAACACCCTTACATTCAAAGGAGGGGGAAGTGTGCCTGTGGGCGCTTTTGCGCTCAATACAGGTCAGAATAATCCTGGATGGAATAGCGTCCAGAATTGTACCACAGTGGTATTTGATAAATCATTCAAAGATGTCCGGCCAACTTCTTGTTATAAGTGGTTCGAAGGTTTATGGCGACTTACAACAATAGAAGGCATAGAGAATCTCAACACAGAGGAAGTGACGAATATGAGACACATGTTCAGTGGCTGCAAAGGCCTCACCTCTCTTGACCTGTCATCATTCAACACTGCCAAGGTGACGAATATGAGTTACATGTTCTATGGCTGCTCAGGCCTCACCTCTCTTGACGTGTCCAAATTCAACACTGCCGAAGTGACGAGGATGGACGACATGTTCAGTGGCTGCAAAGGCCTCACATCTCTTGACGTGTCCAAATTCAACACTGCCGAAGTGACGAGGATGGACGACATGTTCTTTGGCTGCTCAGGCCTCACATCTCTTGACGTGTCCAAATTCAATACTGCCAAGGTGACGAATATGAGCAGCATGTTCAGTGTCTGCTCAGGCCTCAGATCTCTTGACCTATCATCATTCAACACTGCCAACGTGAAGAATATGAGCTACATGTTCCAGCTCTGCCCTAAACTCAGCTCTCTTGACCTATCGTCATTCAACACTACCAAGGTGTCGGATATGTACGCCATGTTCTTTGGCTGCTCAGGCCTCACCTCTCTTGACCTGTCATCATTCAACACTGCCAAGGTGGAGAATATGAGCTACATGTTCAATAGCTGCTCAGGCCTCACGACAATCTATGTCGGCGATGGTTTTACCACTAACAAGGTCAGCGAAAGTAATGATATGTTTTCGAGTTGCAGCAATCTCAAAGGAGCTGTTTCATACGATTCTGATAAAACAGACAAAAACATGGCCAATTTTGACGGCTATTTCACTCCCAAAATCATAACGCCATACGTAAAGTGGGATGCAAGCACAAAAGTATTGACATTTAAAGTAGCGAACAATAAAGAAAATGGAAGTGGAGTGTATGATTTAAATGAAGGTGCTAAAGAC
>JALFNY010000075.1 GCA_022774105.1 Prevotella sp.
GAAGAACCCTTATGCTACGGTAAAAGAAGTGCAGATGCAATTCAAAAGTATGACGATTGACGGAATACAGTATCACATAAGACGCCTTAAGTCAATGGGGCTCTTAAAACGAATTGGACCTGACAAGGGTGGATATTGGCAGGTAGCGGATATACAGTAACTGAATAAGATATTAAGAGAAATACGTTAAGTTGACATTGTCAATGAATTCAAACGAAAACTATATATGAGCAGATTGGACGATTTATATAAGGCAATAGAGACGATGCGACGTGAGCATTTATCAACGGCTGACCTTGAGGCAAAGGTGAGCCTCGCGGAAGAAGAAATCATAAAGATGGTGTATTCTATGGTGGACAAGGAGGTAATAAAGGAAGGTTCACGTTCTAATTGTTATTATCTTCTAAAATAGTGGCATAAAAAAAATGAATTGAAAAAGAAATTATAAATATGACATAATTATGGGCTTGATAGTCAGGTGATTATCTAATTTGTTTTGTTTTTTCTTTTTCATTCTTAAAAAAAGACTTTACAAAGATTGCTTTGCTAATGCGTAAACACAAGTTAAAAACGTTAAATATTCACCACCCACACCTCTTCAAACATATCCCAATCAACCTTTCTACCGTATAAACTGCAAATAACTGATAGTCAATCGTTTCTAAATATAGGATATATATTCCTGTTCATCTCGCTTATCTATGTGCCATATTGTGTCGTGCATCATAGATGGCATAGCGGGCTATTGCAAGATGAAGCAGGGCGCAAGACTGTGTATATAGGAGCGTAAAGGGACAGAAAGGCCACTGTAAGCCAGAGAAAAAACTTCTCTGCGGTCTGATGACCGATTTGGGTTTAGTAATTCTGTTGAGGTGAAAAAAACGATGCAAGACTATCACGCTGCGATTATTCAGAAGATATAAGTTTTGTGTTACAGGCGCAAATGATGTTTTTTTACTATAAGTAGAAGTCTTTACAAAGATTTGTGTACCATTCACTTCGCCCTCCGTCTTGCATCAGGCAGTGTGTGAGGGTGGAGGTTATAACTGGTCTGTGTTTCGTTATACACACCACAACCCTTTTTGGCGGTTTCCTCTCCACTGTGCGAATGAATATGCGTTTTGATATGAATAGCGATGCGAATGTACATTCCTCCTCTATTCTTCCGAGGCTTTCAGTGGGTATTATCAATGTCATCACACCATTGTCAGCAAGTAGCCGTGCCGCTTTGCTGATGAGTGTTGAGAAGGGTAGTGAGGTGGTATGTCGTGCCATGCTACGCTTTTCATCTGGGCACGGTGCGCTGTTCTCGAAGAATGGAGGGTTACATGTGATGCTGTCAAACGTGTCTGTGGTGATAAAATCGGCAAGGTCGGCTTGTATGATGTCTATATTGTTGGCAAATGGCGATGCCGCAACGTTGGATTGCGCCTGTAATACCGCGTCGTGGTCAATGTCAATACCCGTAATACGTGCCTCAGGATAACGCTGCGCCATCATAAGGGCGATAAGTCCGGTGCCAGTTCCAATATCAAGTATGCGCTTACCACCATCGGCAAGCGCACCGAGTAACACTCCGTCAGTACCTACCTTCATGGCGCAGAGGTCGTGATACACGGTGAATTGTTTGAAACTGAAATAGTTGTTTCTCATTGTTGTACGGTATGTCGGTGAAAAATCCTGTCCTTGTTCTCTCTTCAGACGTTGTGTGAGACATGCTGACGGGGGAGGCATAGATAGTCTTTATGAGGTATCAGTGGGAGGCAGACAGTTTCTGTAACTCTACAATCTCGTCGCGGAATTTGGCAGCCTGCATAAAGTCGAGATTCTTTGCCGCCTCTTTCATTCGTTCCGTAGCGGTGGCAATGGCTCTCTCTAATTTTTTTTTCGTCATTTGGCTGATGATAGGTTCTGCTGCCATCGCCGTACCGTAGTCAGGTTCTATGTATGCCATAGGTGCGTGTTGACTAATAGTTTTGCCGTCGTTACGGTATGCTCCTACAGGTGAGGCGGTGCCGTATGTGCCTTGCGGGCGGCCGTCCATCCTTAGTTTCTCAAGTGTCTCCTCGTTCTTTATGACCTTGGCAATGCTCTTGCGGTTCAGTTCCTTAACTATCTGTTGCGGTGTTATGCCGTGTTGGCTGTTGTATGCCATCTGCTTGTTGCGTCTGCGTTCTGTCTCGTCAATGGTCATACGCATACTGTCTGTTATGATATCGGCATACATTATTACTTTACCGTCCACGTTACGTGCAGCGCGTCCGGCTGTCTGGGTAAGGCTACGGTGTGAACGTAGGAAGCCTTCTTTGTCTGCATCGAGTATGGCTACGAGTGATACCTCTGGCAGATCGAGACCTTCACGAAGCAGGTTAATACCAACGAGGACGTCATATACCCCTGCACGCAGGTCGTTGAGAATCTGTACCCTGTCAAGTGTGCTGACATCAGAGTGTATATAACTTGTCTTGACACCGTTGTCAAGCAGGTATTCAGTCAGTTCCTCTGCCATCTTCTTAGTCAGGGTCGTCACCAAAACACGTTCATGGCGTTCCTCTCTTAGGTGTATCTCTTCCAGTAAGTCATCAATCTGATTAACGGTGGGACGCACCTCTATCAGTGGGTCAAGCAGTCCAGTGGGCCTTATTACCTGCTCAACGACAACACCCTCAGCCGCTTGTAGTTCGTATTCAGCAGGTGTGGCAGAGACGTAGATTGTCTGGTTCAACATCTGTTCAAACTCCTCAAACCGTAGAGGGCGGTTGTCAAAGGCAGCGGGTAGGCGGAAACCGTATTCTACAAGGTTCTGTTTGCGGGAGCGGTCACCACCATACATCGCTCTTATCTGCGGCACACTGACGTGACTCTCGTCTATGAGCATAAGGAAATCCTTTGGGAAGAAGTCAAAAAGACAATAGGGGCGTTCGCCAGGTTGACGGCCGTC
>JALFNY010000095.1 GCA_022774105.1 Prevotella sp.
GCCAGCGCGTTTTTCGTCTGGTGATCTTCTGCCACATTGGGTGAGGGAACGAGTATGCAAGCCTTTCCTAACAGGCACAACTCGCTGATACTGGAGGCTCCTGCACGGCTGATTACGATGTCGGCAGCCTTGTATGCTGTGGCCATATCGGTTATAAAGGCCTGTGGTCGCACCATGACGGCTCCTGCTTCCTTTGTCTTTCTCTCACATTCTTCGGCATAATACTTTCCGGTCTGCCATATAACCTGTATTTTCTTTTCCTCAAAGCGACTGATTCCGTTGGCTATTGCATCGTTGATGGTACGTGCTCCGAGCGAGCCACCTATTACAAGAATGGTGGGATATGCCTTGTTCAGTCCCAGAGCCTCACAGGCTTCTGCCTTGGTTAATGTGTTTTCTACCAGTGACTGTCTTACGGGATTGCCCGTCTTTATGATGTTTTCTGCTGGGAAGAAGCGTTCCATTCCGTCGTATGCCACGCATATCCTGGCTGCTTTTTTTGCCAACGAGCGGTTTGTTACGCCTGCATACGAGTTCTGTTCTTGTATGATACAGGGTATGCCGAGTGCTGCTGCTGCGTTGAGTGTTGGTGCTGAGGCGTATCCTCCCACGCCCACGGCCACCTGAGGACGGAACTCCTTTATGATGTTTTTCACCATCTTCTTGCTTTTCAGGAAGTCTATCATCACGCTTATGTTACGTGGGCTCCACAGTGGTCGTATCAGTCCGCGCACCGGGAGGCCTTTGATTTCGTAGCCGGCCTCTGGTACTCGTGTCATTTCCATTCTGCCTTCTGCCCCCACGAAGAGTATTTTGGCTTCGGGGTGCTTTGCCTTTATGGCGTTGGCAATGCTGACTGCGGGGAAGATGTGTCCCCCCGTACCTCCGCCGCTGATGATTATCCTTGGTTCTTCCATTTGTATTGTATTATGATTTTTAGGTTATTTGTCATGCTTTCTGCGCTCTTGCCGTTACCGTTGCACGCTCGTTTCTTTTCTTGGCTGTCCGGCTTACGCTGAGTATCACGCCTATGTATATGCAGTTTATGATGCTGGACGTTCCGCCCTTGCTTATCAATGGCAGTGGTTGTCCTGTCACTGGGGCGAGGCCTACGGCCACACACATATTGAAGAGTGCCTGCACTACTATCATTAGTGCAAGGCCCATTGCGAGGTAAGCGGGAAAGGTGTTCTCGCATTGTCCTGCTATGTAGCCTGTGCGGAACAGCAGCGAGATGTACAGCATAGCCACGAACGCTGCTCCAAACCAACCGAGTTCCTCGAAGATGATAGCGTAGATAAAGTCCGAAAAGGCCAGCGGCAGGAAGTCTCTTTGTTCGGAATTGCCTGGTCCCTTGCCCACTATGTTGCAGGATGAGATTGCTATATTGGCGTGTCCTACCTGTCCGTTCTTGTCGAGGTCATAGTCTTTTGGTGCCACGTATTTGTTGTCGAGGAAGTCCTCCACACGGTCTTTCCACAGGTCCAGGCGGTGAAGCACCCCCCTTCGCTTTGGTGTTGCCGTCTGTTCTGGCTGTGCTTCTTTTGCCACCACCTCCGTGTACTGCCGTTCCTGCGTCTTGTTGTCTTGCACAAGTTGGTCTTTTGATTTTCCGAATACGAACACAAGCATCACCATTGCCACTGCTGCCACCGCCACGGCAGTACACAGATAGCCTATCTGTCGCATCGGCACGCGTCCTATTATCATCATTATGAACACCACAACGCCCATCAGTGCTGCGGTGGAGAAGTTCTCCGGGAACACCAGCATGATGAGTATTCCTGCCGTGATACATACGTATTTGAACGCCTTGGGGTGTGCTCCCTCTGGTGTCTGCAACTGGCTAAGTATATGGGCAGTGGCGAGTACCATCGTGCCTTTGGCTATTTCTGAGGGTTGCAGCGGTATTATTCCGAATAGTTTTATCCACCGTGCCGCATCGTTTTCTTTCGTGCCGATGAGATATACCAGCACAAGCAACAGCACGGAGAAGGGTACCATCAGTGGTGTCATCACCTTGAAGTATCGGCATGGCACGTTGAGCACGCAAACCATTGCTACCAGTCCCACGCCAAGCAGCAGGGTATGGTAGAACGCAGCATACCAATAGTTGCCGGTCTTGTATCCAAGTATTGAGGAGGAAGAATATACTTCCAGTACGCTTGTGATACAGAGCAGGAAGAAAATCATCCAGATGATGCTATCTCCCTTGAATATGTTGCGCAGTTGCTTGAACTTCTCCATTTGTTACTTTTTATGGTTGGAGGGTTAGGGTTTGTGATTGTCGTGGGGCAAAGGTTATGTTATTCTCCTCCTGCCGCTTGCCGTCTTATGGTTAACTTCCTACGTTTTCCTTGAACTGTTCTCCTCTGTCCTCCATGTTTTTGAACAGGTCGAAGGAGGCACAGCATGGTGACAGCAGCACCACATCGCCTTTCTGTGCGAGTTGTCGGCAGGCCTCTACGCAGTCCTTCATGCTGTGTGTGTCGGCTATGTCTATGCCCATGTTGTCAAAGGCGCTGTGCAGTTTGGCGTTGTCGGCTCCGAGGAACACCAGTGCGCGGCACTTCTCTTTTACCAATGGTTTTATGTCCTCATAGTCATTGCCCTTGTCCTTGCCTCCTACTATGAGCACCACGGGGCGTGACATGGCTTCGAGTGCTACGTGACAGGCATCTACGTTGGTGGCTTTTGAGTCGTTTATCCACAGTATGCCGTCTTTCTCCGCCACTTTTTCCAGACGGTGTTCCACTCCTGGGAAGTCGCTCAGACACTTTGCGAGCACCTCCTCGTAGCGGCTTTGCTGGCCCGCCGTAAGGTCCATCTTGGCCATTGCCGCGCGCACGGCACTGCGTGCTGCCATCATGTTACGCTGGTTATGCCTGCCTGGCAGGGGGAAGTTGCTCTCCGGGTCTATCTCCTTGTCTGAGAAAGGTGCCAGCGTCGGGTTGCCCGGCACTGCCGGACGTGATGACGGGGTGGGCTTGGGCTCGTAGCCGTCAAGGCGCTTGCGTAGTTCGTTGTCGATGTATTCGTCGTCGCTCCAATAGACGAAGGTGTCCTTGGGTGTCTGGTTTTGTATGATGCGCATCTTCGAATCCACGTAGTTCTGCATACAGTAGTCGTAGCGGTCGAGGTGGTCTGGCGTGATGTTCATCAGCACAGCCACATCGGCACGGAACTCATACATATTGTCAAGTTGGAAGGAACTTACTTCCAACACGTACCAGTCGTGGTCTGCCGTGGCCACCTGCATGGCATAGGAGCGGCCGATGTTGCCTGCAAGGCCTACATCTATACCCCACTTCTTCATTATATAATATATGAGCGAGGTAGTGGTTGTCTTGCCGTTAGAGCCTGTTATGCAGACGGTCTTGCCCTTGCTGTACCGCCTGGCGAACTCCAGTTCGGCGAGAATGGGAGTGCCCTGTTTTATCAGTGCCTGCACCATAGGGGCGGTATCGGGTATTCCCGGACTTTTCACCACCTCCGTAGCAGAGAGTATCTCGGCCTCAGTATGCTGGCCTTCTTCCCATCTTACGCCGTATTCATCAAGTTTTTTCTTGTATCTGGGCTTTATGTTTCCCATGTCAGACACAAACACCTCATATCCTTGTTGTTTCGCAAGGATTGCTGTTCCTACGCCGCTTTCGCCAGCTCCGAGTATCACTAACTTATTCATAGTCTATTGTTTTGTTTTCGTGTTATGGGTTTGTGCCCTATGGTTTGCCGCCCATTGCCGCGCTGCCGTCAGCGGGTGGCATAAGGGGAGGATTTCTTGCTGCCTGCAATCAGCACCTAATTGCTGTATAATCAGCACCTGATCACTGTATAATCAGCACCTGATTGCAGCGTAATCAGCACCTGATTACCGTGTTACTTACCCTCGTTTTCCTTACGTCATATGGGCGTTGCGCTACGGTGCAGGCTGTACGGGGCTTCTTGTCTGCCGCCTATCGTATCTTCAGTGTCACGATGGCGAGGGCTGCCAGCAGCACTGTGATAATCCAGAAACGTGTGGTTATCTTTGACTCCAGCCAGCAACCGCGTGGCCAGTTGAGTAGTATCTTCACATCACTGCCTATCTGTCCGGGCTTGATGCGGAAGGCATCGTGTATCGGCGCACGCTTGAAGAAACGCAGTTTCCTGCCCCTGCGATTGCCGTATTTCGCCACCTGCACCTGCAACATCACCGAGAGGCTCTCCATGAAGAAGATGAAGCAGAGAAGGGGTATGAGCAACTCCTTATGTATGATAATGGCCGTGACGGCTATTATGCCACCGATGGCAAGGGAACCGGTATCGCCCATGAATATCTGTGCGGGGTAAGCGTTGTACCATAGGAAGCCTATCAGCGCACCGGCAAAGGCGCAGAGGAAGATGACGAGTTCTTCTGACTGCGGAATGTACATGATATTGAAATATGATGCGTAGCCGATGTGGCTGGATACATAAGCCAATACCCCCAACGCCACGCAGATTATGGCGGAGTTGCCGGCACACATACCGTCCATTCCATCGTTGAGGTTAGAGCCGTTACTTACCGCCATGACCACAAACGTGGTGAGAACGACGAAGAATATCCACCCCGCCGCACTGCGATGCTCACCCAACCAGGAGAAGAAGGCATCGGTATAGTTGAGGTTATTGTCCTTCAAGAAGGGTATTGTGGTGGTGGTTGACTTGACAGGGGCACTCTTGTGTATCACCATCTCCTGTCCCTGACGCTGCACTGACACGTTCTCACGAATCACAACATCTGGACTGAGCCACAGCGTAAGCCCTACAATGAGACCGAGAACAGCCTGACCGATGAGTTTATAGATAGGCCTGAGACCGTCCTTGGTAACCTTCATCTTGATATAGTCATCAGCAAAACCTATCAGTCCGAGCCACAGCGTGGTGACAATCATCAGCAACATATAGATGTTACGCAGCCTGCCAAAGAGCAGACAGGGCACTATCGTGGCAACAATGATTATAACACCGCCCATGGTAGGCACTCCGCGCTTCTCCACCCCGTAGGGATCTACCGTACGGTCACGCTGTGATTCAAGGCCACCATGACGTCGCATCCACTTTATGAATATCTCACCAAACCATATAGAGATGACAAGTGAGAGTATTAGGGCCAGCAGGGAACGGAAGGAGATGTAACTCCACATACCCGAACCGGGTATGTCCCACTGCTCAAGGAATCTGAAAAGGTAGTACAACATTGTTACTCTTAGGTTGTAAATTGTCTGTTATGAATTATGAAACTTGTCTGTTGTCAGTTGTGAGACGTAAGTTGTCCATTGACTGTTCAGGCGATTTCGGGCTGCGAGTAATGGCTACTGATTGCCTGATAATCACGCTCCCTCCCCCATAACCGCACGGAGTTCCTCCTTATCATCAAAGTGATGCTTCACTCCTCTCACCTCCTGATAGTCCTCATGACCCTTGCCTGCCACGAGTATCACGTCGCCCTTCTGTGCCAACATACAGGCGGTCTTGATGGCTTCACGCCGGTCTGTGATGGCGATAACACGCTTCAACTGCTGCGGTGTGAGCCCTGCGAGCATATCGTTTATTATGTCCTGAGGCTCCTCAAAGCGCGGATTGTCACTGGTTATGATAACCCTGTCACTCTGCTTCACAGCCTCCTGCGCCATCAACGGACGCTTGCCCTTGTCACGATTGCCACCGGCTCCGCACACGGTGATTACCTTTCCCTTGCCGTTCAGCACCTCGTGTATGGCACTGAGCACGTTCTCCAAAGCGTCAGGAGTATGGGCATAATCCACAATGGCGGTATATCCCTCAGGTGAACGCAAAGGCTCCAGACGACCAGAGACACTGTGCAACGTGCTCATAACAAGGAGTATGTCCTCTGCCTTCTTGCCAAGCATACGGGCAGCACCATACACTGCCAGCAGATTGCTGACGTTAAACTTGCCTATGAACTGCACACCTACCTCGTAACCGTCTATATCCAGGTACATACCCTCAAAGTGACACTCAATGATATGGGCCACAAAATCTGCCATAGTACGTGTGGAATAGGTCTTGACCGTGGCACGAGTGTTCTGTACCATCACCATGCCGTTCTTGTCGTCAGCATTGGTTATAGCAAAGGCAGACTTGGGCAGAGAGTCGAAAAAGGCCTTCTTCGCATCGCGATAATTTTCAAAAGTCTTGTGATAGTCAAGGTGATCACGCGTGAGATTGGTAAAGATACCACCCGCAAACGTCAGCCCCCCTATACGCTTCTGGGCTATGGCATGACTTGAACACTCCATGAAAGCATATTCACAGCCTGCCTCAACCATCCTTGCAAGCAACTGGTTAAGTTCTATCGGGTCAGGAGTGGTATGGGTGGCAGGTACTGCCTCGTCCTCTATGTAATTGCAGACAGTGGAGAGCAGACCACACCTGTGACCCATCTTGCGGAACATATTGTATAGCAACGTGGCGATAGTGGTCTTGCCATTGGTGCCCGTGACACCAACAAGACGCAACTTTGACGTGGGATTACCATAGAAAGTGGTGGATAACTGACCCACACAATCCTCACAACTGCTTACCTTTATAAAGGTGACAGAGGATGGTGCGTCTGCCGGAATGTCCTCACACAACACTGCCACAGCACCCTGTTCCACGGCCTTCGGTATGAACTGATGACCGTCAACCTGCGTTCCGCGCATGGCAATGAACATATTTCCCGACGTGACACGACGTGAATCAATGTTTATACCCGTAACGTTGACCTCAATAGAACCAACCGTTTCAACGGGCATGATGCCTGAAAGAAGTTCTGATAGTTTCATTTCCTTTATTGTTTTGTGTGTTTGTGAGATGGCACTATGCCAGTTCCAGTATTATTTTCTCGCCCTTGCGCATCTGTGAACCGACTGGTTTACTCTGCCGTTTCACCTTGCCACGGCCTTTAAGCACTACCCTTGCGCCACGGCTTTCGATGAGATATACCGCATCACGGGCACCCATTCCTGTCATATCAGGCATCAACCCGTTGGCGATAATGCCTCCACGACGTATCACCGAGGTGCCGGACTGACGCTCAACAGTGCCCCATACAGGTCTGCCCTCGGCATGAACACCCTGCCAGCCGCCATTGCAAGAGAAACCAAGACGTGACATCACATAGTCAGCAGCAAGCACATTGCCTGCCTTGACATCAGGGATAAGGACAGAGAGAGAATCCCTCGCCGCCTTGACATCATACTTTATGTTCTTTGCCATGATGCCCTCTGCAATGTCATGGAACACCTGTCCGCTCATCAAACCGCCCGAAGCAGGCAGTCCAGCCTTATGAATACAGACGATACAGGTATATCTTGGTGCCTCAGAAGGGAAGTAACCGCAGAAGGAAAGCAGGTAGTTCACAGTACCATTCTTGTACCCTCCACCACTCGCTTTCTGTGCTGTTCCGGTCTTACCAGATACTGCAAACGAGGGAGAACCAGCCGTCTTGCCCAGTCCAATGCTCACAACCTGACGGAGAATAGTCTGTATCTTGCTGAGAGTTTCCTTGCCACAGATCTGCTTTTTCAACACCTCAACAGGGAATTCCTTTATCACCTCACCATCCCTCTCTATGCTCTTGACAAAGCGCGGACGCACCATTACACCGCCATTGGCTATCGCATTATAGAATGTCACCACCGAAATAGGCGGCACATTGGTCTCATATCCGATGCTCATCCATGGCAATGCCGTGTTACTCCAGTTTATCCACTGCCCACGTTTGTTCTTCTTTGGCATACGGACACGTGGTGGCATATACTCTGGGAACGGCAAATGGAGGTTCTCTGCTATGCCAACGCGGTGCAATCCCTCAACGAACGTTTCGGGATTAGCATGATAATACTTGTCAATGAGGTAACTCACGCCTATGTTTGAGCTGACTTGAAGCACTCGGGGCACTGACAATACACCGTAACCACCCCTATGCCAGTTGTGGTCTCGCATGGTAGAACCATACATTTGCATTAATCCACAGCCGGTATCAACCCTGTCCGTGGTGTCAATCTTGCCGTCATCAAGTGCCACCATGAAACTGGCGGTCTTGAAAACGGAACCTGGTTCCAGCCAGTCTGCTATGGCATGGTTACGTCCTTCGAAATATTCTCCGGTGGAATCATTTCTATCTACGTTGACCATTGCCTTTATATCACCCGTTGCTACCTCCATGACTATCGCCACACCGGTATATCCTCCCACGGCTTTCAGTTCCTTAATGAGTGACCTTTCGGCAAGGTCTTGTATGCTAACATCAATGGTTGTCCTTATGTCATTGCCGTCATAGGCGGCGGAATCGAGCATATCCACCCAACCGTTAAGCACCTTTCGGCGGTGTTTATAGCCTGGACGGCCTTTTAATACGGAGTCATACGCCAGTTCAAGACCTGAATATGCCAATCCTTTTTCTTTGTAAGTACCTCCCACTATGCTTGAGGCCAAGGAGCCGTAAGGTCTGTTTCGCACCATGAACTTTCTCGCTGTGAACCCTCCTACGCCTGGTTTGAGACGGAATATAGGCAGTGCTTTCACTCTTTGATACACGGTATAGTTCACGCGTTGCTTCACTACTGGCCAGTATCTGCTCCGTTTCTCGTAGCCTTTCTTCATGTGTTCGAGGTATTCTGAGGCACTTTTCTGTGGGAAAATGGTATGAAGACTGTCGCAAATAGCAAGCAATACGGGTGTGTCATGGCCCAGAGAATCATGCCAAAGGGTGTCGGCCTTACCTTCTTGCAGTGCTACAAAGTCCATATACATACGGTATTCGGGCAGATTACAGGCCAGTTGCTGACCGTTATCACTCAGTATATTGCCGCGCACTGGGTCAACGGTTATGCTGTCAAACTTCATTAGTGAGTTGACTTCATCCCAGTATTCACGTTCTACTGTCATAATACAGAAGCCCTTGACAAGTACGCCTATGGCAATACCTGTCAGCAACACGGCGAACACTGTGTAACGGAGCATTGACTTATGATATTCAAATCGGCTCATCCTTTATTGTTGTCCTCGTCTTATTGCGTATGCTTTATTCTTCTATTCTTATCAGATATGGGGGTTCATTGGGTATTGTCAGCGTGGAATCCCCATATGCATTGAGCATCTTCATGATGTTACTCTCTCGGCTTTTCTCCGTCAGTATGCTGGTACACACGATTGCTTTGTATCGTGCTTCCACCATCTGCGCCTCTATCTTGCCTATCTCTACCATGCGTTTTTGGCACACGTAACGGTTGTTTATATATATTATAAGGAACACGCACACGAGCAATACCAGTCCTATCTGCTTCTGTACGGCGCGTGCTATTATCACTCCGCCAAGGGTTTTGGATATGGAGAAGGGCGAGGAGGTGTCTTGTTCTTCCTTTGCTTCTCGCCTTATGACATCCTCAATGGTCTTGTTTCCGAGCACACTGGAACTGGCATCGCTCTTTTGCTTTGCCTTCTCGTCTGTCTTACCAGCCTCCTTTTGCTGCGTCATGCCAGGCTCTTCTTCTGGTGCACTGCGCTGACCGCCATTGCTACTGGATTGTGTTTCTGTGGTCTCTATGTCCTTTTCTTTGTCGTCCATTGTACTGTTGTCTCAGCGATGTGTCCGTCTATTCTCCCTTTTCTGCCGTCTTTTCGGCTATGCGCAACTTCGCACTGCGTGAGCGTGGGTTACGTTGTTGTTCTTCTTCCGTAGGCACTATGACCTTATTGTTCACCTGTCTGTATGGCGTAAGCACCCTGCCGAAGAAGTCCTCACTGCGTTTTCCCTCCGCATTACCGGTCTTCATGACGTTTTTTACGATGCGGTCTTCAAGGCTATGGTATGTTATCACGCTCAGTCTTCCGCCTTCTCCCAGCACTTCTGTGGCTGCTGCGAGCATCTCCTTGAGTGCGTCCATCTCGTGGTTCACCTCTATTCTGAGTGCTTGAAAGAGCCTTGCCATGTCTTTCTTCTCACGTTCTCGCTTGAAGAACGGCTCCACGATGCGCATAAAGTCCTGCGTTGTCCTCACCTCCTCTGCCTGCCGTGCCTTCACTACTGCTGCCGCTATTCTGCGTGATGTCTTCAACTCTCCGTAGAGATAGAATATATCTGCCAGCCTTGCCTCATCGTATGTGTTCAGCACTTCTGCCGCTGTCATGCCGGCACGGGTATTCATTCGCATATCCAGTGGGGCGTCAAAGCGGAAGGAGAAGCCCCGCGTCTCATCGTCAAGGTGATGACTTGACACGCCAAGGTCTGCCAATAGTCCGTCGATATGGTCTATTCCGTAGTACCGCATCCAGTTTTTCAGATAGCGGAAGTTACTTCTTACAAAGGTGAACACCCCTTTCTCCTGAGCCGCTGACAGCGTCTCTGATGCGCTGATGTTACGTTCTGCATCTGCATCTTGGTCAAACGAGAAGAGCCTGCCGCTACCGTTCATGCGGCGTATTATCTCCCTGCTGTGTCCGCCACCGCCGAAAGTGGCATCTACATACACACCGCCCGGCCTGACTTCCATGCCGTCTATGCTTTCTCCCAGCAACACCGGGACGTGATATGCCTGCTCCTCCACCATCGTCTAATCTACTCCTTCCATTAGTTCTTCTAACGCCTTACCAAACGTGTCAGCGTCAACAAAAGGCTCTTCCGCCTCTTTTACCGCCCATATTTCTATGGTATCGCCCACTCCTATGAAGCGAACCGCCTGGTCAATGCCTGTCATCTCCTGCCAGCGGCGTGATATAAGGAAACGTCCGTTGCCGTCAAGTGTCACCAACTCCACATCGCTCACAAACTGACGGAATATCTGTTGCTGCTGCCGGTTCCAACGGTTCAGGCGGCTGCGCATCATGTCCATCTGCTCGTTCCACACACATTCTGGGTATAACACAAGGCATTTCTCATGCACATCCTTGCGCATTACAAGTTGCTCCACGCCCTCTGTCTGCAACACTTTCCTAAATGTCGCAGGCAGAAATACACGCCCTTTCGCATCAGTCTTGGCCTCTATGTTACCTAAGAATCTCACGTACGTTCTTATTTATTAACTCTTTTTGCAGGCAAAGGTACAAAAAATTCCCCACTTTCCCCCACTTTCCTCCACTTTTTTCATAGAAAATGTATATTTATTAATATTTAACAATTTCACGAACCCTATTTCACTGCATTGCAGTACCTTTGCATACAGATTGCAAACAGCAGTAAAACACAGCCATAGACGTAGCAAAAAACAACAGAAAACTTATCAAACACAATATAATAACAACATGGCAAAAAAAGCACTTCTGATGATTCTCGACGGATGGGGAATCGGAAAACACGGCAAGGGTGACGTCATCTACAACACACCGACACCCTATCTGGACTATTTACAGGCCGTAAGCAGCGTATCACAACTCCAAGCCTCAGGTGAGAACGTAGGTCTTCCCGACGGGCAGATGGGCAACTCAGAGGTAGGACACCTCAACATCGGTGCCGGAAGAGTAGTATATCAGGACCTTGTTAAAATCAACCGTGCCTGCGCCGACGGCTCAATCGTCAGCAACCCACAGGTAAAAGAGGCATACGAATACGCCAAGAACAACGGCAAGAAACTGCACCTCATGGGACTGGCATCAAACGGTGGCGTTCATTCCTCACTCGATCACCTCTTCAAACTCATCGAGGTAGGCAAGGAATACGGCCTCTCACAGCAACTGTTCGTACACTGCTTCATGGACGGACGCGACACAGACCCGAAGTCAGGAAAAGGCTTTATAGAACAGATTGACGCCAAGTGCAAGGCCAACGACGCAAACATAGCAAGCATCATAGGCCGCTTCTACGCCATGGACCGTGACAAACGCTGGAACCGTGTGAAAGAAGCCTACGACCTGATAGTAAAGGGTGAGGGCAAGAAAGCCAACGACATGGTGCAGGCAATGCAGGAAAGTTATGACGAAGGAGTGACCGACGAGTTCATAAAAGCCATCACCAACGCCTCCGTAAACGGAACAATAGAAGAGGGAGACGCCGTAATCTTCATCAACTTCCGCAACGACCGCGCAAAAGAACTCACACAGGTACTCACACAGCAGGATATGCCAGAAGAGGGAATGAAAACCATACCCGCACTGAAATACTACTGCATGACACCCTACGACGCAGCATTCAAGGGAGTAGGCATACTCTTCCCAAAAGAGAATGTCACCAACACCCTCGGAGAATACCTGTCACAACAGGGAAAGAAACAGTTACACACAGCAGAGACAGAGAAGTATGCACACGTCACATTCTTCTTCAATGGCGGACGAGAAGAGCCATACGAAGGCGAAGACCGCATACTCGTAGCATCACCAAAGGTAGCAACATACGACCTGAAACCAGAGATGTCTGCATACGAAGTGAAAGACAAACTGGTGGAAGCAATAAAAGAAGACAAATACGACTTCATCGTTGTAAACTTCGCCAACGGCGACATGGTAGGACACACAGGCGTATATAACGCCATAGCGAAAGCCGTAGTAGCCGTTGACAACTGCGTGCGCGACGTGATAGAAGCAGCAAAAGCCACCGGATACGAGGCAATAATAATCGCTGACCACGGCAATGCCGACAACGCCATCAACGCTGACGGAACACCAAACACAGCACACTCACTAAACCCCGTACCATGTATCTACGTGACAGACAATAACTCCGCCACCATAAAAGACGGTCGGCTGGCAGACGTTGCACCCACCATTCTCCACATCATGGGACTGGAACAACCGGCAGACATGACGGGAGAGAACCTCATCAACGACTAATCTCCAAACATAAACAATCAATCACGGAGCGCGGCCACACATTGGGCGCGCTCTTTTTTGTGCCAAGACACGACACAATAATTACAAACATCGCTGTTTCATGCCCAGTCGAACCCCGAAGGGGTGACATATTACAGCACAGGGCATAAGCCCTGTGTAAACATTCGTGTGCGGAAAATGGTATCGGAAACCCCGAAGCCGGCAGGCGAGGAGCACAACGTGCGACGAGGGGTGACATAAAATCCCAAGAAACCACCACAATATATTTATGCCATGACGCATGATGCACGATGGATATATCACCCCTCGTCGCACGTTGTGCTCCTCGCCTGCCGGCTTCGGGGTTCCCGACACGTTTTGCGGGCATCACGCCTTAACACAGGGCTTACGCCCTGTGCTGTAATATGTCACCCCTTCGGGGTTCGGCAATAATCATCAACTGTATCACAAACTAATTCCGATAACGCCGCAAAACATACCCATATCCATATATCATGATTGCAAACATCACCACATACACCATCCACCTCCCCACACGATAATTACCAAACAACGATGTAGGGACGCACCTTGGTGCGTCCGAAAACACGGGGAAACACATCCGCCAATGCTGGAAAACACAACGAGACGGACGCACCAAGGTGCGTCCCTACAAGACGTTATAATCCAACACCTTACAAACGTCAACGCAAAAAGGTGCTTATTACACCGTAAACAGGCCTTTATCACAATGCAATCAGCACCTGTTTACCGTGCAATAAGCACCTATTTAGCGTGCAATAAGCACCAGATCAAATCACTATCCTTACCAGCCGTTGTCGTCGAAGGATTCCAAGTCTATCTCGTATGACAGGCCCGAAGATGCTGATCCAGAACCCGCACCGTTGATACCATTATCAAAACCGTAACCATTATCACCAGAAACAACAGATCCTGCCATAATCTTCTGGCCGCCAATGGCAACCACCTCCACTGTAGGTGCTACATATATCTTTTTCATATTATCTCAAATCATTTATTTCGTTATACCCTTATTTCTTCAAATACACACGTCCCTTGACAACAACCAGTCCCTTGGCATTGTCGTTAACACGCTGTCCGGCAAGGTTATACACCACCGTCTCAACAGCCTCTGCGTCGCCATCACCTACCTCTGTCACCATGGTTGCATCACCAAAGACAAGTCTGAAGGTAGCAGGCTGTGCAGGAACATTCTTTGGAATAACACTCTCTGGCATATAAGCACGGTTATTTGCCAACGTGCCATTCTGTGCTATCTTAGCCAAACCAACGGTCTTTGTTTGCTCATTAGTCACTGCAAGCACGTAGAACTCACCCTCTGTCGTGGCGGTCTTCACACCCTCCGTATTGGCAACAAGTTTATTATTCACTATCTCTGTGCCGCTTTCTACAACAGGGAAGGTATAAGAACCCTGCTTAGCAACAATTATAAGTCCTGTGTTAGCAGCGATATTAGTTCCGCTGGGCACCTCTGTCAGCGTCACGGCAGTGTTCGTCACACCTGTAACAGCATATCCCGTAACACCCGCCGGCAATGTAGTAGCATAAGGGAAACCTATCGTTGCAAAGCCTGTCTGACCTACTTCGGCGTCAAAAGAAGGTGGAACAACACTGATACCTAAATTTGCATAGTTACAGAGATATTTACCCGCCGTAGCCATAGTGAACTTTATTATCTTCAGCCCTTGGGTCAAATTGCCAAGTGGAAAGGGTGTCGGGGTATTGTAACCTTTACATATATCTTTTGTTATTTTAAGTTCCTTCGTCAGTTCCACGGTCTCAGTAATAGCGTCTGACACTGTTACTGTGATCGTACCGGGACTTGAAAATGTCAATCCTACATTAATAGTAGCATCTCCAGTAATTGAATTATATGCCATATAAGCGGCAGTAGCACCATCACGACAATAGCCTACGTTATTATTCTTTTCCTCATATCTCGCGATATAATGATCACCTTTTGAAAGGTCTATATCACTAATCTGGTCATAAGATGATGCCTCTACTACACAAAATTTTCCATAGTTTCCTGCGTATTTGCCAGTTGTACTCGTCACAGAAAGTGTCATCGTCACTTCGCCTGAGGGCAGATTGTTTAACTCCATACAGTGAAAAGATATAGGGGTCCAACTACCTGTATTCTCAATATTGAAGTCCTTTGAAACTTTATAGGCACCACTCGTTACCTCAACCTTAACTGTCGCTGTAAGGTCTTGCGCTCCTGACATAAACGAAAGAATATAATCACCTTCCTTAGAATTGTCCAGTTTCAGTGTGATAACGGAGATCTTAGACGTACTTCCGATAACAAGCCCACCACTGCTGCCAGCAACATCACATTTATTGAGAGTTAAATGCCCCGACGTTAGGGCATCTTGCATATTGATAAAACTCCCTAATTCCTGCGGAATACTCACACCAGCGGCATTAGCCGACGATAAATTTACCCCCCCCCAATAGGCAAATTAGGAGAGTAATAAATAAGGTTTGTAGTTTTTGTTTCATTGAAATTTTAATTTATTAATAGATTATTTAGATTTTTTGTTCTCGCTGCAAAGATAAGGATAAAATTCGGATTTTTATGCAACATCGGGCACACGAAATAGCAGAAAGATTTATTTTTACCCCATATATGATACAATATTTCACCCTCACTGTTCCTCCCGATGCGTGATGCACACATAAACCGCAGAATTTTCTCCTCTGCCTGCGACATCGAAACGTTGCCAAACAAACCGTATTTTGTTTTCTAACAGCAATGTCACAACTGCATTTCGCGCACGAAATATTGGTTGTTTCATCCATGAAACGTGACATATAGCCCACAAAGGGGTTACAGAAATGAGGCTTCGGTGCAACGCTGGGGATTGAGATGTTATGCGAAAGAAAGTATCGGGAACCCCGAAGCCCCAAGGCAAGGTGCGCCACACACGGCAAGGAATAATACAAAAAACCGCGGTTTCATCGGTCTTTTCTCGTACCGTAACATAGAAAATACTGCGGTTTCATCGGTAAATACGCATATTATTGCGAACATACCGCAAAGTAATCAGCACCTAATCATAATGTAAACAGCACCTGATCAGGGAGTAATCTGGTGCTGATTACATTGTGATTAGGTGCTGTTTAGCGATGTACGTGGTTCTTTCTCGCTTGTTGTTTATTGCCACCGACGGTGAATCACGGTGTTAACCGCGATGAGACCAGTGGTTTTCTGTACTGCCGTCACCGCCCTCTGCCGCTGTCAGTGGATGTGCTGCGAGGTGAGGGCGGTGAGTGTCTGGCATCAGTCTTTCTTTATATACTTATGTGCATTGACCACATACACCCCTGAGGGCAGTTGGTCATAAATGCTGGCAGGGCCCACGTATGCACCCATAACGGTGTAGATATGGTCGGTCATGGCGAGTTGTCGGCTGCTCTTGACGGTCTCTATTGGTGTTGACCCGTTGGAGAGGTATGTCTCCTTTGCCACTCCTGCCTCGGCGTTGAGGTTCTTGGTGAGGCGTATATCCTCACTGGAAGCGGCCAGTTCAAGGGTTACCGTGCCGCCAGCCACCTGGAAGTTGTGGGCCTGTTCGTTGAAATATGCCAACTGCTCGTACTCTACTGGTATCTGAACGGTGGCTGTCTGTCCTGCGGGCACCTCCACTCTGGCGAATCCTACGAGCCTACGACGCAGGTTGCCTGCCTTGCCGTAGTTGGTGTTGCCGTTGAAATTGGCGTAGAGTTGCACCACCTCTGCCCCGTCACGGCTGCCTGTATTGCGCACCGTAGCGGTGACATTGACCTTTCCACCCTTGTCAATGCTGCTGTTAGAGAGTTGCATATCGGTGTAGTCGAAGGTGGTATATGACAGTCCGAAGCCAAAGGGGAACATGGGTTTCTCTGCCTGACAGGGGTTTTTCTGGCCTCTGCCATAATACATATATGTATATCCCCAGTCGTCAATGTTATACTCCATCATGCCTTTTCGTCCGAAGGCGGAGTAATTTTTGGCGTTGCTGTTCTCAGAGGGGAGTTCCTCTATGCTGTTATACCACGTGGAGGTGAGTTTGCCGGAGGGGTTGATGTCACCGTAGATAGCGTCACAGATGGCCTGTCCCTGTGCCTGTCCGCCGTACCATGCCTCCATGATTGCCGGCAGATTAGCCTTTGCCCAAGTGATGTCGAGCGAAGAACCGCTCTCTAAAACGAGCACTATGTTCTTGTTAACGGCGTGCATGGCTTTCAGCACCGCCTCCTGATTGCCGGGCAGGGTGATGCTCCAGCGGTCGTGACTCTCCGTTCCCGTGGCATGGTCAGCAGGCTTGCTGTAATCCGTTCCACCGATGAATATCACCACATCAGCACGTTTTGCCACCTCCACGGCACGTGATATCATATCCTCCGTGGCCTGTTCGTTGACTGATGAGGACGTGGTACAGAGGTAAAGCGGTCCTTGTGTCTCGGTGACAGGTATCTGTGGGTGATCGGGATTGGTGAAGTTGAAGTAGAGGTAGTTGCCCACATAACTGTTAGAACCACCAAATTTTACGTAGAGGTCATGCTTTCCCCTTACCGTTTCGGGGTCAACGGTAGCAGAAACCGTTGTCCATTTTGTCCAACCTCCGGTGTCAACGTTGTCAAGAGTGAGGAAAGGCGCATTGTCCTTACTGTCAAGTATGAAACTAACAGTGCCCAGACCACTTGACTTTGCACCGCATGACATCTCGAAATTAGTGCATCCTGCCTCTCCGAAATCAACGTCCTCATAAAGGAAGATGTCTCCGGGAGCAGTGTTTTCAAGGTTACCGGCACCCTTATCATTACTTGCTGCGCCACGTTTTGACACCACCGCCTTGTCAAAAGGCACTGCTGCGATCTCACCGGTGCGGGCCTTCTCCAACTGGAAGTTGAGTTTTTTGACAAACGCCTCGTACGGTGTCACAGTGTAAGTAGGCGTTCCGCTGTAGTCACCGAGCATTATAGCGTCAGCGTATGGGCCCACAAGAGCCACCTTTTTGTCTGTGTTCAGCGGCAGAAGTGGTGCTGTTGCCCCCTCAGGAGCATCGTTTTTCATCAGCGTTATGCTCTGTCTTGCTGCCTCAAGAGCCATTGCTTGATTGGCAACGCTTTCAAGAGTGTTGTCAACAGGGTACTGATAGTTGTCAAATTCGCCAAGCGCAAAGCGGGTAGCAAGCACCCTCACCACGGCGGTGTCAATGTCTTCCTCCGTCAGGTCGATGTATCTTCTGCCGTTAGGAGCAGGTGTTTCCTTTGCTTGAAAGGCCGCATCGGTGGCGTTCATGGCTGCTCGCTGCATGACAGAAGATTGATTCATGAACTCACAGTTGGTCTCACAGCCGGCCTTTATGGCTATGGTAGCACTGCGAGCCTCCATTATTTGCTCTGCTTCCGTGGCCGAAGCGTAGGGTGAATGTATCGCACTGAAAGCGCTATTGGTATTTATTGTGCCTGCGGTGTATGGTCCGAAGTACAGGTGTTTGGTAGCACGGTGTATGCAACTGAGGCCTGCGCAGTCAGAGGTTACATATCCGGAGAAGCCCCAGTCACGGCGAAGGATGTCGGTAAGAAGCATCCTGTTGGCGGCGCAGGGCAGTCCGCCGTGCGCCTTGTTGTAGCCGGTGTTGTTGGCATCAGTCTCACTTACATCGGTAGAAAGAGCGTTATACGCTGCCATGACACTCTTTACGTCAGCCTGTCTCACGCTCATCTCAAAGGCAGGGAGATAATATTCCCTCATATTCTTCTCTGAAACGAAGGACGTTGTGGACTGCCTGCCCTGCTCGTAGTTGTTGGCGGCGAAGTGTTTGGCACACGCTACGAGTTTATAATACGGTGTATTCTCGTTTATCTCGCCCTGAAATCCTTTTATAAACTGCACTGCAAGGGTGCCGGCGAGGAACGGATCTTCGCCGTAGTTCTCCTCTTCCCTGCCCCAACGTGGGTCACGTGCCATGTTGATTGTTGGCGACCAGTAGTTCAATCCCTTGCCCGTTGTGGTGTGATAGATGCGTGCTTCATCTGAAATGACACGCGCACAGTCATATACAAGTTGTGGATTCCACGTGGCAGACATACCTTTTGACTCTGGAAAACTGGTGGCGCGACCGGAGCGGGCAACGCCATGCAGAGCCTCATTCCAATACTGGTAGGCAGGGAGTATCACCACACCGTCACGCTTGATGGGCTCACTGACATTGTTACCGAGTTGATCTACCTTCTCGCGCAGCGTCAGTTCCTTACACAACAACTGCGCACGCTCATAGAAACTCTTGCTCTTGTCAAGCCAGGGACATTTGACAATATCCTGTGAATGGGCTGTTGCTGCAAACAGACCCAAGGTCAATAATAATGTTTTACGCATATTATAATTATGTTTAGGTTAGATATTACACCTGTATATGTTGTTGATTTCTGCGGCAAAATTACGGTTTTCCTCAACAATACAGTAGGTAAAAAAAACGCAAAAGGGTGTCTTTTTCAACCAAACGCATAAAAAAAACCGAAAAACAAGATGCGCTCCTCACGGAGAACAATAATGTTTTTCGGATTAGTTTGTGATTTTTGTACCTACTATACAATCTGTATTAACTAACTATTATCCATTATTACTTACTTGTTTCTCTACTGCTGACAACGCTGACAGCGTCATCTTTTCGCCTGCAAAGGTACACACAAATTTGCGATCAGGGGGTAGAAATTTGTCTCAAAAAGGTGTTTTATTGAACTAAACTGCACTTCCGACCTATTTTTAAGCCGTAAAATGACACTATCGATGGTCTCCGCCAGCACATTACGCACTTTTTTTCGTAACTTTGCAGGCAGCAACCGCCACCGTGTCATGCTACGGTCAACAGCGGTCAGCAGCCTTTCCACGGTGGCTGGCAACAATTTATAGAAAACCTAAATACAGCATAATGATACAGATAGAAGACACATGGAGAGAAGCCATGGCACCAGAGTTTGAGAAGGAATACTTCCACAACCTCACCAACTTCGTGCATAATGAATACCGCACCCACGTTTGTTACCCGCCAGGCAG
>JALFNY010000213.1 GCA_022774105.1 Prevotella sp.
AAAGAGTTTTCATGTCTGCCGCCCAAACAGCGACCAGTCAAGCAGCCACACCATGAATCATGTAGCACACAACACCCTGGCACTAATCCCCCCAACGAGCATAACACAACATTTCAACCCCAAGACACACACCAAAGGACCAATGAACGATTTAGGTTCAATACCACAGGAATAATAACATAAAGGGCTTCAAAGGGAAAAATTACCCTAAATAATTTGCTCATATTAAAAATAATTACTAATTTTGCGCCACATACAAAATCTACATGAACAATTAAAAAAGCACTACATACAACGCTGAATCATGGAATGGGTCTTAAACTTATTTACTAACACGACCAGCGTGGCACACATAGCCCTGCTTTACGCCATTGTCATATCTGCCGGTGTCTATCTCGGTAAAATAAAGATAGGAGGTATATCACTCGGCGTGACCTTTGTACTCTTCGCAGGCATCGTGGCTGGTCACATCGGCTTCACAGCCCCAACCGACACCCTCACATTTGTACAAGACTTCGGACTTATCCTCTTCGTATTCATGATAGGCCTACAAGTCGGTCCCGGTTTCTTCTCGAGTTTCAAGGAAGGAGGCATAACTCTCAATCTGTTAGCCGCTTCCGCCATTCTGCTGAACATACTCGTAATGTTTGCATGTTACGCTATCTTCTTCGACACCAGCGACCGTGCCAACCTTCCGATGATGATAGGCACGCTCTACGGGGCTGTTACCAACACTCCAGGACTTGGTGCTGCCAACGAAGCCTTGCAGACATTGTTCCCCGATGGCGCGCCGACCATAGCCAATGGCTATGCCTGCGCCTATCCACTCGGTGTAGTAGGCATAATAGCAGCGACCATAGCCATACGCTATCTGTTCCGCATCAAACTGAACGAAGAAGAAAAAGAACTGAGCAGTCAGGAGACAAACATTGCAGTGAAGCCACACCTGATGCACCTCATTGTGCAGAACGAGTTTCTTGCAGGGCACACAATACTTGAAATACACGAGTTCCTAAAACGCGACTTCGTGTGCTCACGTATCCTCCGCAACGGCGAACTGATATTCCCCAAGAGCAGCACTACACTGGAAATAGGCGACAAAGCATTCATAGTATGCCCCGAAGCCGACGCAGAAGCGGTGCAAGCCTTCATAGGCAGAGAAACCATTGTGCCAGAGTTCGCTGAGCAAGAGGAAACCAAACAGATGATTTCAAAACGCATAATCATCACAAAACCAGAGATAAACGGTAAAACACCAGCGAAGTTGCACTTCTCAAGCATATACGGAGTAAACGTAACACGCGTGACACGTCAGGGCATGGACATCTTCGCACGTTCCAACCTGCCCCTGCAGGTGGGCGACAAGCTGATGGTTGTAGGCGACCAGGTGTCTGTA
>JALFNY010000121.1 GCA_022774105.1 Prevotella sp.
TAATTGTGAGGATAATCAGTCAAAAAACGAAAAAAACGTGTCATTTTGTTGCACAATCCAATAAAAAAGAGTAATTTTGTTCTTAAATCTCATTCAATACCTAAGCATAACCATCAAAAACAAATGGAAAAAGTAGATAAACTGGATAGGAAGATTATGTCTATCCTTTCAGCCAATGCACGAATCGCTTTTAAGGACGTGGCGGAGGAATGTGGCGTCTCACGTGCTGCCGTTCACCAGCGTGTGGAACGTCTGAAAGAAGAGGGAGTGATAACAGGAAGCGGTTTCTCCGTTGACCCCAAGGCAGTGGGGTATAAGACCTGCACCTACGTGGGCATCATTCTGGAGCGCGGCTCCATGTATAAGGAAGTGGTTAAGAAACTGATAGAGATACCAGAGATTGTGGAGTGCCACTTCACCACCGGCCCATACACTATGCTTGCCAAGTTATACGTGCGTGACAACGAGCAGTTGATGAAGTTGCTCAACGGCACCTTGCAGTGCATTGACGGTGTGGTGTCAACCGAGACACTCATCTCCCTTGACCAGAGCATCAAGCGTGACGTGCCAATTCACTTCGACGAAACAGAATGAGTGACTACACCATAGATAGCCTCACGGCCAGGATATACGCCACATTCCCCGAAGCCCGGCGGCGACCCGTCATAGGCATCACCGCCAATCAGGGCGGCATTGACGTGAGTGTGCGCGAGGCATACCACCGACAAGTGGTAGAAGCAGGCGGTGTGCCCGTCATAATACCCCCTGTCACCGATGCCGAGGTGGTGATAAACACCCTGGAAACCCTTGACGGCATCATACTCTCAGGAGGCGGAGACTATAACCCCCTGTGGTGCGGCGAAGAGCCATCACCACGCCTGCACAACATTAACGGTACCCGTGACAGCGCAGAACTGCTGCTGACACGCCTTGCATACAACCGCCAGATACCCATGCTCGGCATCTGTCGCGGGATGCAGACACTGGCAATGGCACTGGGAGGACACGTGGCGCAGGACATAAGCGAGGTGCAGCAAGGCGGAAACGACGGGGCAACAGCCGTCAGCGTGAAGCACTCGCAGGACGCAGAGCGCACAGAACCAACGCACACCGTGACCATAACACCACGCACCACATTATATAATATATACGGCGCAGCCGCTGAGGGCAAGCCGCTGAGGTTGCACGTAAACTCCTTTCACCATCAGGTGGTGGACAAGGCAGGCCCACGTTTCACACCAGTAGCCCACAGTGCAGACGGCTTTATAGAAGCAATGGAGAGCAGTGAGCGCAAGAGCGTGATGGGAGTACAATGGCATCCCGAATGGCTCGGCACCGACGGACAGCCACTGTTCCGCTGGTTGGTGCAGCAGGCAGACACCTTCCGCAGAGCCAAGAGCCTGCACTCACGCATCATAACACTTGACACCCACTGCGACACACCCATGTATTTCCATCAGGGAGTGGACTTCACACACCGTGACCCACGCATACTCGTTGACCTACACAAGATGAACGAGGGGCGACAAGACGCTACAATCATGGTGTGTTACCTGCCACAACCGCCGGGAAGCATCGATGGAATGGCGAAAAACGGAGGCAAGACCTTTCGTGACATGATACACTTTGATGTGGAATCACCAAAGGCTTACACCGACTTTATATTCGATGAAATCGGCAAAATCGTAGCCGCAAAGCCAGAATACGTCGCCTTCGCACGCAGCAGTAGCGACATACGCCGTAACAAGCAGGAAGGAAAGAAGAGCATTATACTCGGAATAGAAAACGGACTGGCCATAGAACACGACCTAAGCAACATCAGCCACTTCGCTGGGCGAGGCGTAGTATATATCACCCTGTGCCATAACGGCGACAACCTGATATGCGATTCCGCCCGTACCAGTAACACCCACGGCGGCGTGTCACCCTTCGGAGCACAGGTAATAGCCGAGATGAACCGCCTCGGAATAATCGTTGACCTCAGTCACGCAGGCGAGAAAAGTTTTTATGACGCACTCGAAATCAGTGCAACACCAATAGTATGCTCGCACTCAAACTGCCGCAGCTTGTGCGAACATCCACGCAATCTCACCGACGAACAGTTGCGGGCACTCGCCAGGAAAGGCGGAGTAGCCCACACAACATTCTATCACGGTTTCCTGAAACCGTCAGGAACGCTGCTAAAAGGGTCGGAGAACACTATGACAGAGGCTGACATCCTCGATGGAATCGCGCATTTAGAACACGCCATAGACGTGATGGGAATAGACCATGTAGGCATCGGGACAGACTTTGACGGCGACGGAGGAGTGCCCGGAATGGCTTGTTCCTCAGAGGCAATAAACTTCACCATGCACCTGCTGAGGCGGAGATACTCCGACGAGGACATACAGAAGATATGGGGAGGAAACTGGCTTCGCGTCATGGACGAGGTGCAGGCAAGGAGAAAAGAATGACAAAGGAAGAATGAAACACATACGATATATATTCTATCTCACCCTGTTGCTGGCCGTCGCCGCCTGCAACAACGGCAAGACAGTGGCGACGGAAGAGACACCACTTGCCGGTCCTACGTTCAACGAAGACAGTGCCTTCGCCTTCTGCGAAGCACAATGCACATTCGGACCACGCACCATGAACAGCAGTGCCCACGACGAATGTGAAGCATGGATAATACAACGTTTCACGCAGTACGGTTGCGAAGTGACCACCCAAAAGGCAGACCTTACAGGGTGGGACGGCACCGTGTTGCGCTCCACCAATATCATAGCACGCCACAATCCCACCGCAAAGCGCAGAATACTGATATGCGCCCACTGGGACAGCAGGCCGTGGGCAGACAATGACCCTGACACCACAAACTGGAAACAGCCCGTGATAGCAGCAAACGATGGTGCTTCCGGCGTGGCGGTGATGCTGGAACTGGCACGTAGCATCAACGCCTTTGCCTCAAAAAATGCCGATTCCATCGGTGTTGACACAGTCAGGTTGGACGTTGGAATAGACTTTGTCTGCTTTGATGCAGAAGACTATGGCACACCCTCATGGGCTGAACGCCAGGACAGTGAGGACACATGGGCCCTCGGTGCGCAGCACTTCGCACGCAATCTTCCCTCCACCACAGCGCAAGGCGGTGGAGATACCGATGTGCCCTACGCCTTTGGCATACTGCTTGACATGGTGGGCGGACAAGGAGCACGCTTCTATCACGAGGGACTCTCAAAGCACTATGCACCAGAAGTGCTCCAAAAAGTGTGGCAGGCAGCGCAGGACGCAGGCTATTCAGCACTCTTCACCCCTCAGGACGGCGGTACGGTGACTGACGACCACAAGCCCCTGAACGAGGCAGGAATACCGACAATAGACATAATACCATACTA
>JALFNY010000126.1 GCA_022774105.1 Prevotella sp.
CATAACACGCATCGGCAACGGAGACATACAGATATACCACCCCCAGGAGGGCACATGGCAGATCTACGAGAAGCCAACGCAGGAACAGATAGGCATAAAGTACCAGTCCGTCAGCGACATCACCGTTGATCCCCGAGACCACAACCACGTCATGGTGGGAGCCATGAGCGGAGTGTATGAGTTCTACAACGGCAAGTTCGTCAAACTATGGAACAAGGACAACTCCACCCTAAAATGTCTCGGCGATGGAGATAATAGAAACTACCTGCTCGTGCTAAGTGCCATATACGACACAAGCGGTAATCTCTGGGCTGTCAACAGTGCCTCCAGCGTGGGCATACACAGGCTCTCGCAGACCATCAGCAACGGTATCGTCACCGACTCCAAGTGGCAGGGATTTCCGCATAAAGACATCGCAAGCATACAAGATCCTACAAAAATGATCTCCAACGCCCACTGGGACAGCAAAGGCCGCCTGTGGTTCATAAACCAGAACTGGCAAGAGACCGACTTCTACCGCTACGACCCCTCTACCGACGAACTGATAACATACCGTCCTACCTACAACCAGGACGGCACACGACTGTATAACAACGAGTCAGACTTCCTGCGTGACCTCAACATTGACAGCGAGGGCAACGTGTGGCTCTGCGGCACCAGCGGCGTATCCTACCTGCCAGCAGCAGACACCAACCGCAAGGACATCAACACCGTGGAGCAGTATAAGGTGTCACGCAACGACGGCACAGGACTTGCTGACTACCTGCTCTCAAACGTTGACGCCACCTGTATCATCTTCGATTCAGCCGGAAGAAAGTTCATCAGCACCAAGGGCGCAGGCATATACCTCATCTCCGCTGACAACAACAGCGAGGTAGAGCATTACACCACCGCCAACAGCGGCATCATGAGCAACACCATTCTCTACCTCGCACTTGACGAAAGCACAGGCACGCTCTACTGTTCCACCGACCGCGGACTATGCTCCGTGCGCACAGACGCCGTGACAGTACCCGCAACGCTCAGCAAGGACAACATACGCGTATATCCCAACCCCGTGCAACCAGGATACACAGGCATGATAACCTTCGAGGGAGTCACCGTAGGAGCAGACGTGAAGATTACCACAGCCACAGGAACAATAGTACACAGCGGGCGCACCACCTCAGCCATATACCAGTGGGACGGACTTGACACCTTCGGCAACAACTGCGCCTCCGGCATATATAACGTGCTACTGACAAGTGCCAACGGCGAAGAAGGGTGCGTGGCAAAAGTAGCCATCATCAGATGAACAACACCGCCACAACATGCTTTTACACAAGATATTAACATGAGACCTGTATTCTGAGGAAACCATGAACACACACCACCAAAGCATACAACACCACTGGGCACTGATTCTGATATACCTCACCCTGCCCATAACCCTATGGGCATTGCTGCTGCTGCAACCCACCAGTGACGACTGGACATACCTCACCCGGCCACAGGTTTACAGCAAGTGGGAAACGTACCTCTTCCTGCCGTCAAGCAACTACTGGCGGCCTTTCGACGCACTCATCGGCTCGCTGTTAGGGACTATACCGGCCGCCTTTCCCACCCTCAACCACATACTCGTCCTAACGGCGCACGTGGCAAGCACACTGGCAGTCAACAGAATCTGCAACATAATGGGCACAGGCCGCACAGCAAGAAACACCGCCACAGTTTTCTTCTACTGCTCCACCGGCGTAATGGGAACCGTATTGGGCATTGATTCCATCAACCAAGCCTTCGCCACAACATTCGGGCTGCTCGGACTGCTGGCATATCTGCCGGCACGCGGATGCAAGCCACGCTACATTCCATGGCTGATACTCACCATAACAGCCACCTTCATGAAAGAGAACGGCATCACATGGACCGCCGTGACACCGCTCATAGCATACGGTATGCGCCTTACCGACCGCCGCACACTGTGCCGCGGGCTGGCGGCAGGCTTCACCGCCGCCATGGCATACAT
>JALFNY010000084.1 GCA_022774105.1 Prevotella sp.
GAAGTCAAGTCCGTACGCGATACCATCAGATTCTATGAGGATGAAATACTGAACTACTTTGACGGACGTAAGACAAACGCTTCAGCTGAATCGTTGAACTCAAAGATCAAATGCTTTCGTGCACAGGTAAAAGGAGTCATAGACATACCATTCTTCATGTATCGTTTAGCAACAGTTTTGGGTTAACATCTGCACAGCCTACTCCACAGGGTTTGTCGGGTGCGCCATTATATCTCAGTTCTTTTTTATGTAAAGTTCGTCATATTTGGTTTCATGCGCAATGAAACATCGTAAACGACAAATCTGCATCGTAGGTTATTCTTGATAAAGCAGGTTCAACATAGAACTGCAATTTCTGGTAGAAGAGAATGAATAAACTAATACCCGCAAGCACAGAGGGGTCTGGGGACGAGAAGCCCCCCTATCAGAGTATATTCGCAATCGCTAATATTAAATTTCTTAAAATAAGGACATGGCCATGAGTGTTTTCTTGTATATGCCGCAGTTTTTTGTTACTTTTGCACAAAATTTGAACTAAAAGATGCTGAGATTTATATCAATAGGCAGTGGAAGTAGCGGAAATTGTTATTACCTCCAGACTGCCAATGACGCACTGTTGATAGATGTAGGCGTTGGGATACGCAACTTGAAGAAGCACTTGCATAACTATAACCTACGTCTGGACAGCGTCAGACATATACTGATAACCCACGACCATGCTGACCATGTGAAGTCCGTAGGCATTGTCAGTACAGAATATAACATACCCGTCTATGCCACCAACGAAGTGCACAACGGAATATCACGCAATTACTGTGTTCCGAAGAAGATACCAGCAGACAATGTGAAGTGTATAGCCAAGAGCGAGCAAGTAAAACTGGGAGAATTCCTTGTGACACCGTTTTCTGTGCCGCATGACAGTACGGACAATGTGGGCTACCGCATAGAAGTAGATGGCGTGGTATTCTGTCTTATGACAGATGTAGGACACGTGACAGAAGAGATGCAAGAATACATATCAGAGGCCAATTACCTTGTGATAGAAGCCAACTATGATGCAGAGATGCTAAAAGGAGGGTCGTACCCACAGCATCTGAAAACACGCATAGAGGGCCCAACAGGTCATCTATCAAACGTGGACTGCGGAGAAGCAATAGCACATTATGCCACAGAAGAACTGAAACACGTGTGGTTATGCCATCTGAGTGAAGAGAACAACCACCCCGTACTGGCCCTGAAAACGGTGGAACAGACGTTAAGAGGCTATGGCATAATAGTAGGAAAAGACTTTATGCTGGAGGACCTAAAAAGAAAATCACCGTCAGAACTATATGACCTCGTGTAGGCAGATGACACTACGAGGGAGGTCAATGTGATAAGAACCAAAACAGAAACAGATAAAAAAACAGAGGAATATGAAGAAACTAATGATTGTGATGATTGCCCTTATGAGCATCAACCTCAGCATGATGGCAGAGCCAAAAATAAAGTTTGAGAAGACAACACATAACTTCGGCAAGTTCAAGAAGTCAGAAGGTCCGCAGACATGTGCCTTCAACTTCACCAATACGGGTGACGAGGACTTGGTGATATATCGTGCAGTAGCAGCCTGCGGGTGCACAGTGCCAAAGTTCACAAAGACACCTATCAAGCCAGGAGCAACTGGAACAATCAGCGTAGAGTACAATGCCTCAAGAATACAACTTGGAGGTCACTTCAAGAAGTCTATCACCGTGAATACCAATGGTAAGCCAGAGATGATACGTCTCTTTGTAGAAGGCGATATGGAGGCAGACGTAGAAGAGTAGCCTTTGGCAAGAACTATGCGGTAGGCAGCGCACGCCCGTGACAACAGGAAATGCCGAAAGAAGATGTATTGATATGTGGACTTAGGATTATAAACAAGCCTTCGGACATAGGAATATAACAGTTTCCCTCCCCAAAACATAAAGATTATGTTCTCATTCACAGACACAGAAAAAAAGAAGGCAATGCAGACAATCGACACCTTGCGCAGTCGGGTGGGAGAAATACTGCTTCCTGACGATGAAGAGAAGTTGCGTCAGATACTCTTTGACGCTATGGACAGGAATCTGGTGTGTCGTGATGTATTTGGACTCAATCCTCTGCTGATGGCAATACAGACAGCCATCATTGCCGTGGACGAGATAGGTTTGAAGCGAGATGGCCTTATTGCCATACTGTTGCAGCCACTGGTAACAGACGCACAGAGTGGTACAACTTCCACATTGACGATAGAAGTTGTAGAGAAAACATTTGGAAAAGGAGTGGCAGTGATAATCTCCGGATTACGAAAGGTACAGGAACTGTATAAGAGAACTCCCGTTATAGAGAGTGAAAACTTCCGTAATCTTTTACTATCATTCGCAGAAGATATGCGTGTGATACTCATTATGATAGCCGATAGGGTTAACGTAATGAGAGAAATACGTGACGTGGAGAATATAGAAGCAAGGGAAAGGGTAGCCGAAGAGGCCAGTTATCTGTATGCACCGCTTGCACATAAACTGGGATTATACAAGTTAAAGAGTGAACTTGAAGACCTGTCCTTGAAGTATCTGGAACACGATGCCTACTATCATATACGTGAAAAACTCTCT
>JALFNY010000085.1 GCA_022774105.1 Prevotella sp.
TTCATCACCTGCTCCACGTATTGGTTGTAAACGGCGGTGTCAGGCATTATATTCTGCATGAAATCCTCTAACATTCGCACTGCAACGGGCATATTCTCCTGCAGTCCGCTGAGGCTGACGGTGATGTTCTTCGCCGTTACATCCACGGAATATGAGCACGCTATGTCGTAGAATTTGCGCTTTATCTGCTCTGCACTCTCTGTCTTTGTCCCGAAAAGTGATGTCAGGTCCGAGGCGATGCCATAGCGTTTGTCTGCCTCGTTGCCGAAGTCGAAGCGGTAATCCAGCGTGAATCGCTCGTCCTGTGTGTTCTGTTTGTATATCACGGGCAGCCCACTTCTTGTGTCAGAGAAGGTCAGTTCCTTCTTGAAGTCAACGAACTGCGGGTGTATTGGCTCCACCTTTCTGTTGAGGAAGTTATCGAGGAAGGTACTCTTGTAGTCACGATTACTCGGTATTGCGGTTATCTCCGGCTTGTCAATCTTTACTATTGTGGTGTCTTCTCCCTTGCGTTTATACACGCATACGTACCCTTCGGCAAGGTGTTCGTTAGTCCATTTTATTATGTCTGCCTTCGTAAGGCGTGACAATCTGTCCACCTGCTGTACCTGTTGTGCCCACGGTGTGCCGTTGATATAACTGTCAACCATGTCTGACACGCGTGCTCTGTTGTTGTCAAGGGCTTTCTGTTGTTCCAGTTTTTTATTGAGAACAATGCTGTGTATGAGGCTCTCGTCCCACTCACCACGTTTTATCTTGCCCAGTTCTGCAAGCAGAAGGTCACGCACTTCTTCAAGGGTCTGCCCCTCGTTAGGTACTCCCTGGAACATGAATAGGCTGTAATCTTTCAGTCCCCAGATGCCGGAGCCAGAACTGAGAACCTTCATTTTCTGGTTGAGGTCTATGTCAAGCAGTCCTACATCGCCGTTGGAGAGCAGCATATCGACCATCGTTATCGTGTCATTTTGTAGTGATGACGCTCCGTTCAGCCTCCAACCGAGTATTATGTGTTCCGTTTCGTGCCCTAATACGGTGGTGTCCTTCGGTGTGGTGAGTGGTGACAGCGGTGCAAAGGAACGTGGTGTGATGTCTGCTCCTGGCTTCCACGTGCCGAAATAGCGGTCTATCAGTGCTATGGTACTGTCGGGATTAAGGTCTCCGGCCATACATATTGCCACGTTGTTAGGCACGTAATATTTGTTGAAATAGTTGCGTATGTTCACCTGCGAAGGGTTTTTCAGGTGTTCCTGAGTACCTATGGTGGTCTGCGTGCCGTACGGATGTGTGGGGAACAGCAGGTGCATCATTGCCTCAGTTGACTTTCTTCCGTCCTTGGTCATGGAGATATTCTTCTCTTCATACACTGCTTCCAACTCCGTGTGGAAGCCTCTCATCACCATGTTCTGGAATCTGTCGCTCTGTAAGAGGCACCACCGCTCTATCTCGTTTGCTGGTATATTCTCCACATAACAGGTGACATCGTATGAGGTATAGGCGTTTGTTCCCACGCTACCTATGGCTGACATCATCTTGTCATATTCGTTCGGGATATTGTATTGGGCCGCAAGTTGTGACACGGAGTCTATCTCATGGTACTTCTTACGGCGTTGTTCTGGGTCTGTGAGACTGCGGTATTCTTCGTAAAGGTCACTGATTTCTTGCAGCAGTGGTGCCTCCTTGGCATAGTCGATGGTGCCAAACTGCTTTGAGCCCTTGAACATCAGGTGTTCAAGATAGTGTGCCAGGCCCGTGGTCTCTGCCGGGTCGTTCCTGGAACCTGTGTTCACGGCTATGTGGGCGGTGACCCTCGGCGTTTCCTTGTTTACTGAGAGATATACGTGCAGACCGTTGTCAAGGGTGTAGATGCGTGTCTGCATCGGGTCGCCCTTCACGCTCTCATAGTGGTATGTGCCTGCCGTTGCCGTCAGTGCAAGGCAAAGTGTACATATTATATATAATATGTGACGTCTCATGTTCATATATGTTCCTCCTTTATCTTTTATGTTTTTGCTAAACGTGAATGACGGTTGCCAACGTAAAGTGGTACTGTTTACCATATAAAAAGGTGCTGTTTACACCGCAATCAGCACCTGATTGCACGGCGTTTTACGGCCTTTCGCCTCGCCGTCAGCGTAACCCCCTGTGCGACAGACTATTATTCGCAGGAAGAAGACTTTGCATCTGTCAGCGTATGCTGTTGATAAAGTCTGTTACCTGTTCCTCGCTCACATCGCCCATCTCATACTCTCGCTCTGCATCATGGCGTATTGCCTTGAGCCATTCCTCACGTGCCTGCTCGCAAACTGCTTCGTTTTCAGAAAAGCCTTTCCACTGTTCGTAACTCTCGTGTATGTCCTTGAAACGGTTTTCGAGCGTCTGGACATCGTCAATGTCGCCGTTCATCAGGTCCTCTCTCAACTGTTCCAGAGCATCGGTAGGTGTCAGCAGACCTAAGAGGTCGGTCCATTCGCTCGTCTTGTTGGCATTGCCGTACATACGCAGAGCCAGTTTATAGAAGTATATGCCGTTCTGTAACGACGAGGCCTTGATGCTAAAGCCCTGCGCTTCGTACTCTTCTACCTCGTAACCCTGTTCTTCCTGCATCTCCAACAGTGTCTGCAAACCCACCTTTACGCGCTCTATCACGTAGGGAGAGAGCCAGTCGAAGGTGATGAGCGACAGTCTTCCGTCCACTGGTCGCTTGTCCCTCTTCGGCCACTTCATCACATCGCGGTACGTGCCTACGGTGCATAGGTTGCGTCCCGGCACGAGATAAGTCTTTCGTCCGCTGCCGATTACATAGGAGAAGGGCAGCATTGACGTGTCAGGATGTGTCTGTACCTTGCCCATCACCATTGAAAAGGCACCTATTGTGGCTGGCCACAGAACGTGAGCACCACTTGCTGTCTTGGAGCCCCGCTCCATTGTGCCGTAGTGTATGGGCCCCATCTTATAGGCATGATTAGAGAAATTGGTGGCAGAACCGGCGTTATAGAAGGAGTATTCACCGCCTATCAGCAGCGAAGACTTATGATGGCTGACGCTGAACGGCCCACACAAGGCAGCGCAGGCCTCACCATTATCCATGTGGGAGTTAGCAAAGAACAGCGAGTTCTCTGCCGTAAAGCCACGTCCTATGTGGCAGGCCTCACCGACAAAGGTATCATATAACTTCGCACCATCAACCACTGTGGAGCCTGCCTGCACCACAACGTTCTCCATTATTACGTCATCACCTATATATATAGTAGCCTCTGGCGTGGGCAACAGCGTGCAGTCAATCAGTCGCGAAGCACCGCACAACTCGCAATCGTTGCCTACTGACACATTGGTCAGTTCCCGACACTCCGTTATTGTGACGTTATTGCCGATGGTAGTACATACCGGTCGATGCGTCCCGGCGTATGCTGTGACCATCTTTCGCAGCCTGTCAAAAAGTGGTTTGTCATCTACTGCCAGCATCATCAGTGCCGCCATCTGCGATGTCAGACCGCTGAACAGCACGACATTACCTTCTCCTGCCTCGTTCTTCACGCTTATAAGGACGTCCTCTCCGAACGTGGCGCCATCGGTAGTGCGTACTATTCCCACGTTCTCCATGCGCACATTCTCGCCCAAACGTATCTCACCCTCAAAGCGAACATTATAGATATTGTCCGTGACAAAGTGCTCTGCCACCCATATCTGCTGCCAGGAAGCACAGCGACAACCCTGCTCTTTCAACTCGGTTATCTCGTTTATAGTGAGGTTTCTGTATGACATATTGATAGAAGTTATAAGGTTTGAGATTATTGTCTGATGTTGTTTGTTCAACGATTTGAAACGGCTGAACGTTTTTTTTATGGCTCACAGCATGACAAACGCTATGTCCTGATGCTATAATTCACTCCTCTGGCATATCCCAAAGGAAGTCATTGTAGGGGTATTTCTGCACGTGCATCTCCCTGACCCGCCTGTAAATCACCTCACGGAACTCGTCTATATTCACCTTTTCACGTGCTGATATGAACAGACAGTCGCCCTGAAGTTTTGCCATCCAAGTGCGTTTCAAGTCGTCAAGCGGTATCTCGTCCTTTCTAATCGGCGTGAGGTCGTCCTCTTCTTTCTCGTTCCACGTGTAGGCATCTATCTTGTTAAAGATAATCATTGACGGCTTATCAGCGCATCCGAGGTCTGCAAGTGTCTTTTCAACAACCTTTATTTGCTCCTCAAAGTCAGGGTGAGAGATGTCCACAACGTGCAATAACAGGTCGGCTTCACGTGTCTCGTCCAGTGTGGATTTGAACGATTCAACGAGGTCTGTGGGCAATTTCCTGATGAAACCCACGGTATCTGCCAACAGAAACGGCAGGTTTTCTATCACCACTTTGCGCACTGTCGTGTCGAGAGTTGCAAATAGTTTGTTCTCAGCGAACACCTCACTCTTTGCCAAAAGGTTCAGTATTGTTGACTTACCGACATTGGTGTAGCCCACTAAGGCAACCCTTATCAGTCGTCCGCGGTTCTTCCTTTGTGTGTTTTTTTGCTTATCTATCTCTGCGAGTCGCTCTTTTAGGAGTGACATTCTGTTGAGTATTATGCGGCGATCCATTTCCAACTGTGTCTCGCCAGGGCCTCTCAGGCCTACTGATCCCTTGCCTCCTCCGCTGCCGGAGCCACCTCCTTGTCGTTCAAGGTGTGTCCACAAGCGTTGCAAACGTGGCAACATATAGCGGTATTGGGCCAGTTCTACCTGTGTCTTAGCACTTGCTGTCTGTGCTCTCATGGCGAAAATGTCGAGTATAAGGCTTGTCCTGTCGAGGATTTTCACTTTTAATACCGCCTCAATGTTGCGTATTTGCTTGGCTGACAGTTCGTCATCGAATATCACCATGCCTACTGGTTGCCATGGTGTTCCGTCTGGATGAATCTCCTCGTTGTCTGCTCTTTCTTCGCAATCTTGTATGTATTCCGCTATTTCTTCTAACTTTCCTTTGCCTACATAGGTCACACTGCTGGGGCCGCTGACCCTTTGTGTGAATCTTTTTAGGGTCACAGCACCTGCTGTATCGGCCAAGAACTCCAGTTCATCGAGGTATTCTGCGGTCTTTGCCTCATTCTGTTGTGGTGTTATAAGGCCCACGAGTACTGCCGTTTCTACCTTTGCTTCTGATATTACAAATTCTTTCATTCTGTTGGTTTTGTAGTGGTTAAGGGTGTTATTACGTCTCCTCCGCTGCTGATTCTCTCTCTTTTTGTTTTTTGTTCACGTTGTATTGTCGTGCTCTTCAACCTGCAAATTTAGTGATAGTTTTTCATATTTCCAAGAAAAATGTGTCTTTTCTGCCTATTCTCCACGGCTTTGTTGCTTTGTTGACGGTGTGTGGTGCTGTTGTCGTGTGGTGCTGTCAACTTATCGCTGCCCAGTCAACGTTGCTTTTGCGGAGTTCTTTTAGTCTGTTCCATAGCATTGCGTGTTCTGTCAGGTTGCACTCTGGGTCTTTGTCAATTATCTTCTGTGCCTCGTCTCTTGCCATCTGAACTATCTGTCCGTCGCGTGCTATGTCGGCTATTTTCAGGTCAAATGCCATTCCGCTTTGTTGTGTTCCTTCGAGGTCTCCGGGTCCTCGCAGTTTCAGGTCTGCTTCTGCTATGCGGAAGCCATCGTTGGTTTCACACATTATTTCGAGGCGTTTCCGTGTTTCGGTGCTTATCTCGTATCCGCTTACGAGTATGCAGTACGACTGGTCTGCGCCTCTTCCTACC
>JALFNY010000201.1 GCA_022774105.1 Prevotella sp.
TTATTTTCTTCATCATACTTATCGTATTTATTTCCATTCTACCTGTAAAATGAAAAAAATGTGTGTAGCATTTATATGCAGGCAAATTTACATATTATATTCTGATTGTGCAACAGCGTAATCTTTTTTTAAGCAAATAAACATAAAAAACAAGTAGAAAAGTTGTGTAATAGGAAGAAAAGCCGTAAATTTGCTGCTGATTTAACCTTTCCATCAACAAAAACAAGGAATCACAATGCTTAGAAAACTCTTATTAACGTCTTTGTGCCTAACGTCTATATTCATAGTGGCACAAACTCAATTGACTGCTGAACAACTTCAAGAAATGACAGCAGGAAAGACATATAAAAATGTATCAATACATGACCCTTCAATAGTTTACAACTCTACAAACCAGACATATTATATTGTAGGCTCACACATGGGAGTGGCAAGGAGCACCAATCTGACCGATTTCTTTAACCTGAGCAATGCAAACCTTTTCAACAAGAGTTATGCGCAGGCGTTCAAGTCATGCCCCACACATGAGGTTCAGGTAACAAGAAACGGCGTTACAACGACAGAAACACTGGGCAGTTATGACGCTGCCGCACACTGCGCCACATACACTACCGTCACAGAAGCAGAATGGGTGCGGGGCGATATGTGGGCACCAGACATGGTATATAACCCTAATATGGGTAAATGGTGTATGTATCTGTCACTTAACGGAGACTACTGGGCATCAGTGATAATAATGCTCACGGCTGACAGTCCAAGCGGTCCGTTCACATATCAAGCCCCAATAGTGTTTAGCGGATTCAATGGTCAGACATATTCCAGCAAGAGTGTATCATACAAAAACACTGACCTTGAATTGGTTTTGGGAGAACAAGCGTCGCTACCAGCCCGTTATAACACATCAACATGGGGCAACTTGTGGCCTAACTGCATAGACCCCTGCGTTTTCTTTGATGACAATGGCGAGTTATGGATGGCATATGGCTCTTGGTCTGGCGGTATATTCATGCTTAAACTGGACAAGAATACAGGCCTACGAGACTATACCACAACGTATCCTGCTACTACTTACAGTGGAAAAGCACCTAACGGAGCAGCATATACAGGCTATAAGAGTGACCCATATTTCGGTAAACTGATTGCTGGTGGCGCATACGTGTCAGGCGAAGGGCCGTACATACAGAAGATAGGCAGTTACTATTACCTCTTTCTTAGTTACGGAGGCTTTGCCCCTGACGGCGGTTATGAGATGCGAATATTCCGCTCTACCAATCCCGATGGTCCCTACACAGACGCTAATGGCAACTCTCCCCTATACACAGAATACGTGCTTAACTACGGAAAGAACGCCCAAACGGACAGGGGTATGAAGATAATAGGTGCCATGAACGATTGGGGGACCATGACAATCGGTGAGTGTGCGCAAGGTCATAACTCCGCTATTGTAGATAAAGACGGTGACGCTTTCGTAATATATCACACCAAATTCAATGACGGAACAATAGGACATCAGGTGCGAACAAGGCAACTTTTCATCAACGAGAATGGCTGGCTTGTGGCTTCTCCATTCAGGTTTACCGGCAAACAGACTACACAGTCAGAGATAGAGACAAGCAGATTATTCTCTGCTGAGGCCATTGCCGGTACATACAACCTGCTTATTCACCCTTACAAATTGGACCACAACACAATGCAGGAGGCTGTACCCATAAAGGTAACACTAACTGCTGACGGCAAGATCACAGGCGAGAAGACGGGCACATGGTACTTCTCTCAGGAGGGAAAATCATTTGTTACACTTGTAATATCAAACGTAACATACTATGGTGTGACGCTGACACAGAATGTTGATGGTTACACTGACATGCCAACTACGTGCATTACGGCAGTCAGCAACAGCGGTGTTCCTGTATGGTTGTATAAATATCAGCCGAAAGCCGCAGTGGCATCAGCCTATGCTCCGTTTATAACTGACTATCTGCTGGCATCAAATACCATCGCCAGCAGTGCTCCTACGGTTGACAATGTGACAGCAACATTCTACGTAACAAACGCTAACACTGGTGTGACAGAACCTGAGACACTGAGTGAAAATGGTGTATATACCCCGACAACAGATGGGCATAAAATCAAGGTTGCTGTGCTATTGGAAAGCGGAGACTACCGCTTCCTGTCAGAGGAATACTCAAAGGCCACCGCAACTGAGGACGAAGTAATAACTGCTCCAATATACTATCCGCAGTCAAAGACATTAAATACCAGTGCTGGCTGGTGGTCAAACTTCTCCAATCAGGATTATACTCTGGAACAAGGAAAGAGCATACGATTCCTGTTCTACAACTACTCAAACCAACAGACGTTCTATAATAACTGGTGTTTGTATGGTGCCAATGCCAGGCACAATACCTATGGCTATACAGAATACTTCGGCATAAGGTGTGATAATTGGGACAATACGACAGGAAGCAATACTGGATGTACAAGTGATTACAACTGGGAGACCTTCACCTCAGACATGAATGGCTCACTGGTTGACATGACAGTGAATTACACAGAGAACGGTATTTTCACCATGAACAGTACCATTACCACAACAACAGGCAAGACCTATCACTACTCATACACAAAGACACTGACGGCGAAACCCACTTATATCAACCTATTCTTTGTGAATGAAGGCTCGTATATTGACGGTTCCAACGTACCAACCGATGTCAATACCGTTAGGGAAACTGGCAAACCAGCGTACGATGGCAGGATATATAATCTGGCAGGACAGCCTGTCACCAATAACTATAAAGGCATTGTCATAATCAATGGCAAGGTTATCATTAACAAATAAACATTAAAAAAGAAATGAGTACAGGAATTATAATCCTTATCGTTGTTGTTGTTATCGCCCTTATGGTGGTAGGATTATACAACAACCTTGTTAAACTTCGTAATAATCGTGAGAACGCTTTTGCTAACATTGATGTGCAGTTGCGCCAGAGGTATGACCTCGTACCCCAACTTGTGGCTACCGTCAAGGGTTACGCCACACACGAACGTGAACTGCTTGAGCGTGTGACGGCAGCACGTTCCGCCGCCATGAGCGCAACAGGCATAAACGAAAAGATTGCCGCAGAAAGCCGCCTTTCCGGGGCATTAGCAGGTTTGAAGGTGAGTATGGAGGCCTATCCAGAGTTAAAAGCCAACCAAAACTTCCTGCAATTACAGTCTGAACTGGCTGACATAGAGAACAAGTTGGCCGCCACACGACGTTTCTTCAACTCTTCAACACGTGAGTTGAACAACGCAATACAGACCTTCCCGGGCAACATCTTTGCCGGAATATTCGGTTTTCACACGGAACCCATGTTTGAGATAGCAACAGAGGAAAGGGCTGCCGTGGAGAAGGCACCAAGCATACAGTTCTAAACAGTGATAAGGCAAGGGGATAGTCACAGTCCTTTGACATACTGACTGCGCCCTTGCCTATAATTTTTTACATAACCCTCAACCATTCTTTTCTGTGCAATACGTAGGACTTCAAACACAGATAAACCGCAACAACCACCTGAGCATACTGCTGCTTATCGGCTTCCCATGCATCATACTCGGCACGGTATGGGTATTTCTCGCCATAGTAAACTACTTGAACGGCGGCTACTACAACCAATATGGCGAGTTGGTACAGGGTGTAGATACCGAAATTGTAAACTACTATTTCCTCCAATCACTGCCTTGGATTGTGGGAGGCGTCGGTATATGGTTTGCTATAGCATACTTCGCCAACACCGCCATGGTACGTGCTGCCACTGGTGCGAGACCTCTGCAACGAAGGGAGAACCCACGGGTATATAACATAGTGGAGAACCTTTGCATGACCTGCGGTATGGATATGCCTCAGATAAACATAGTTGACGACCCGCAGTTGAATGCTTTTGCAAGTGGTATAGACAAGAAATCATACACCGTGACAGTGACAACAGGCTTGTTACGCCTTCTCAATGACGAGGAACTTGCAGGCGTAATAGGTCACGAACTGACGCATATCAGAAACCATGACACGCGCCTTCTGATAACAAGCATCGTCTTTGTAGGCATCGTCTCAACGATAATGAGCATAGTGATACGTATGCTTATAAACACAATGATATACGGTGGCGGTCACAACTCACGCCGCGATTCGAAAGAGGGCGGCAACGGTGGTGGCATGATAATAGTGATGCTGGTAGGTGTAGTATGCTGTGCCATAGCATATATATTCACCCTACTCACCCGTTTTGCCATCAGTCGCAAGCGTGAATACATGGCAGATGCCGGAGGAGCAGAACTCTGCGGCAATCCTCTTGCACTGGCATCTGCCCTCAGGAAGATTTCAGGAGACCCTGGATTACAGAACGTTGAGCGTGAGGACGTGGCACAACTGTTCATCATACACCCACAAAGTTTGGCAGGAGGTATAATGGGCTTCTTCAACAATATGTTCAGCACACACCCCGATACCAGAAAACGCATTGCCATACTCGAACAATTCTAATTATAAAGATGTCAACAAAGATAATCTATTCAAAATACGACAAGAAGAAAATACCAAGCCTGCCACGTGTACTTTTCCCCGGCAGGATAATAGTAATACTTACACCCGACGAGGCAGAAAAAGCCGTTGACTACCTTCTTAAAGCAGACATTTTAGGATTTGATACCGAGACAAAGCCCGTATTCAAGCGTGGAAGACAAAATAAGGTAGCACTGCTGCAAGTCAGCACAGAAGACACCTGCTTCCTGTTCAGACTGAACAGAATAGGCCTTTGCCCCGCCATAATACGCCTGCTTGAAACTACTGACGTGAGAAAGATTGGCCTGTCATGGCACGATGATATTGCCTCCCTGCACAAAAGAGGGGGATTTTCACCCAAAGGATTCTTTGAACTACAAGACCACATGAAGGAACTTGGAATAGAAGATATGAGCCTTGCGAAACTATATGCCAACCTTTTCGGAGAGAGGATATCAAAACGCGAGCAACTAAGCAACTGGGACAACGATGTGCTGACAGACAAACAGAAGGGATATGCCGCCACTGACGCATGGGCCTGCATTAGGTTATACAAGGAATACCAGCGTCTGAAAGAGACGAAAGACTATGAACTCGTGGTGGTGCCAGAACCTGCGCCAGCGGAGACAAGCACCGAGGCGGAATGAAACACCGAACGAATGACATAGTCACACACATTGCAATAACAAGGCAGGAAAAACTCACAGGCAGGTAATTTGGTGCAAATCACACAGTAAAAAGCACCTGATAACAACGCAATCAGCACCTGATTACAGTGTAATTGAGGCCTGATTACAGAGACAGCACATTTCTTGTAT
>JALFNY010000202.1 GCA_022774105.1 Prevotella sp.
CAGACGTCCATGCAGATGTTTCCCACGTATTCTGCGCGTTGTCCGTTGACAAGGCAGTAGGCGTTGCGGTTGCCGAGGTGGCGGTTCAGTCCGTCAGCGTAACCTATTGGTATGGCTGCTATCATGCTGTCACGCTGCAGGGTGGTGCGCCGTGAATAGCCTATGGTGTCGCCTGCCTTCACGTGGCGCAGTTGCAGAATGGTGGTTTTGAGTGTAGAGACGTTGTTTATAATACTGTTGTCACGTGGATTGATGCCGTACAAGCCCAGTCCGAGGCGGCACATATCCATCTGTCTGTCAGGGAAATGCTCTATGCCTGCGGAGTTACAGATGTGGCGTATGATGTGGTGTTGGAAGGCGTCTTGCAGTGTGTCGGCTCCTTTTTGGAAGAGGTCGTACTGCATTTGTGAGAAGTCGTCGAACTCATCGCCGTCAGAACCTACGAAATGTGAGAACACTGAGCGTGGCGTCAGTGCGTTCTGGTTTTTCAGGTAGTCAACGAGCCGTGGCATATCGTCAATGGGGTGGAAGCCGAGGCGGTGCATACCCGTGTCGAGTTTTACGTGGATAGGCCAGCCGGTGATGCCCTCCTTGCGTGCTGCGTGGCGCAGTGCGTCGAGCAGTCGGAAGGAATATACCTCGGGTTCGAGGTCATAGTCGAACATGGTTTTGAAGGCTGTCATCTCCGGATTCATTATCATTATGTTGGCGGTGATGCCTGCTTGTCGCAGTGCCACGCCCTCATCGGCCACCGCTACGGCGAGGTAGTCCACACGATGGTCTTGCAGTGTCTTGGCTATCTCTACCGCTCCTGCTCCGTAGCCGTCAGCCTTTATCATACATACGAGCCTTGTGCCGGGTTTCATCTGCGAGCGATACCAGTTGAGGTTGGCCACCACGGCGGTGAGATTCACCTCCAGTGTTGTCTCGTGTACTTTCTCTACGAGCAGGTCTGTGATGCGGTCGAAGGTGAAGCGGCGTGCTCCCTTGATGAGTATCACCTCGTCATGCAGGTTGTCAAAGCATGGGCTGCTGAGGAATTTGTCGGTGGTAGGGAAGTGATGTGTCTCTATTCTCCCTGCCATTGCTTCCGTCAGCGAGCGTATCTCGCTGCCTATGGCCACGAGTTTGTCTATGCCCCGACTGCCTATCATGTCGGCAAGGGTGCCGGTAAGGGCTGTGGTGGTAAGGCCACTTTGGTCTATATCGCTTAGTATCAGTGTGCGGCGACGGCCTTTATGGTCGGGCCTGCGCTGCATAAAGTCAAGTGCTATGTCGAGCGAAGCGAGGTCGGAGTTGTAGGAATCGTTGATGAGTGTGCAGCCGTTGCGCCCCTCCTTCACCTCAAGTCGCATGGCAACGGGCTCCAGTTGGGCCATTCTCTCAGCCAGAGTGTCAGGTGTCAGTCCGAGGTGCAGGGCTGTCACGGCGCAGGTTATGGAGTTCTCCACCGCCGCCTCACTGATGAACGGCAGGGTGTATTGTCCCTCTACGCTTCCTTTATATATATAATGTATGCGGGTGGTGGTGTCTGTTTTCTCCACGCTCTTGACATAGAAGGCAGCAGAGGCATCACGCATGGACCAGCCGAGTTGCTCTCCTCGGAAGTGGCTCTGACGTAATACGCGGAAGGCTATGTCGTTGTCAAGAGGCCAGACGAGCGTCTTGCAGTCGCGGAAGAGGAGGAACTTCTCACGGCATTTGTCCTCCATCGAGAGGAAATTCTCCTGATGTGCCATGCCGAGTGATGTGAAAACGCCGATTGTGGGCTGTATGATGTCTGTCAGCCGCGCCATCTCGCCCACCCTGCTGATGCCTGCTTCGAAGAGCCCCACGGCAGAGTTCTCGTTGAGTTGCCATATAGACAGCGGCACACCTATCTGTGAATTGTAAGAACGTGGGGAGCGGGTGACATTCATAGTGGGCATCAGTATCTGGTAAAGCCACTCCTTTACCATAGTCTTGCCATTGCTTCCCGTGATGCCGATGATGGGTATGTCGAAACTGTCACGGTGTCTTTCTGCCAACCGTTGCAGTGCAGCGAGCGACGAAGGTACCACAAGGAAATTGGCATCAGCCCACTGCTTGGCGGCGTTCTGCTCGTAATTGTCGGGCAATGTCTCGACAACAAAACTGCGTACTCCCCTTCTGTACAGGTCGGTCACATAACGATGACCGTCATTGCGCTCTGACTTTAGGGCAAAAAAAAGCGTCTCCTCTGGGAAAGAGAGGGAACGACTGTCGGTAAGAAGAAAGCCCACCGCCGTAGCGGCAGTGCCGTAGCGGTGAGCTCCTATGAGACTTGCAACTTGTTCTATTGGATAAGTCATAGTGTAATATGTATGTTTTCTCTTACTTGGTGAAGAGTTTTAGCCTTGCAGACTTCATGCCTTCGGCCGTTGCCGTGATGGTGACGGCAGAGGGAGCGACACCTGAACGCAGTATGGCGAGGCACGAACCCTTGTAGAGGCGACGGCTGTCAACCACGTTAAGTTCATCAGAATTGTGGTCTCCGCTGCTGACAGCGGCCAGTGATGCGTCACCCGTGACGGTGAACTTTACCTCGCCTTGCGCTGCCTGCACGCGCCTTCCCTTCTTGTCAACGGCTATGACACGGATGTGCTGAAGGTCTTGTCCGTCAGCCTTCCATGCGTCATTGTCTTTCTCTAACCTTAATGCCACAGCCTTACCAGTGGTCTCTATGCGGTGGCGGGCAACCTCCTTGCCACCCGTACGGGCAATGGCCTCGCAGTAACCGTCCTGATATTCTATATCTTTCCAGCGTATCTGGTTGCGCATCTTGGGGTTGTTGACGTCGTTTTTCTTCACTCCGTAACTCCTGCCATTAACCAAAAGTTCCACCTCTTCGGCATTAGTGTAGGTGGTAATGTCAAGTTTTGTACCGGGTTTGCGGTTCCAATGGTCGCTCTGTCCGTCGTTACCCGTCTGCACTCCGTTCCACATTGCGTCACCCTTAGTATCTGTCACCGCTATGTGTACCACCGGTTCGTCAGGCTTAAAGAACGACCTCATGTAGTAAGCCTTTGGTTTTGGCTCCAGAGAGATATCAAAAACACCCTGCGCCCAGCCCTTTGCTGGCCACCCTTGGCTTTCTCCCAGATAGTCTATCGCTCCCCAGTAAGCCAGTCCTATGACCTTGTCAAGGTCCATGGAAAAATAGTTTTCACCCATGGCAGACACCGAAGCCTCGCTCTGGTAGAACGTCATCCAAGGGAAATTACGGCCGTCTCCGGGGAAATACATATATCGATAGTTGTATGACTGCACGTCAGTGACCTTGGCAAGGTCACACGGTAGCGAGTCAGTTTCCCAGTTTCTGTAACGTGGGTGCATGGCAACAGTGACCTTTCGGCTGTCATCGTAACGCTGAATGAGTGTCTTTTGCAACTTATACATGGTCACTCCGAAATCGTTGTAGGGCATATCATTATAAGATTGCAGTTCGTTTCCTAACGACCATAGCACCACAGAGGGGTGGTTTCTGTCACGGGTGATGAACTCCTTGACATGGTCTGACCATAGATTTATAAAGTGATTGCGCCCTGCTCCGACGTATTGGTCGTTCCATTTGTCATACAGTTCATCTACGACAAGTATTCCATTCTCGTCGCAAAGGTCAAGGAATGACTCGGAATAAGGGTTGTGTGACGTGCGGATATGGTTCATACCATACTCCTTCATCAACTTAATCCTCTTCTCCATAGCCCTTGGCAGCGCGGCAGCACCAAGTGCTCCGTTGGTGTGATGGTTGGCATAACCCTTCAAAAGCACCTTCTTACCATTGAGTTTAAGACCAAACTCCGGCCCGAATTCTACTGTACGTATGCCGAAACGCTGTGATGTTACGGCGGCAACAGTGCCGTTTTCCATTATCAACTCTAGTCGGGCGGTGTATAGGTTGGGGTTATCGCAGTCCCACAGCATTGGTGATTCTATGTCAAAAGCAGGTATTTCGAGTTCCTGTCCGTACTTATAACTACGCACACGCTTTACCTTATACACCTCGTTCTTCACCTGTTTGCCGTCTGGTGCGGTAATGATTACGCGCATATCAACGCTGTTTTGCTTGGTAAGGCATTGCACATTGGCAGTGATATGCACCGTTTTGTTGTCTGTTGTGGTGATATACAGGGGGTGACGGAGGAAATATAACTGTGGGTCTGTGTACATAAGCCTCACGTCTCTGAACAAACCTCCACCGGTGTACCATCGTGATTGCTTCGGTTCTCCTGTGTTTGCATAAACGGCTATGGTGTTCTCCACGCCGTATTTTAGTTTGTTTGTCACGTCAATCTCAAAGCCTACGTAACCGTAGTCGGTGCCACCCACGCGCTCACCGTTAAGATATACGTCTCCATAATACATTATTCCCTGGAAGTCAAGCAACGCTCTTTTGCCCTTCTTTGCTGCTTCTGGCGTGATAGTCTTTACGTACCAGCCTCCTCCCATCTCCTTGAATCCTCTGGCAGAGAGGCGACTTCTGATGTTTGCACCAGCGTCACTGTTGTCTGCTCTCTCGTCTGCTGAGGGTGCAACCCATGGTTGTTCTATCTGGAAATCGTGCGGAACATTGATTTCTTTCCATCCTTCTGCCTTGGCTTTCTGTACTGTTATTGCTGGTGATGCGCCTTCTCCGAGTTGAAACATCCATCCTCTGTCGAGGCAGATAGTGTCTGACTGCGCTACTGCCAGCAATGGTACAGTTGCGTATGTGAGGCCTATCAGTGTGGAATATAGTCTTCTTGCTGTCATAATGTGGTATAGTTAGTGGTTAGTTATTGTCGTACCCTACTGCCATATCCTTGTGAATACCCTGCTTATACTTGTAATATTCCGTTGCCCCGAGCAGGAAACACCCCAGTCCGTAGTCGTCAAAGTCTGGCTCTTTCTCGTAAGTCACGGGCTGACTTGATGCTGGTCTGTCGCCAGTTCCCTGCACATAGCCTAGGAATCCGTCCTTATGTACGCAGGAAGCAATGGCTTTCCACGCTTTTTCCATGGCCGGGGCATATTGTTTTTCCTTTAATATTCCGTGGCTGACACCCCACGCCATGCCGTAAAGGAACAGTGCAGTACCTGTCAATTCCTTGCCGGCGAAGTCCTGAGAGGCAAGACTTGCGTTCCAGAAACCATCTTCTCTCTGCAACGGGAGCAATGCTTCTGACATCATTACAAAGTCTTTTTTCAGTTGTTTGTAGTACTTATCCTTCTTTGGCAACATCATCATCACACGTGCATAAGCGGCATATACCCACCCGTTTCCACGGCTCCAATAGCAGTTTTTGCCGTCGCTTTCCGTGTATGGTGGTACAAAGTTAGCGTCTCTCCACCACAGTCCTTCCTCTGTGTTGAACAGTTTTCCGCCGCAGGTGTCACGGCTCCACGTATAAGAGCGCATGGCATAGTCAATGTATTTCCTGTCACCTGTTATGGCAGATAGTTGTGCAAACGCTGGCATCGCCATCTGTATGGCGTCTATCCAGGTCCAGTCACGGTTGGTACCACGTGCTATCTGCTTGTCAAAGTTTTCTATTACGTATTGTATTTTCTCCTTTCCTCCCACCTGACAGTAACGTTCCATGTACGTCTGTGCGCAGCACTGGTCGTCGGCATGCACTGTTTTCACGCCGTTACGTGGCATCCATTTATGGAAGTCTCCCCATTTATCGACATAGTCTGTGTATCTTTTCTGTGGGTCAATGCGTTCAAGTGCCATCAGTCCCTCGAAATATACGGCTCGTGTCCAGAGGTTACTGGGGCGCAGTTTTTTTGCCGTTGTGGGTGCGGTAGGGTCGCTCCACTTCGCCATGAAGTAGTCGTTGGCGCGCCGTGAGAGTTCAAGCGGACAGCCGGCTGTATCCTTGTTACAGGTTTTTCCTGGCTTTTCCGCTGCCGTTACGGCAATGGCTAACAGGCACATCAGTGCGGATAGGATGGTTGTTTTCATATTAGTTGTCTGGTTTATTAGTTGTTTTCTTTTTCTGTTGTATGTTTTTCTACTATGGTATCTCTGCTTGTCAAGGTAGAGGTTTGCGGTTAGGTGGTTGTTGGTGTAAGGGCCTTGGGGTTTTAATCTACTACCCCCTAACCTCCAATCTCTCACCCTTTTCTCCTGCAAAGTTAATAAAAACAGTCAACACAAGCAAGTATTGTGCGGCAAAAGTTATTGTTTTTAACGTTACATGGCTTTTTGCTTGTCTTCTGTCCTACACCTCTATTCTGAACGTTGTGCCCCTACCCACTTCTGAGCGCAGCACGTATATGCTGCCGTTGTGGTATTCTTCCACTATGCGTCTTGCCAATGAAAGGCCCAGTCCCCACCCTCTTTTCTTTGTTGTAAAGCCTGGTCTGAACACGTTTTTCACGTTCTTGCGCTCTATGCCCTTGCCGTTGTCTGTCACGTCAATGCTCATTCTTCCCTCTTCTCGGAAGGCATGGATATGTATGTTGCCTCTGCCTTCCATAGCATCAACGGCGTTTTTGCACAGGTTTTCAAACACCCACTCAAAGAGTTGGGGGTTAACGCTGATGCGAGCGTCCTCTTCGTCCACCTCCAGTGTTATCTGTACCTTCTGCGATGTGCGGCGGTTCATGTAATCCACCACGTGTTGCAACAGTTCTGCCAGCACCACCTCCTGTTTCTCTGGCGTGGAACCTATCTTCGAGAAGCGGTCTGCTATCAGTTGCAAGCGCCTCACGTCCTTGTCCATTTCGGGTATCAGCGCATCGTCGGGGTATGTCTCTCGCAGTATCTCCGTCCACGCCATGAGGCTTGATATGGGTGTGCCCAACTGGTGGGCGGTTTCTTTTGACAGGCCTACCCACACCTTATTCTGTTCTGCTTTCTTTGAAGTGAGCAGTGCGAAAATGGCTATCACAACGAATATCATAACTACTCCCAACTGTATGTAGGGGTAATAGGCAAGGCGTTTGAGCAGTGAGGAGTCGTCATAACATACTAACAGGTAGTCGTCTGGTGCTTCTGTCAGTTTTACTTTTATGCTCTGCTGGTGTGCTCGCATCATTTCTGCCTTCTTCCGTGCCACCATCATGCTGTCGGAAGCGTCCGCAGCGTCAATCTCCACGTTACGGTATGTCTGCACATCGCCCCTTGCGTCTGTCACTATCACTGGTATGGTGTTGTTCTCTTCCAGCACTTTCAGCACAAGGTTGAGGTCTGTGTCACTGCCCGCCACACTGAGACTGCGTATTGCCTCGGCCCATATCTCCATACGCTTACGTTCTTCATGGGCCAGATCCTTTACCAGGAAATGGCTCACTATGAGCGAGGCACCGGCTATTAACACCGCTGCTGTCATAAGCGTTATCTTGACTTGCCGTATCTTGTCGGTCCAGAACATTTTGGTGGTTGTTGGTCTTGGGGTGGAGGTTAGGAGGTTTTGGGGTTAGGGGTTATGTTTCTTTCGCCTGCAAAGATAGGTATTTTCCTTGTAACCGCAAAGGAAAAAGGGGGATAAATGTTGTTCTTCTGTCTTATGGCATACCTTTATATGCGTTAAGGGGCTGCCTGAACTTATTGTCAGACAGCCCCCAGATGATTACTTTTATACTTATGTGCGCTACTTAATCTCTATGCACTGCGTCTCTTGTGCCTTCTCTTCTTCCGTCTTCTTTGGTATCACGATGGCAAGCACACCGTCGTTCATGTTGGCACAGATGTTCTGCCTCTCGATGTTGTCAGGCAGTGTCAGACGCTGCTCGAACTTTGAATAACTGAACTCGCGACGCAGATATTTCTTCTTCTCGTCCTCTTCTTTGTTGTCAGTCTTCTTCTCCATTGAGATTACAAGGTCATCATTGGCCACGCTAATCTTAAAGTCTTCCTTCGTCATTCCCGGCGCTGCCACCTCTACCTTGTAGGCTTTCTCGTCCTCGCTGACGTTGATGGCGGGTGTGGTACCGGTGAACTTGGCTGGCATCCACGTGTCATTGAAGAAGTCATTGAAGATTGATGGAATCCATCCCTGATTGCGATTTGAATACATTGTAGGTAACATAGTCTTTCCTCCTATTAATTTTTGTTAGACATTCAATTAAAAGGTGTAAGTTGACCGTCCGCCCTGCGTGGGGCTTCTGGTCTCGCAACCTCTGCCCTTCATAATGCAATCCTCATGCCCAAGTGCCACAGTGTCAGTGGGTTTTTCACGTTCTGCAAACTTCGTTAAGTCTTCTTCCACCGTTTTTCAACATTCTGCCCCGTTTTTAATATTTACCCCCTGTTTTTTAATACTTATCCCACTGCCTCGCCATGTGTCACGCCTGACACTCCTACTGCCATTGATGGCATAGGCAATCGGGTGCTGATTGCTGAGTAATCGGGTGCTGATTGCCGAGTAATCGGGTACTGATTGCACTGTGACTTGCACCTGATTACACAGCCGTCACACCTGCCGCCTTACTGATACGTCCACTGATACCCACCTGACAGGTCAAAACCGGTCATTTCATTTACCCTTCAACCCTGCCCGCAAGGAAAAACAACGGCAGGGCAAGGGAAAATGAACGTCATTTCCTTTGCCGTTCGGAGGATTATTTGTAACTTTACAGCGCAAAAGTTTCGGATACTAACAATGTACACAGTTTTCCATAAATTCAGAGATACCTGCTTCCGTGCCTTCCGCCGTTATGACCTCTCTGCGTGGGAGGGCACTCCAAGATGTGACAAGCCTATATACGGAGTGTATCACATCTACTGCGACAAGGGGTGGCAACGTATGGTCAGAGACCAGATAGGCAGGCTGCGCGAGAGTGGGCTGTATGACGTGACGACAAGGCTGTTTGTCAGTGTTATCACCCGCACTGACGATGACCTTCAACAACTTGTGGAGATAATAGGCCGCGAAAAGATGGAGGTGATATCTGCTACCAGCGACCCACGGCGTTTTGAATATCCCGCACTGATGTTCATACGCGAAAGGGCTCAGAGCGAGGACTGCCTGTTTTATTACTTCCATACCAAGGGCATCACGTATCAGGCAGCCAGCGATGCCGACCGTAAGTTCAACGCCTTCAAACGTAATATCGAGGCGTGGCGACACATGATGGAGTACTCCATATTCTTCAAATGGCGCGTGGCGGTGAACGTGCTGACGGCTGACTATGACACCTGCGGTTGCTACCGCCTGCCTCCTATACCACAACCGTACTACCTTTATGCCGGCAACTTCTGGTGGGCAAGGGCGACATACCTGCGCCGTCTGCCGGAGTTTGACGAGACAACGTTTGCCACCAACCGCTTCTATGCAGAGGAATGGCTGTACAAGGCAGCACCCAATGACTTCTCAACGTTTGACACACAGGCTGACCTCTACTTCGTATATATGCCCGAATGTCTGTATGCCGCAAAGCGACTGCCACTGTGGGAGGCGGTGAAGTTTGTCGTTATATACAACCTTCGCAAGGCTCGAAAACAGTATCTGCACCATGACTACAAGGCAGAATACCAGAAAAGGTATCAGGTGCTGAGGTAAATCACCCTCGCCTCAGCGACCTTATAACGAACTGCTCACACTCTTTCAGTATCTCAGCCCCTGCCACCTTCATCACCACATAGTACAGAATGGCGGCAAGGCAAACCCTCGTGGCAAGCAGAAGCCACAGCGATTGTACCATGACAGTGGCGTAATACGTCAGCACCATCACCCCCGCGGCAGCGAGAAAGAAGGGTGTCATGTCAAGCATCATGTCCCGCCAGCGGTAGTGTATAAGGCGACCGGCATAGTGATGCCACGGCAACAGCCACAGGATAAGGAGGGCGGAATAGGCACATACCATGACATACATACCATAACTGTGGAAACAGAGTATCACGACTATCTGCAACACTATCTGCCAGATGTTAAGCCACATATATATATCACTGCGCCCCTGACTGATGACAAGATTCTGATACATCACATATACGGGCATGAACGCACCGCTGACACACAGTGCCTGCAACAGCGGTACGCAACTCTCCCACTCCTCCTTGATAGTAAGCAGTATGAACTCATGGCTTACCAACGCCAGACCAAGCATCACAGGCATGGAGAAGAAGCACGTGAAACGCAGCAACTTGCGATAAACAGCGAGTTGGCTGTTAGCGGTTTGAGGTGGGAGGTGGGAGGTATTAGGTTTTAGATTGGAGGTTGAGGGTTGCTCAGGCGCAGCCTCTACCAGTACTGCCTGGGCTATCTGTCCCACGGTGTTAGCCACGAGAGAATTGGCCATAGTGTCCCACTTATACGCCTGCGAGTAACTGCCTACACTGCTGATAGGGAACAGTCGGCCGAAAATCACGGTGAGAACGTTGTTGCTCAGGGTATTGACAATCTTGGTTACCAGTATCTTTACTGCGAAAGGAGCCATGCGTCGCACGGGCATCAAGTCTGATGTAAGACGCGGTCGCCACTCGCGAACGTAGTAATATCTTCCCACGTTCAGCACACTGATGAACGTTATCTGCTGCCATGCCAACGCCCAGTAGCCCTTACCCATAAAGGCAAGAAGCACTCCGACGGTGCCGGAGGAGAGCAATGCCGCCACTCCGATGATGGCAAGTTCACGGTTCATCATGTTCTTTGTCATGTAACCGCCGTGCGCTATGCCAAGAGAAGAGATGGTAATAGTAAGAAACACCAGTCGGGAGACGTCCGTAAGACACGGCTGGCGGAAGAAATAAGATATTAATGGGGCGCAGAAAAAGAGAATAGTGTACATCACTACCGACACCGCCACGTTGAAAGTAAAGACGGCGTTGTAGTCACGGTGCGTGGGATGCTTTATGTTTACCAGTCCCTGCGTGAACCCCGCACTCTGCAAGTCACCAGCAATGGCGGTGAAAATGGTCAGCACCCCCACTATGCCATAGTCTGCCTTAGTGAGCAGACGGGCAAGGACAATGCCGATGATAAGGTTCAACACCTGCATGGTGCCGCTGTTCATAGCCCCCCAGAAGAGGCCTTTTGCTGTTCGTTGTTTTAGTGATTCGGGCATATTTGCGTGCTTAGGAACTTGGTGGTTGGTGGTTTAAGACGTTGCTTTTGAGGCAGGTGGCGATATGGGCTGTCATCTGAAACCAACTACACCTAACCTTAACAGCCTGTAAAGCACATCCCCTATATTATATAAGGTATGGTTATGAAGCAGCCAGTAGAGCAGTCTGGCACGGTAATGCTGCGGTACATAGCACATAATCTCGTCTGCAAGAGACAGTGGAAAGCCGTTGCTGCGGCAGATACGGTAGCCATTCAGCATACCTATCTCAAGTGACAAGGGCAGATGTCCGCGCAAGTGGTAGAAACGAAGCACCTCCTTATTGGCGTGAAGGCATGACCTTACGTTCTTCTCACTGGCTCTTTTGGTGTATGAAGAGCAGTTGTCCGTGCGGTAAAGATACACCACCTCGTCCGTCCAGGAGCGTGTCACAAGCGGCAACAGACGCGCCATCACGCAGTAATCCTCCGCACAGTCAATGCCGGCGAAGAACATATCGGGTAGTTTCTGCAACACGTTTGTCTTGTAGAGACGTCCCCACAAGTTGTGTTTCTCCATGTTCTGACAGAGCGTTCTGCTGAGGTACGCATCACGGTCACGGTGTGACGGCAGTTGTATCTGCCCCTCCCTGCCGTCGGAATATTCCCTGTATGCACCGTCAACGATGTCTGTCCCCGTCTCCTCCATACGTCTTACGAGCGTGGCAACGGCCTCACGAGGCAGCAGGTCGTCGCTGTCAACAAAGGTAAAACAGTCTGTCCGCACCTCGCTGACAAGCCTTGCACGTGTCGTGCCGATACCACTGTTACGTTCATTACGTATTATCCGCACAGCATCTTTGCGCTCCGGGTGTCGCTGTATGGCCTCTTCCAGCACACGGACACTACGGTCCGGCGTGCTGTCATCGCAGAAAACGTACTCGATGTCAGGGTAAGTCTGTGCGAAAAGACTCTCCGCACAGTCGGCAATATATTGCTCTACACCGTATATTGGAATAAGGATTGTTACTGTCATACTACTGAAAAAGCCGCTCTCTGCCGCCTTCTTGCCAGTGGGGCAAGTGCGAAAAAGGGTGGCTTGAGGATGTTATTGTGTGTATAGGAGTTCGTATTCACGCTGCATCTTACTGACGGAGAACCGCCCGTTGACATATTCCTGTGCCTTGATGACAAGGGCATTACGGTCAACATGAGGCAATACCTCACGGAAAAGATGCAGCCATTCGGCGATATTATTGTCGTGAACTGCCAACGGCCAGTCCTCTGGCAGGGTGTCAGTGAGCCCCTGACAGGCATTGATAAGCGTAGGGATACCGTTCATGGAAGCCTCAACGGAAAGCAGGCCGAGCCCCTCAAAGGCTGACGGCATGATGAGATAGTCAAACGAACGCATGATAGAAGCGATGCCGTGGAGTGGCGGACGGACGGTGACATTGTCCATACGGCACAGCGAACGTATAATGTTCTGCTGGCTGCCAGCACCGAATATATGGAAATGGTAACGTCTGTCGTCTGCCAATGCCTTGATGATAGTGCAGAGAGTGGCTATTCCCTTCTGTTCTTCAAAGCGTCCGGCAAAAAGGATATTGGTCTTGCCGGGGACGATGCCAGCGTATGTTCGCTGCTCAGTCGGGGCTACACCATTATATATTATAGGCGGCATTACGGAGCGATAACGTTCATAATACGCCGTCTGTGCGCCGGGTGAGATGGCTACGTTGGTGCCTCTCTGCTGCATAAAACGTTCTACCCGCGGCCCAACGAAGCCCATTCCCGTCCAGAGATGCGTGTTATGAATGGTGCGTATAAGCCTTACCTTGATGAAAGGGAAGAGCCTTAGGGTGAGCCATACGGCCATGTCGGGCATCTCAGTGTGGCTGTGTATCACGTCAGGACGGTATCTTAACCACAGGAAAAGGAAGCGGAGGGGGAAGAGAATAGACACAAGACGGTCTGCATAGTAGTGCAGATGCAGCCATACTGGCAGCCAAGAACGGTGGTAGGGAATGTTGTTATGCCGCAGTTCTGCTATCATCTGCCGTGTGAAAGCACTGTGACCACGCTGCAACTCCACTATATGGTGCTCGTAATCAGGGCTTTTTGACATGGCAATGTTGATGGCAACACGCTCCGCTCCACCCATGTCTATATGGGTTATGACATGAAATATCCTCATTTTACTATATGCTCTACTATGATTTTAAGGTTATGTCCCCATGAGAAGACGGTGAGAAATATCAGCATACAGGTAATGATGACGCTGGCAACAGGCTTCTTCTCCGTGCCTTTGAGCAGATATGCCACCGCTATTGGCATGACAAAAGCCCAGTGGGCGGTCATTATGTAGGCGTCAGCATTGGCAAATTGCAGTCCTATATGAAGTACCATGTCGAACAAGAACATGGTCATTGTCATCCACATAAGCCTTTTTCGTCGTCCGCTCCACACCCCGACAGCGAACAGAAGCACCGTCATTGCCTCCAGAACATAGTACCACCAGTGGTTGTATCGCACCAAAGCAGGACGCGTCTTATTGCTGTCCATAAGGGCATAGTCTTCATGTAGTATTATGCCTTCGCCCAGAATGTTCTCCACAAGTGATGGTATTCTGTCGATATGATGCTCCGTATTGGTGACTATCGGTATGTTTACAATCTGCCGTGCACGCTTTTCTCTGATTTCAACCTTCTCCTTTTCCCACTGTTTTGCAAACACACTGTCGCGCTTTGCCTTCTTGAGCATCAGTTCGTTGTTGCTTTTCTGCTCCTCTATCTGCACGGTATTCTCCTGATAAAAGTACAGTCCCGCAATGACGGCGAGTGGCAACAGATATGCCATGAAGTGCAGAATGAGGCGTGACAGAGGCTTCCTTCCCCACTGAGTGAACGTGTCTGCCACTGCAACCTTTATCATATTGGTTGTCGTAACGCCCGTTGCCACGAAGAGAAGGGGTAACGACTGCCATAGCGGCATGGCCTTTTTACGCCGTACAGCACTGCCCGCCAGATAGACAGTGAGCAGCAATAGCGGCAGGGTAATGCTGAAATGGTCGGGCGTGAAGGTGACGAGCATGATGTGAGAGAATGAGAAAAACCACGCTGTCAGCAGCAGACTGTACGCTAATGACAGTCTTATCAGCCTGCGAAGAATACGGAACATCAGCAGCCAAGAGGCTAAGGCGAGCAATGTCCACACCACAGCAACGATGAATATGGTGCAGTTCATATCGTATTCTGCCATCAACCAGCCGTTAAGTTCTGCCAACGGCCACATAATCACTGCCAGAAGAGGGTGTCGGAACAATATATACAGTGGGCGCCATTTACTTATTACTATATATGTCAGTGGGTCAAAGCCCGATACTTCAAACCTGTTGTAGAAGGCAGACCAGAACCCTACCTTCGGATTTGTCCACACTTCGTAGTGATATTGCAGCATCATGGCGTTGAGGGCTGCCATTACCAGCAGTCCCATCAGTGCTACAAGGAGCGTCTCTTTATGTCTTTTCAAGAATGAAAACATGGTTTTTCCCTTGTTCTTTACATTGCCATTGTGCTGCATATTACCGTCATATTCCAGACGAAACACCACAGTGCAAGGGCTGATAGTGCCACCGTCAGACTACGACAGAGCCGCCTGCGCCCCTCGATTTGCTTGACAAGGTATGCCGTTGCGATAGGGATTACGAAGAGGTAGTGTACTGACATGATGTAAATCTCGTTTATTCCGAATCCTAATCCCATGTGTAACGTCATGTCCATAACGAAGAATGACATTGCTGTCCATAGGAAAAGGCGTCGCCGTCCGCACCATATTCCACATAGAAAGAGTGCTACTATCATGCCTTCCACGGCGTAGTTGGCGTATCGCCAGGGCCCGCTGTACCTTACAAACACGGGTCTATTGCGCAGCACATCACACAGGGGATAGTCACGATGTAGTTGTATTCCCTCGCCAAAGAGGTTCTCTACGGCGGTATCCCAGCGTGAGGTAGTCCCGTCAGTCCATTGCATAAACTCTCCTTTTGCAAAGGGTTTGCCGGTGTTTCTGTTCCATATCAGTTTGCGATTAGCCCTATATCTCGCCTCTGCCCGCTGCTGTTTTATCCTTGCCACGGCCTTGTCTATCGCTGCCTTGTCCTTGTTTGCAATGGTATCTGTTACCTGTTGGCGGATAATTGCTGTTGCCTTGCGGTCTTTTTGCATCTTAATCTCCTGCCGTTGCTTAAACTTTGGCAGTTGCCACGTGCGGTATTCCCACCTTGCGAAGCCCCATATCATCGCTGAGGGCAGCACTACCGCCAGCAAAAGGTATCTCCATCTGAAGAATCTCCAACGTCTTGTCACCATGGCAGCAAGGAAAACCTTGAGGCCGTTGTTAAGGGATATGCCGGCAGTGAGTATGAACAGCGCAATGGTTTGCCACATATTGAGGGCTGAACCGCGCTTTAACTTCTCGCCACCGAGCCATATTGTCAGCAGCAGGCAGCATTGTGACATTACGAAGTGGTCTGGGGCGAGGGATGAGAGTAGCGTGAATCCGAAGGAGAAATATATTCCTGCCAGTGCTATGGTGTGCCAATAACTGACGCCTACGACATTCCTTAGTATGCGATATAGGAACACAAAGGAGTAGGTGGAGCACACTACGAGCACCATTGCCGTCAGTATTGTGGCGAAATTGATGCCTGTCAGCGTCATGAGTACATGGTTGACAAGGTACAAAGGCCACATGAAAAATGCCAGAAGTGGGTGGCGGTAGATGTTGTATGCGGGGAACCAGTCGGATATTACCTCATAGGTCAGCGGGTCAAAGCCTGACACCCGGTATGTGTTGACAAACAGTGCGTGGTATTTTTCAGTTGGGATACTGAAGTTATACCAATATGCGCACACATTGATTGCATTGAGAATGATGAACAGCAGAGCCGCCACTGCCACGGGTTTGCGTTCCTCCTGTCTTAGTTCCACTATGTTTATTATGCGTCTTATCATTCTCTTTGTCATTGTTCTGCATACAGTTTGCGGTATCTTTCTGCCACACTTTCCTCGCCGTAGCATCTTATCACCTTTTCTCTTGCGTTCTTTCCCAGGCGTTCCGCGTTGTCTTTTGTTGTTACATAGCGTATTCCCTCTGCGAGGCTTTTGGCGTTTTTGAAGTCTGCTACGTATCCGTTCTCGTGATGATCTATCATCTCTGGTATTCCTCCCACGTTGAATCCCACGCATGGTGTGCCGCAAGCCATGGCTTCCATGATGGTGTTGGGCAGGTTTTCCTGCAATGATGGTGTTACAAAGGTATCTACTGCGGCGTATATCTTTGCCATTGTCTCCATGTCACTTACCTGTCCCAGCGGTGTCACCTCTATGTCTTCGGGCAACAGTGCGGTCACTTCCGTAGAGTTACCGCCTACGAGTACCACGCCTATGCCCTGAAGTTCCTTCATGGCCTGCATGAGGTAGTCCAGCCCTTTCATCTTGTTTGTCACCTTCTGGCAACCGAACAACACGAGCACTGCGTCCTCTCTGAGTCCCAGTTCTCTCCTTGCTGCGAGTTTATCCATAGGGCGGAAGAGGTTGATGTCAATGGGATTGGGTATGGACAGCACCTTATGCCCATAAGAGAGAGCACTTTTTTGTGTCTTTTCTGCCAGCCATTTGCTGCACGCAACGAACGTTATCTTCCCCTCGGCATATACCTTTCGTTTCCTTAGGAACGTTCTGTTGGCCATGTCTCTCTCGCCTCCTCGTATCAGCAGTGGACAGCGTCTGCACTCTGTCTGATGCCTTATGCAGTCGTCACTGTGGTGACAGATGCCTGCCAGCGGCCACTGGTCGTGCATGGTCCACACTATCTTTTTGCCGCTGCGCAGTATCTTCCGCAGTGTCTTCAACGATATAAAACCCTGGTTTATCCAGTGAAGGTGTATCACGTCTGCCTCCTTGAACGCTGCCGTGCATGTCACATCCTCGCCACAGCAGGCGGTGTCAATGGCGAAGAGGTTATGTCTGCTCATGCCGTTGGCTAACCATATACGCAACCGTTCCATGACAGACGGTATGCCGCCCCACCTCTTTTTCCAGAATGGCAGGGGCAGACTGTGTCGTGAGAGCATCGTGGTCTCCACGCCGCTGGCGTTGAGTGCGTGCATAAGTCGTTGCGCCGCTATTGCCGCACCGCCCTCTTTCCTGAACGTACTGAGTATTAATACCTTCATCTGTGTTTCTTATAATACAGTATGGCGCAGCCTATTGCTCCGCCTATGAGTGTTCCGAGTGTGTTACACATGGCATCAAACCAGTCTCCGGAGCGGCAGGTAGTGAGGTAAGCCTGTGCCAGTTCCACGGCGCAACCCATCAGTATCGGCAGCAACAGTCCGAAAACAAGCACCCGTTGCCATGCTATTGTGTTGTGACGGACTATATATTCCGTCCATATCACGGTTGTCAGTGCGGCATACATAACGAGATGTGTCCACTTGTCGATAAGGGTTACATCGGCAAGTGGTGTCTCTGGTACTGGTATCATGCACACTATCCATATCACTACGGCAGTGGCTATGCTCAGGGGATATCGTGACAATTTGATGCTTTTCATCGTGTTTTGCTGTAATTTACACCTGTTTTGTGTGCAAAGTTAAACTATTTTTTGTAATTTTGCAAAGAAAAAGAGGAGTTTTTGGTTATAGGTTGTGAGGTTGGAGGTTATAGGCTATGAGGTTAGAGGTAGGTGGTCACGTCACTCACAAGCATATACCAAAGAACAGTAAAACACAACTTGACACCCAAGTTAACACCCAAGACCCATAACTTACAACCAAAAGTCTCAACAAAACTCCCTGAAACCCACAACCTTCAACCACCAACACCTCAACAAACAACCACTAATACCTCCCCCAAATGTCACAAACAAATTTCGGTTCCAAACTTGGTATGATTCTCGCCACTGCCGGCTCTGCCGTTGGTCTGGGCAACATCTGGCGTTTCCCCACCACTGCCGGTGAGAACGGTGGTGCCGCTTTCATCATTGTCTATATACTGTTCACGCTCCTCCTCGGTCTGCCTGGCATGCTCAGTGAGTTCCTCGTTGGCCGCAGCGGCGGCGGCAACGCCATGCACTCCTACGCCAAAGCCGGCGGCAACCGCCTCTGGGGCCTGACGGGTATCATGGGCATGGTGTGCTCAATGATAATCCTTGGTTTCTACAGCGTGGTCGCAGGGTGGTGCATCTTCTATCTCTTTCAGGCCGTAAGTGACAATGTTCTCGGCGACAAGGAGTTCATACAGTCTGAGTTCAACGCCCTTGTCTCCCACCCGTGGCTACCGTCAGCAATCAGCGTGGTATTCATTCTCCTCACCCACGCCATCGTTACGCGCGGTGTGCAGCGAGGCATTGAGAAGGCCTCAAAGACCATGATGCCCATGCTCTTTGTCCTTATGCTGATACTTATAGGCGCGTCCTGCTCGCTGTCAGGAGCCAGTGAGGGTCTTATTTTCCTCTTCAAGCCCGACTTCTCCAAACTGTCTGCCGACGTGTTGTATGAAGCCATCGGACAGTCATTCTTCTCTCTCAGCCTCGGCACCGCCTGCCTCTGTACCTATGCCGCATACTTCCGCAAGGAGGCAGACATCTTCAAGTCTGCAATGCAGATTGCGGGCATAGACTGCGGAGTAGCGATTATGGCAGGACTGATGATTTTCCCTGCCGCCTTTGCCGTGGGACTACGGCCTGATGCAGGTCCGAGCCTTATCTTCCAGACACTGCCTTACGTGTTTCAACAGGCGTTTCCCCACACGGTGGCATACGTGGTGTCAGTAATCTTCTTCGCCCTGCTTACCCTTGCTGCCCTCACCTCCACCATCTCCATGCACGAGATAGGCACCTCGCTGCTATCGGAAGAACTGCGGCGGACACGCCGCTGCGCAGCATGGACGGTCACATCATTCTGCTGTGTCATAGGTATTCTGAGTGCGTTGAGCATGGGGCCGTGCCGATTAGGCTTCTTCGGCCAGACGCTGTTTGACAACTTCGATGCCCTTACCTCCAACATCCTGCTGCCATTCGGTGCCTTTATCACCTCCCTGCTCGTCGGCTGGCGTATGCCGAAAGACGTGATTATGGAAGAACTCACCAGCGGCGGACGATTCCACTGGGCACGATGGGCGTTCACAATGTTCCTGTTCCTTGTGCGTTTCTTCGTTCCCACCTGCATAGCGGTAATCATTCTCAGCCGTTTTAATGTGATATAACCCCGCCACGCAGTAATGCGCTACACCGTGCCAAGGCAGTCTCCACACACAGTGCAGCGACCATCCACACAGCAATCAGGGGCTGATTACACAGTAAACAAGGGCTGATTACATCACAATCAGCACCTGATTGCAATGTAATCAGCCCCTGTTTGTCCTGGCGGTTGCTGACACACGTGTTTCAAACAACCGGGAGTATCTATCTTCTTTCTGGTGTCAGAACGACAACCGCCGTGTCCTTACAGTGCCTCAAGCATACGCTTTATCACCACCTCGGCACTTATCTCACGGTTTGCCGCCTCAGGTATCACGAGCGAGTTGGGGCTCTCTATCACGTCATCCGTCACTATCAGTCCTCGACGCACGGGCAGGCAGTGCAGGAACTTTCCGTTGTTTGTCCACGACATATGCTCTGCATCCACCGTCCACGACATATCCTTAGACAGTATCTTGCCGTAGTCCTCGGGGCGGGTGACACCCGGACATGACCAGTTCTTGGCGTAAATGAAGTCCGCTCCCTCAAAAGCCTTCCTCTGATCATATTCCACCGTTGCGCCCGCCACGAAGCGCGGGTCGAGTTCATAGCCCTCAGGGTGGGTAATGACAAGGTCAACATCCGGCGCAGCGAGCATCCATTCAGCAAAGGAGTCAGGCACGGCCTGAGGCAGCGCGCGGCAGTGTGGCGCCCATGTCAGCACCGCCTTGACACGCTCCGAGGTCTTATGCTCCTCAATGGTGATAAGGTCTGCAAACGCCTGCAAGGGGTGAACGGTAGCCGTCTCCATGGCAAAGACAGGACGACCGCTGTACTGTACAAACTGATTGACAATGGTCTCAGCATAGTCAAAGTCCCTGTCAGCAAGACCGGCAAAACTGCGTATGCCGATGATGTCACAGAAACTGCCCATGACGGGGATAGCCTCAAGAAGGTGCTCAGACTTGTCGCCGTCCATTATCACACCACGCTCCGTCTCCAACTTCCACGCCCCAGCGTTGACATCAAGCACTATGACATTCATGCCGAGGTTCATTGCCGCCTTCTGTGTGGACAGACGAGTGCGCAACGAGTTGTTGAAAAAGACCATGAGGAGGGTCTTGTTCTTACCTAAATGCTGGAAGGCAAAACGGTCACGCTTCACCATCTGCGCCTCGGCAAGGGCTTCACGCAGGTCGCCGAGGTCTTTTGCATTAAAAAAAGTCTTCATTATAAATATGTAATTGATACCAGAATCGCTTTACGATGCAAAAATACTGATTTTTTTTGACAAATGACTTACTTGTTGATTAAAATTAGAAAAAAAGTTTGCGAGACTGCAAAATTATTGCTACTTTTGTCGCACGAACGAGGAGATACCATGCATAAACTCCCCCTTAACGCAACTATGTCAAGCAACAACACCGCCAGTCACATACTGCAACGCCTCACCACAGGCGAAGAACGTGTTCCCATCGTGATGGGAATACTTAACTGTACACCCGATTCCTTCTATGAAGGCAGCCGCAAGCAGACCGAATACGAGATAGCATCAAGGGCAGACCAGATACTGCATGAGGGAGGAGAGATAATAGACATAGGCGCATTCAGCACACGCCCAGGAGCAGACGAGGTAAGTCAGGACGAGGAAATGAGGCGCATGAGCCACGCCCTCGCAATAATAAGACGCGCCCACCCCAACGCAATACTGAGCATAGACACCTACCGCCCGGCAGTAGCAAGAATGACAGTAGAAGAATACGGCGCAGACATAATAAACGATGTCTCAGAAGGAGGCATAACAGGAATAGTAGATAAGCCGTTAGAAACAGCAGAAGGAGAAGGAGACATACCCGCAATGTTTGCCGAAGTAGCAAGACTACACGTACCTTATATACTAATGTCAGTACAGGCCGAAATGGAAACCATGCTGCAAAACTTCCGCAAAGAAGTAGCGACACTGCAAGCATTAGGAGTGAAAGACATAATACTCGACCCTGGATACGGATTCGGCAAAGACGTGATAAAAGGCAACTTCACCATACTACGCCGGCAGAAAGAAATAAAAGACACCTTCCCCCAACTGCCACTGCTCGCAGGCATGAGCCGTAAACGCATGATATGGCAGTTGCTCGGAGGAACCGCACAAGACACCACAGCAATGCAGGGAACCATGCTCGCCAACCTCGTAGCAATACAAAACGGAGCCGACATACTAAGAGTACACGACGTAAAAGAAGCCCGCGCAACAGTGCTCATAGCAAACCAACTGGCAGAAAAGCAGCAAACAGCCTGACAAGCAGTGGCACACAACCCGGCAGAAAACGAACAACAAAAACAAATAAACAACTAAACACATTGTTCTTCTCCTTCGGCATAAAAGACGCCGTGGACATATTGTTTGTCGCAATACTGCTCTACTACACCTATCGGTTCATGCGAGAATCGAGGACACTAAATGTGTTCATAGGCATACTCTCGTTCATCATAGTATGGCTGCTCGTGTCACAAGTAGTAGAAATGCGCCTCACAGGAGCCATCTTTGACAAATTCGTAGGAGTAGGAGCACTGGCGATAATAGTACTCTTCCAAGAAGAAATACGCAAATTCCTATACACCGTAGGAGAACAAAGAAGAATGCACTCGTTCATCAGGCTCTTCGTAAAAAAAGAAGAAAAACAATCCATTGACCGCGAAGCCATAATGCCAATAGTAATGGCCTGCATCAATATGTCAAGGGCAAAATGCGGAGCACTGATAGTAATAGAACGCGGAACACCGCTGAACGACATAGTAGAAACAGGAGATACCGTCAACGCCAACATCAACCAGCGACTAATAGAAAACATATTCTTCAAAAACTCGCCACTACATGACGGCGCAATGATAATATCAAAAAAACGCATAAAAGCCGCCGGCTGCATACTACCAGTAAGCCACGACCTCGACATACCACGCGAACTCGGCCTCAGACACCGCGCAGCAATGGGCATATCACAACAGTCCGACGCAATAGCAATAGTAGTATCAGAAGAAACAGGACGCATATCAGCAGCCATGAGAGGACAATTCAGACTGAGACTATCAGCAGAAAACCTCGAAGCCATACTCACAGAAGAACTATAAACCAAACTAACATAACATAAAAACAAAACAAACATGAGCCTAATTGACCAGATCGTAGCACGCGCAAAAGCCAACAAACAGCGCATCGTACTACCAGAAGCAGAAGAGGAACGCACACTAATAGCAGCAGACAAGGTGCTGGAACAGGAAATAGCAGACCTCATCCTCATTGGTAACCCAGACAAAGTAACAGCACTCGCAAAGCAACACAACCTGCAAAACATAGGCAAGGCCACACTCATCGACCCCGAAAACTACGAGAAATCAGAGGAGATGGCACAGTTGCTGACAAAACTACGCGAGAAAAAAGGCATGACAATAGAGAAAGCCCGCGAACTGGTAAAGAACCCACTATACCTCGGTTGCCTCATCATCAAGTCCGAAGGTGCCGACGGACAAATATCAGGAGCACTCTCAACAACCGGTGATACCCTGCGACCAGCACTGCAAATAATCAAGACAGCACCCGGCATCACCTGCGTATCAGGAGCAATGCTGATGATAACCGACAAGCCCGAATACGGCGAAAACGGCGTACTCGTATTCGCAGACGTAGCAGTAACCCCAATGCCCGACGCCAACCAACTCGGCCAGATAGCCGTATGCGCAGCACAAACAGCAAAATCCGTAGCAGGATTCGCAGAACCTCGCGTAGCAATGTGCTCCTTCTCAACCAAAGGATCAGCCTCACACGAAGTGGTGGACAAAGTAGTTGAAGCAACAAAAGTAGCCCAAACACTCGACCCTTCACTGAAAATCGACGGAGAATTACAGGCAGACGCAGCACTCGTGCCAGCCGTTGGCAGCAAGAAAGCACCCGGTTCAGAAATAGCAGGCAAAGCAAACGTACTGGTATTCCCTAACCTTGAAGTAGGAAACATAGGCTACAAACTCGTACAACGCCTTGCAGGAGCACAGGCATTAGGCCCAATCCTCCAAGGAATAGCACGCCCGGTAAACGACCTTTCACGCGGTTGCTCCGTAGAAGACATAGTCAATCTCGTGGCAATCACAGCCTGCCAGGCAATGGACGCAAAGAAATAACAGTCACATCAATAGCCAATCAAGCATCAACAATCAGCAATCACACTTACGCTTCACTGCCCATAACACCCCATAGACATCACCATCTGAGCACAAAGCGATGACTACAAGGCTGCGATAAAAACGCAAAACACCAACAGTAAGGCGTAATCACGATTCAGAACAGTTAATCCATACCTTTTAATTAATACTACAACATGAAGATATTAGTATTGAACTGCGGCAGTTCTTCCATCAAGTATGCCCTTTACAACATGGACAATCACTCCGTAATGACCTCTGGCGGCGCAGAGCGCGTGGGTCTTGACGGTGCCTTTGTGAAGGTAAAACTCGCCAATGGAGATAAGAAACAGATAATGCACGACATTCCCGAACACACCGAAGGCGTGAAGTTCATCTTCTCACTCCTCACCGATCCGGAAATAGGTGTTATCAAGTCACTCGACGAAATAGACGCCGTAGGCCACAGAATGGTGCATGGCGGCGAAAGATTCTCACAGTCAGTACTCATCACTCCGGAGGTAATCAAGGCGTTTGAAGAAGTCAGTGACCTTGCTCCCCTGCACAACCCTGCTAACATGAAGGGTGTGAACGCAGTGTCAGAACTAATGCCTGGCCTTCCGCAAGTAGGCGTATTCGACACCGCTTTCCATCAAACCATGCCTCCGAAAGCCTATATGTACGCCATACCTTATGACCTTTACGAGAAGTATGGTATCCGTCGTTACGGCTTCCACGGCACTTCCCACCGCTATGTAAGTGCCCGCGCCCTTGAGTTCTTAGGCATGAAGGCCGATGGAACGAAAGTGATAACAGCCCATATAGGCAATGGTGGCTCGCTGGCAGCAGTTGTTGACGGCAAGTGTATAGACACATCAATGGGTCTTACACCGCTCGAAGGCGTCATGATGGGTACACGTTCCGGAGATATTGATGGTGGTGCCATCACGTTCATACAGAAGAAACTCGGTCTTGATGCCGATGGTGTGTCCAATCTTCTTAACAAAAAGTCTGGTGTTTACGGCCTCTGCGGCTACACAGATATGCGTGACGTGGCGTCAGCAGCAGCCAACGGCGACGAGAAGGCAGCCATAGCACAGGATTCTTACTTCTACCGCGTGAAGAAATACGTAGGTGCTTATGCCGCTGCAATGGGCGGCTGTGACGTCCTTGTGTTCACTGCTGGCGTGGGAGAGAATCAATCTGCCATCCGTGAGGTGGTTTGTTCTGACATGGAATACATGGGCATTAAGATTGACAAAGCCAAGAATGACCAGATACACGGTGAGGAAGCACTCATCTCCACGCCTGATTCAAAGGTAAAAGTGGTGGTTATCCCCACTGACGAGGAGTTGATGATAGCCTCTGACACCATGGCACTTGTAAAGTAATCAAATAGGCTCAATCCCCCGTTTTCTTCCATACAAAGGGAGAAACCGGGGGATTTTCCGTATATATCCCTTACGCACCAGTCGTCATTCCGGGCTCTTTCCATACCATTTGTAGTACTAACAGCGAATATCCCCACAACAATCCAACCATCATGAACATAGCGATTATCATAGCGGGTGGCTCTGGCAACCGTATGGGTCAGGACATACCGAAACAGTTTCTCAACGTCTTTGACAAGCCTATATTGGTCTATACGCTTGAGAGTTTCCAGCGTCATGCCTCCATTGATGCCATAGGCGTGGTGTGCATAGAGGGCTGGGAGAGTTTTGTTCAGTCCTATGCCAACCAGTTCAACATCACGAAACTGCAATGGATAGCCCCTGGTGGCGGCAGTGCGCAGGAGTCAATACGCAACGGTGTCAACGCCCTTGTCGGACGATGTTCTGCTGATGACATCGTGATAATACACGACGGCATACGCCCCTTGGTAGAACCCTCCGTGCTGGAGGACGTCATTACCAAGGCAAAGGAATACGGCAACGCCGTTACTTCCATGCCTTACAACGAGCAGATATTCGTTATCAGTGCTGACGATGACACTACTACCACGCAGTACATACCGCGCGAGACGCTGCGAAGGGTAAGCACTCCCCAGGCATATCGCTACGACCTGCTCAGCGAGAAATACCGCGAGGCCTTCGAGAAAGGCATCGGCATAGCCGGCTCTAACTACACCAACACCATGATGGTGCAACTCGGAGTGCGCCTTCACTTTGCGAAAGGCAGTGACAAAAACATCAAACTCACTACGAAAGACGACCTCGAACTCTTCAAAGGCTACCTTGCCAAGGACAAGGACACATGGCTGAAATAATCAACATGAACAAGAATCACCGACTATATCAGGCTGACCTCCGTGCCATTCACGCTGTCAGCGGCATGGAGGCACTGCGTGGCAAGACCTTTCTCATAACCGGTGCCACGGGAATGATAGGCTCACACCTCATCGATGCACTCATGTCCTTCGGCGACATCAACGTCATTGCCGTGGGAAGAAGTAAGGAACGCGCCGCCGAGAGGCTGGGAGAATACTACGACTCACCGCTGTTCACCTTCTTAGAGCAAGACGTCTGCCAGCCATTCACCACCGCTTGCCATGCGGACTACATCATACCGCTTGCCAGCAACACCCACCCCCTTGCCTATTCGCAGCACCCCGTGGAGACACTTTTTATTAATATAAAGGGAGCAGAGCACGCTCTGAACCTCGCTGACCGCTGCCGTGCCACCCTGCTCTACCCCTCTACGGTGGAGGTGTATGGCAACGCCCGTGGCACCGACACCTTTACCGAGGACTATACAGGACAACTCACCCTCTCAACGCCACGTGCCTGCTACACAGAGTCAAAGCGTTCTGCCGAGGCCCTTTGCCAGTCATATCACGCTCAGCACGGCACCAGCGTGAAGATAGTGCGCCTCTGCCGCATATTCGGCCCCACAATGCTCATGTCTGACAGCAAAGCCTCATCGCAATTCATCAAGAAAGCCATTGCGGGAGAGGACATAGTCCTTAAAAGCAAGGGTAACCAGCACTTCTCATACACATACGTCACCGACGCCGTCAGCGCCATGTTGCACGTGCTCCTGCACGGAGAGACGGCAACACCGTATAACATCAGCAACGCCGACTGCGACGTTCACCTGCGTGACTTCGCCGAACTCTGCGCACAGTATAACGGCAAGAGCGTCATATTCGACCTCCCCTCCGACACCGAGCGACAGGGGTTCAGCATCGCCACACAGGCTATTCTCGACAACTCACGCCTCCTCTCACTGGGCTTCAAGCCACGCTACACCATGAGGGACGCACTGACAAGAACCATAGACATACTGAAAGGGTAAGGCACAATGGAACTGACACCGGAACAACGCACACAATGGAAGGCCATCATCACCGGCTGCCTGCAACAGTTCATTACGCTGTGCGAGGAGCACAGACTGACATACTACTGCGTGGGCGGCACCGCAATAGGTGCCGTAAGACACCAGGGGCTGATACCATGGGACGATGATATAGACGTGGCAATGCCTCGTCCCGACTACGACCGCTTTCTGGAACTGTGCAAGAGGCAAGACCTCGGTGATTACGAACTCGCCACCCCTGAGAGGAAAGGCTACCCATGCCACTTCGCAAAACTGTGTGACAGGCGCACAACTCTTATAGAAAAACGTGACGTGCCATGCGTCTATGGACTGTATATAGACATCTTCCCCATAGACGGCACAGCACCTGACATGGCAGAAGCCAAGAGACTGCTGCGTAAATACAAGCAGTGGAACAACAAACTCGACGCCGCCCTGACACGCCACACGCTGCGTCAGTACCTCGCCCTTGCCTTGAAGCCAAAGGAATGGGGGCGCATGGCAGTGCAGACAGCAGCCGTAATCATAGGCAGAGAGAGGGTAAGACGATACATCATACATCGTCTTGACAGCATGGCAAGGCAGTATGACTACGCCACCGCCACCCTCGTAGCAAACTATGACGGTGCCTACCGCGAACGAGAGATATTCCCCAAGGCATGGACCGACACACTGTGTGACAAGCCTTTCGAGCACCTCACCGTGAAACTGCCAGGCAACTATGACGCTTACCTGAAAAACATATACACCGACTATATGCAACTGCCGCCCGTGGAGCAACGGGTGTGCCACCACCTCCACGACTATCTCGACCTCAACAAAAGGGTGACGGAGGAGGAGATAAAAGCAAGTAATTTCGCAAACGGGTGCTGATAGCAACATAATCAGCACCCGTTTACATTGCAATCAGCACCCGTTCACACTGTAATCAGCACCAAATAACAAACTGCCTGATACGTGGCAGGGTGGCAAAGGTCACAGCCTTATGCGCAGTTGCAGGTCAATGTCCGTCTGTGACGATGCGAAAATCTCCCTTTCGGCGGTGCCGATGGAGGAGCGGTCAAAGTATTTCGTGCAGCCCACCTTTACCTGCGCCATCAGCCACTGCGCCACGTCAGCCCTGACAAGCAGTGCCGCCCTCATGCCGTTACCATAGTAGGAGGGTGTGCTCATGGTGTAGAGCATACCACGTTCGTAGGCATATAGGCGCGTGTCATAGCCCTCGGTGTTGAAGTATGCGGCAGAGACGTGCAGTGAATATGCCCCCCCAACCTTGCAACCAAGCGACTGCGAGAGGATAATCCCTTTCTCCCGCTCCTCGTTTACAATGCCCTCACAACTGCTGCGCGCCGTCCAGCGTCTGTCAGAAAGCAGTGCAGTGAGACGCAAGCGGTGTGTAGTGCAGGTGGCAAGCACCTTACTACCCTTCCCCTCCTCGTCATACAACGTGCGGTCCTGCTGCTTCATCCTCACGCGGTAACGCGCGGTGAAAGTCCAGTGACGGCGTTTCACCGTAGCAGAAAGGCTGTTGTCCCATGCGTATGAAGAGGCAGAGACACGGTATTTCAGCCACGGGAAGTACGCTATGTCGGTGTAGGCATCGAGCGAGAAACTGCGCACCGGAGCCCAGTGTACCCCTAACAGCGCACCGCTCTCGTTCTGCACAGCACCGCCATCGCTGATGCTGGAACCGTAAAAGGAATGATATTTATAAGAATAGAAGCGCTGCACGGCGGTGAGACATAACTTCCTTGTCACGTTCCACATAAGGTTATTGACCGTAGCAAGCGACCCATTGTCACACATGGCCGTCTCTCCGAGAAAAGAAATGCGCTTACGTATCAGTTTATAGTCAATGCCCGCGTTCCATAAGTCAGTGCCTGTGGGATAATAAAGACGGTACAACTTGCTGGCACTGACGGTGTCTGCCCTGCTGTAAACAGGGTTTAACGCACGGTTGAAGTGTGTGTGCAACACCGAGAGACCTACTCTCCACGTCGTTGTCTCACCCTCCTCCGAGCCATAAGAGACGTGTAGCCCCTCCGTCATCTGCGTGGTATTATTGCGTTTCTGCATCTCCGCCGCCGTGCGGTGATAACCGTTGGTGAGGATAGTTGACACCGTCCCGTCCTCATTCAGCGTGGCATCAACCGAGCGGTAGGACCACAACGCTGAGACGTCAAAGCCACGCAGATATACGGTTGTTGCCACCCCTTGCAGGTGTTTGGAGTCAGCGGTACTGCTGTGGGGCGTGAAACAATTTGCCAGTCGGCCCACAGAAGCACGCAAAGCCTGCTTACCATAAGAGAGATTGTTATTAAGCACCAGTCCCATGCCGAACTGCGCACGGTACTGTCCTACGATAATCTGGCCAAAGTTGCTTAGTTCTTTAACCACGATGTTGAAGGCATAGTTGTCATATCCCATGCCGTTTCCAGCGGAGAAAAACGGTTCTCCCGCCGCTTTTGAGCCCGTGAGATTCAGTTGCAGGTTCTTTCCCACGGTGGCACTGTATCTCAGTGTATGCTTCGTAGCATCTCCGAGGTATCGTCCCGCATACCTGTTCTCCCCCTGCGGGGTTGTCTCCGCCGCCCCTTTGTCACCCGCCCTACGATACGTCGGCACGCTGGCGGTGAAGAGCACACTATGCTTTGCCTGCCCTATGTCATGCCACAGACGCTGCCGATGATACCACTGCACGGTGTCACCCTCTTCTACATACAGCACGCCAGAGAGGTAAGAGCGCAGCGATGGGTCAATGGAAGGTATCATGTCAAGTTCCTGCACACTGCGAAACTTACCGTATTTGCGGCGGTAGGCGATGATGGTCCTGACGGTATTGAGGTCTATACCCGGCACCTGCAGCAATTCGTCAGAGCGTGCCTTGTTGATGTCTATGGGGTGATCACGCAACTGTTGCAGGACATCGTAGGCCTCTTCCAATGCTACGGCGTCCTCGTCAGTGTTCTCATACAGCGGCAACAACTGCGCCTCCACGTCGCTATCGCCGTCTGTCAGCGGTGCGGTGAAGGCGAGGGAAGCCATCAGCAGCCCACTAATCAACATATTTCTTCAACGCTCTTACAACGCCTGTTATCCACGTATCGATGCCGTTATCCATGTCAAGTGATGACACTAACTTCACAACATTCTCTATCGGCATACCGTAACGCAGCACTCCCGAGATGAGTTTGGCATAATTCCAGTAGATAGGGTTGAACTTTTCTGACAGTCCCTCCACCGTAGTCTTATAGCCGCGACGGTTCTCGAACTGGAAATCATAACGCTTTGTGCCGTCAGGCAGCACTGTCTTGATAATCTTTCCGCTGTTGACCGCCTTGGGAAGCATTATTCCCTCCTCGTCGTCTTGCAGCCCCGTGAATATCTCATAGGGCCTCCCGTCAAGCAGACCAACAAAGGCTACCCACTTGTCTTTGGCATTTTGAAAGCGTACTACGTCACAGTCAAGCACGTCAGGACGCTTGTGTTCGTTATTATCTGTACCTGTTGTCATAGTGTTATGGTTTTTGTCTCTATTGTACGGCTACCGCCTTCTGCGGGCGGTTACGCCTTATCAGTATGGTTATCAGTGCAAATAGTCCCAGCGTCAGGGGGTAATATAGGTATGGCATGAGGTCAACGGGATTACACTTTGCCAGCCCTGCCGCCATGAGCAACTGCGCTCCGTAGGGTATAATACCCTGCATGGTGCAGGAGAAAGTGTCGAGTATGCTTGCCACACGCTTTGGATCAAGGGAGAATCGCTGCGAGATGTCCTTGGCAATGCCTGCCACGGTGATGATGGCAACGGTGTTATTGGCGGTGCAGAGGTCAACAAGACTGACAAGGGCAGCAATGCTCAACTCCGCACTGCGCTGCGATTTGACGTGCGAGAGTATCTTGTGCATGATGTAACGTATGCCTCCATTGGAGCGGACTATCTCCAAAACGCCTCCTGCAAGCATGGTGATGATGATGAGTTCACCCATGCCTGACACACCGTTTCCCATGGCTGCAAACCAGGAATAGATGTCATAGTCGCCGCTAATCATACCTACTCCTCCCGTAAGCAATATGCCGAGGCAGAGCACCAGCAGCACATTGACACCGCAGGCAGCCGCTACCAGCACCACGATATATGGCATAACTTTCAGGAAATTGACGTCAGGCAGGTTGGTGGGAACCGACAGACTACGGCCCATAATGGCGTAAACCACTACCATAAGCAGGGCTGCCGGCAGGGCAATGCGTATGTTGGTGCGGAATTTGTCGCTCATCTTCACTCCCTGCGACTGCGTTGCTACCACCGTGGTGTCAGAGATAAAGGAGAGGTTATCACCAAAGAACGAACCGCCAACGACAATGGCTGTCAGCATGGCTTTTGACACCTCCATTGTCTCTGCCATGCCGATGGCAATGGGAGTAAGGGCTACAATGGTGCCGACACTGGTGCCTATACTGAGCGAAATGAGCGCAGAGGCAAGGAAAATGCCTGCCAGCAGGGCATCGGAAGGCACTACGCTGAGCGTGAGGTTGACCATATCGCTGATGCTTCCCATCTCCTTTGCAGAATTGGCAAAGGCTCCCGCAAGGACGAATATCCATATCATAAGCAGCAGGTTGGGCTCAGCAGCACCACGGGTGAACCGCTGCAGGCGTTTCTTCAGCCTGCCGCGAGAGGTGGCAACAGCAACGATGGCGGTGAGCATGAACGCTACCGTGATGGGAACTTTATAAAAATCACCCGCGACAATGGATGCCACAAGATAGATAACGATAAAAAATAACAGCGGCAAAAGGGAGCGCATAAGGCTTAAAGAGTTTTACATGAGAGGGGAAGGCAGACCGAAATACCTGCGGCAAAAGACCTGCACCGTCTCTGGTTATATTAACATTAAAACACGTGCAAAGATAAGTAATATTTCCGAAACTGCCAAACGATTTCTTGGTACTTTCAAAAAAATTGTATAACTTTGCAGCAAAATCACTGCTAACAGCCAGTGACACCAACAGAAAGACGAAACAACAACATAATTTACGACAAATGAAAGAACTCGCATTGAAGTATGGCTGCAATCCTAACCAGAAGCCATCACGCATCTACATGAAAGAAGGCGAACTGCCAGTAGAGGTCATCAACGGCCGTCCCGGCTACATCAACTTCCTTGACGCGCTCAACTCATGGCAGTTGGTAAAAGAACTTAAAGAGGCCACAGGGCTTCCGTCAGCCGCAAGCTTCAAACACGTGAGCCCGGCAGGAGCCGCCGTAGGACTGCCACTGTCAGACACCTTGAAGAAAATATACTTCGTTGATGACGTGAAGATACCGCTGTCACCAATAGCCTGCGCCTACGCCCGTGCCCGCGGAGCAGACCGTATGTCCAGTTACGGCGACTTCATAGCACTGTCAGACACCTGCGATGCCGCCACAGCAACACTGATAAAGCGCGAGGTAAGCGACGGAGTAATAGCACCAGACTATACTGACGAGGCCCTCGCAATACTGAAAGACAAGCGCAAAGGCACATACAACGTGATAAAAATAGACCCTGACTACGTGCCAGAACCTATCGAGACAAAACAGTGTTACGGCGTAACCTTTGACCAAGGACGCAACGAAATAAAACTGAACGACCCCGCACTGTTTGAGAACATACCCACGAAGGCAAAGGAATTTACAGCCGACGCCAAGCGAGACCTTATGATAGCACTGATAACACTGAAATACACACAGTCCAACTCAGTATGCTACGTAAAGGACGGACAGGCCATCGGCATAGGAGCAGGGCAGCAAAGCCGCATACACTGCACACGCCTTGCAGGCAACAAAGCCGACATCTGGTGGCTGCGCCAGTGCCCGAAAGTGATGGAACTGCCGTTCAAGGAGGGCATACGCCGCGCTGACCGCGACAACACCATAGACGTATATATCTCTGACGACTATGAGGACGTTCTGGCAGAAGGCGTATGGCAGAACTTCTTTACAGAGAAACCAGCACCGCTGACACGTGAAGAAAAGAAGGCATGGATAGCGCAGAACACCAAAGTAGCACTGGGTTCAGACGCCTTCTTCCCCTTCGGTGACAACATAGAAAGAGCACACAAGAGCGGTGTGGAGTACATAGCACAGGCAGGAGGCTCTGTCCGCGACGACAATGTGATAGAAACCTGCGACAAGTACGGCATAACAATGGCGTTCACAGGCGTACGCCTCTTCCACCATTAATAACACCGTCAGGGAGGTGACATCACCACCCTGACACGCAAAAAGCACCTGATCACACGGAGAAAGAGCCCCTTTCACAATGTAATCAGGTGCTTTTCACACCGTAATCAACACCTTTTCACAGCACCACCAACATACCCCCCTGTCTCTCAACACACTACCCCACCGCAACACCATGCCCCAGACACACCACCGACGCAGGGGCATAACCACCACACAGAAGAGAGACGAGGCAGAAAACAGCACCCACTATGGACGATTTTGACCTGATACTGCAAAACGGCATCAACTTCGGTCGCGGAGGAGAAAAGCCGAAAGGAGAAGAAAAGATAAAGACCAAGGCCAAGAAAAAGAAATACATCACCGGTGCCCACGGTTCGGGGTCAGCCATGCAAAAGGCGAAATACCGCGAGCAGAGAGCCAACAGACGAAAGAAATAAGGGCGGAGGTGGCATACTATCAAACCGGCATTTGCAATTCCCGACGCAATATCCCCCCAA
>JALFNY010000037.1 GCA_022774105.1 Prevotella sp.
GTGATTTCGGTGCCCCTTTTGCCCATCTCAGAGGCAGTGCACTGCAACCCTCCACGCAAGTACGTGCATCCGTCCTTGCAAGTACGTGCGTCTGAGATAGGCTTCATTTAGGAATCTCCCCCATGATTTTTCTACTGAGCCGTGTTTACGGCATAGAAGCGTAACGTGTCCACCCTGCCAGAACGTACAAACAAGAGTATCCCCGCATCTTCATCACGAAGTGCGGGGATATCTATTAAGTTTATCCGATGTATAAATGTTTAGGTTGTGTGTTTTCAGTCTCTGGTACGATTATGTGTGTTCAGTTCAATAGTATTAAGAGAAAGGATCAAGATTGGGTTGTTCCACCGGATTACACTTGCAAAGGTAAGAAAAAAAGTTGATACAAGTTTGACTTATATCAACTTTCTTTCGTTCTTTTACTTTATTTAACTGTTACTTTGTCTTGTGTGCCCTAACATGTTAAAAATGCCTTGCCACAAAGCCTTTTCAGCGGTCATTGCGTAAGATTTCTCCTGCCTTTGCAGCCTTTTGGCATACTACTTCCTACCGAAGTCGGCTGGTATCTCACCCCAGTTCTTTGTGTCCCATTTCACTATCGGTACCCTGAAGGCGTGTGTCCGCAGCCATGTCTCGGCACGTGTTATCAGTTCATGTGCCTTGGCGGTATCTGGTGTGGACTCCAACTTTGTCTTACACTGCATCTTCCTGACCCACAGTTGCGCATTGACGGAGTCACTGTAGATGGTATAACCCTTCATACCCCGCTGTTCCATGAGGGCAAGGGCATGTACAATGGCAAGGAATTCACCGATGTTATTGGTGCCACGGATGGGCCCGAAGTGAAACACCTGCTGTCCCGTCGTCAGGTCAATGCCACGGTATTCCATAGGTCCGGGGTTGCCAGAGCAAGCGGCATCTACCGCCCATGCAAGGGTGTTGCTACCTGTTGCCATACCTACATTCTTTCTGGCACTTCTATTCCGAGGAGTGCCATGCCGTTCTTTATGGTCTTGGCAATGTTGGCGGCAAGCACAAGGCGCAACTGCTTCTGTTCCAAGGTGTCGGCACCGAGAACGGAATAGTCATGGTAGAACTGGTTGAAGGCCTTGGTAAGTTCATAGCAGTAGTTGGCAATGCCCGAAGGACTGTAATCCTTTCCTGCCTGCGCAACGGCAGCACCGTAGGCGTTTATCTTCTGCACCAACTCTATTTCCTTATCGTTCATCGCAACGTCTGAGGGCAGTGTGAGGGATATTCCCTCGGCTGCCGCCTTACGGAGTATGCTGCGTATGCGGGCATAGGTGTACTGTATGAAGGGGCCGGTGTTACCGTTGAAGTCGATAGACTCTGCTGGATTGAACAGCATATTCTTACGGGCATCAACCTTAAGGATAAAGTATTTTAGCGCACCCATGCCCACCATGCGGGCTATCTCCTGCTTTTCTTCCTCTGACATATCGTCATTCTTACCCAGTTCGTCACTTGTCTGGCGTGCGTCAGCAATCATTGTGGCTATCAGGTCGTCGGCATCTACCACCGTTCCCTCACGTGATTTCATCTTGCCATTGGGCAACTCAACCATGCCGTAGGAGAAATGTACAAGGTCTTTACCCCACTTGAAACCGAGTTTGTCAAGCAGAATGGAGAGCACCTGGAAGTGATAGTTCTGCTCGTTGCCCACAACATATATCATTTTGTCTATGGGATAGTCCTGGAAACGTAACTTCGCCGTACCGATATCCTGCGTCATATACACCGAAGTACCGTCTGAACGGAGCAGCAATTTCTCATCGAGCCCCTCATTGGTGAGGTCTGCCCACACGGAATTGTCGTCCCTGCGGTAGAAGAATCCCTTTGCAAGCCCTTCCTCAACTTTCTCTTTTCCTTCGAGATAGGTATCTGATTCATAGTAAATCTTGTCGAAACCAACGCCGAGAGCCTTATATGTCTCATCGAAACCAGCATATACCCATGAGTTCATCTTTGCCCACAGCGCACGTACCTCAGGGTCATTCTTCTCCCATTTCACGAGCATTTCGTGCGCTTCCTTAATGAGCGGAGCCTCCTGCTTGGCCTTTTCCTTGGCAGCATCAGCGTCCATTCCCTCGGCAATATACTGCTTTGTGAGTTCCTCACACTCTGCCTTGTAGTGCTTGTCAAAGGCTACATAGTAGTCGCCAATGAGGTGATCGCCCTTCTTTCCAGATGTCTCTGGCGTCTCACCGTTGCCATATCTGAGCCATGCCAGCATGGATTTGCAGATGTGTATGCCACGGTCGTTGACGATATTTGTCTTTACTACCCTGTTGCCATTGGCCTGCATAATCTGCGCCAAGGACCAACCAAGGAGGTTATTACGCACGTGTCCGAGGTGAAGGGGCTTGTTAGTATTGGGTGAAGAGTACTCTATCATTACGAGAGGAGAACTCTCCGTTGCCTGTTTTTCTCCGAAATGTGGGTCATTGTCTATCTTACGGAGGAGGTCAAGCCATGTGTCTGTGGCGAGAGAGAGGTTTAGGAATCCTTTCACCACGTTGTATTTGCTCACCTCCTGACAGTTGTTCACCAGCCATTGCCCTATCTCTTCTGCCGTTTCCTCTGGCTTTTTCCCCGATATTTTTAGCAAAGGGAACACCACAAGGGTAAGGTTTCCCTCAAATTCACTGCGTGTTTTCTGTAATGCGGCCAGTTTTTCGGGTACGTCCTGACCATAAAGTTCTTTTATAGCGGTTACTACCGCTGCTGTGATTTTTTGTTCCATGCGACTAAAGGTTATTGGTTTGGGGTTATTGGTTGTAGGTTATGGCGGTGCCATCATGGCGAAGTGACCTTATAACCCACAACCTAAAACCATAAAACCGTGGTTCATCCCACCTGACTTCCGGGCTTGACGTCCTTTGAGGTGGTGGTTACTGATAGTGTGCCATCGTAGTTTACGGCAGAGAGTATCATGCCCTGTGACTCCTCACCCATCATCTTCCGGGGTGCGAAGTTGGCAACAAAGAGCACTTGTTTGCCTACAAGTTCCTGCGGATCTTCATAGTATGCGGCTATGCCTGACAGTATGGTGCGTCCGTCTTTGGTGCCGTCGTCAATGTGGAACTTCAACAGTTTCTTTGATTTCTTCACCTTCTCACACTCTGTTACGAGGCCTACGCGTATGTCAAGTTTCTCAAATGTCTCAAAGTCCACGTTCTCTTTCACTGGTTCTGGCTCGTAGGTCTCTGCCTCATTGGCTTTCCTTGTGTCCTCCAACTTCTGCAACTGGGCTTCTATTACGCTGTCTTCTATCTTCTCAAAGAGTAGTTCTGGCTCTGCGAGTTGGTGTCCTTGCTGCAGTATTGTGGTGCTGCCGAGTTGCTCCCACTCAAATGTTTCCATGTTAAGCAGTTGCCTCAGTTTTTTGCTTGAGAACGGAAGGAACGGCTCAAAGGCTATGGCGAGGTTGGCAGTGAGTTGCAAACACACGTAGAGTATGGTCTTTACGCGCTCTGGGTCGGTCTTCCAGACCTTCCATGGCTCACACTCCGTGATGTAACGGTTGCCTATTCTGGCGAGGTTCATGGCCTCCTTCTGGGCTTCACGGAACTTGAACTGCTCCAGCAGTGCCTCTACATTGCCCTTTACTCCCTTGAACTCTTCTATTGTCTGGGTATCAACGGCTTGCAGTTCGCCACACTCTGGCACCTTGCCTTCAAAGTATTTCTTTGTCAATTGCAGTGCTCTGTTGACGAAGTTTCCATATATTGCCACCAGTTCTGAGTTGTTACGCTCCTGGAAGTCACGCCATGTAAAGTTGTTATCCTTTGTCTCTGGTGCATTGGCGGTGAGCACATAGCGCAGCACGTCCTGCTTGCCAGGCATGTCAACGAGGTACTCATGGAGCCACACTGCCCAGTTACGGGAGGTTGAAATCTTGTCGTCTTCGAGGTTAAGGAACTCGTTTGCGGGCACGTTGTCAGGCATAATGTAATCTCCGTGAGCCTTCATCATTACGGGGAAGATAAGGCAATGGAACACGATATTGTCCTTTCCGATGAAGTGTATTAGGCGAGTGTCCTTGTCTTGCCACCACTTCTGCCACGTACCCCATCGCTCTGGCTCTTTGTCACACAGTTCTTTGGTGTTGGAGATATAGCCTATCGGTGCGTCAAACCACACGTAGAGCACCTTCCCCTCGGCTCCTTCTACGGGCACAGGGATACCCCAGTCGAGGTCACGTGTCATGGCACGTGGCTGTAAGTCCATGTCAAGCCATGACTTACACTGTCCATATACGTTGGAACGCCATTCCTTATGCCCTTCGAGTATCCACTGTTTCAGCCACTCCTGATATTTTCCCAGCGGCAGATACCAGTTCTTTGTTGGACGTTTTACAAGTCCGTGACCGGGGTTATTCTTGTTGGTGGGGTTGATAAGTTCGTCTGGTGACAGCGTGGCACCGCACTTCTCGCACTGGTCTCCGTATGCGCCTTCTGCACCACAACGTGGACATGTGCCGACAATGTTGCGGTCTGTGAGGAACTCTCCGGTCACCTCGTCACAGTATTGTTCTTCTGTTATCTCTTCCAACTCGCCCTTATCGTACAGCGTACGGAAGAATTCTGAGGCAAACTTATGGTGTGTCTCCGACGTGGTGCGGCTGTATATGTCAAAGGATATGCCGAAATCCTCAAAAGACTTCTTTATCATCTCATGGTAACGATCTACCACCTGTTGCACCGTCACCCCTTCCTTACGGGCGCGTATGGTGACAGGGACGCCATGTTCGTCAGACCCTCCGATGAACACCACGTCACGTTTCTTCAACCGAAGGTAACGCACGTAAATGTCGGCAGGTACATATACTCCAGCAAGATGACCTATATGGACACCGCCGTTGGCGTAAGGCAAAGCGGCAGTGACCGTTGTTCTTTTGTAGTCTTTCTGTTCCATCTATGTTACTGTTTTATGATTTTCAGCGCAAAATTACTAAATTTTTCTGAAATACACAAAATATTCGC
>JALFNY010000061.1 GCA_022774105.1 Prevotella sp.
CCTTGCCCTTACGGGCTGGCAGGTGCACGGTTATGCAATTGTCGGGATAGTCTGCTGTCACGCGTGTCTTGAGTGGCAACTGCGGATTGCTCCATATTGGGAAGAAGAACTGCACGGAGTCACAGGTGGTGTAGCACTTAACCTCCACGCAACGGTTGTCGGTGTACGGCAAATCCCATGTGTCTGCCATGATGGGGTACTGCCAGTGGTCTGTTCCGGCAGGCTGGTTGAAGCAGTTGTCACGCACCACGAGTTTCAGATAGTCTTTCTCAGGCTGCCACGCAGGGTGATAGAAGGCGGCCTGCGGGCGTTCCTTCAAGGTCATGTCAAAGGGGCATGAGCACCAGCCCTTGGCTGGCCACGGTGATGATTCGCCCAGATAGTCAACGCCAGCCCACACAAACGAGCCGGCGATGAAGTCGTTTTCCTCTACGAAGTGCCACGGATTGTGCTCCACAAAGTCGCGGACGATGTCCTCACGAAGCCCAGAATAATAGACAAATGCCTCTGATACCAGCATAATGCGTTCGGGATGACGCTTATGGTCGTTTATCATGCGAGGCTCAAGGTAGTTATATCCTACGATGTCTGCCACCTCTCCGAACTTGTCGTTGAACCCTTGCTGGCACGCCACCATTGTGGGGCGCGTGGGATCAATGCGCTTTGCTATGTCGTTCAGCATACGGCTGCGCTCCACTCCCTCGTCAGTGTCGAGCCATGCCTCTGACAGTTCGTTGCCAATGCTCCATACTATCACCGAGGGGTGGTTGCGATCACGGCGTATCATGTCCGTGAGGTCCTTCTCAGCGCACTGGTCAAAGAATGGGGCATAGTACCCGGACTTCCACTTGTCAAATGCTTCATCAATGACAAGCAGTCCCAATGTGTCGCAGATAGTGAGGAACTCTGGTGACGGAGGGTTATGAGAACAGCGCACAGCGTTGCACCCTATTTCTTTCAAAGCACGCAAACGGCGTTCCCATACGCCGTCAGGGACGGCCACGCCGAGGCTGCCAGCGTCCTGATGCAGGCACATACCACGCAGTTTCATGCCCTTGCCGTTGAGGGAAAAACCCTTGTTAGCATCGAAACGTGCTTCACGTATGCCAAACGGAGTGTCCACCTGGTCTATCACCTTGCCCCTGGCATTGCGCAGTTGTGTGCGCATTATATATATATAAGGTGTATCAGTTGACCACAGACGGGGCGCAGTGACGGAGAATTGGCTGGCCGCTTGGCTTGTGGTTTGACTGTTTAGTTGTTTGGGTGTTTTGTTGTTTGGTTTTCCTGAGGTATTCAGTATGGTGTGTGTCACGGTGAATTTGCCGCCTTGATCGGTGGTGGCGGTGTCAATTTCTGCCGTCACCCGCACCGTTGCTGACTTCATATCGGGCGAGAGATTCGTCTGTATGCAGATACCGTCGGTCTTTAGATGTGTGGCGTTCACTACTTTAAGCCATACATGACGGTATATTCCCGACCCCGTGTACCAGCGTGATTGCTCCTCACGGTTGACGTGAACGACAAGGCGGTTGGCTTTGCCGGCGGTGAGATATGGTGTCATGTCAAACTCAAAGCCTGTGTAACCATACACGTGATGACCCAGTTTGTGACCGTTTATCCACACCGTCGCACGATGATATACACCATCGAAATGTACTATGTACTTGCTGTTCCTGCCCGTTGGAGGTGTAAAATCCTTGACATACACTCCTTGTCCGCCGGCGAGATAGCCTGCGGCACCACCCACCTTAGGGTCAAAGGTCAGTTCTCTGCTCCAATCATGGGGCACATATACGGCCTTGAAGTCTGCCGACAGCATACTGCCTGCACCCTGAGTGTTGACAGTTTGCAGGGTCTTCACCATGTCGGCAGAGTCCTTACACAACCTGAACTGCCACCCTTGGTCAAACGTTAATCGCCTTGCAGCAACTGGAAGGATAGCCAATAAGAAACAAAAGAATAAGGAATGTCGCATCATAATTGCTCTATTCTTGTTATTTATTACTTGTGGCATACAGTCCTATGCAGGCTCCTATGAAGCCACCACTCTTGTTGGTGGTAAGGTTTGTGGCATCTACCCCTACCGCTGCCGTCTGCCATTCGCCGTCAGCGACAGCGTAATGGAAGTCATACAGTCCGCCATTGCCACTGATTTTCAGTCGCAATGACTTGGTGGCCTCCTCCTTGTTCAGCACCACCGTTGACACGGCCACGGACGTTTTTTCCGTCCTTGTCAGCACTATTGCCACGGAACCGTCTGCCAGCATTGTCTTGCCGAACGTGAGGTTATAGTCCTCGTTCTGCAACAATGCAAAGCCGGCGAGGTCCTTCTGCGATGCAGGAGTGAACTCCATGCGTGTCTCTGCGGTGAAAGTGGTGTGCTGTTGGGGAGTGAACAGTGCGGAAAGTGTTTCTCGCTGCCTTATATTCACTGGCAAAGGCTTTATCCTTAGGCCTGTTCCCGGATAGGAAACGATGCCAGGCTTGGGATTACGCAGCGTCAGCCAGCGTGCGTTCAGCCGCTTGCCGTCAAAGTTGTCGGTGTAAGAAAAGTTGCCAGTGAGGTATGCGGTCTCCGGTGTTTGGGGTGCTATTGTGCCACCTTTGTAGTCAACGACAGTGGGAACAGCCTGGCCCTGTTCCAGTATCACAGGCCAACCGTCTTTCCATGTCACTGGTAACATATAGGTATCACGGCCTGTATTGTAATAAATATTCTTGTCATAAGGGCGACAAGCGAGGAAAACCGCCCACCAATCACCCTTTGGGGTCTGCACAATATCGGCGTGACCAGCACTTGAAACATAGTCGTCGCGCTGTGGGTCAAGGCCTGAACGCTGTGTGAGTATGGGGTTACCAGAATACTCCTCGAATGGTCCCATAGGGCTTTTTGCTCTCAGTATCACCTCGCTATGTCCCTCACCAGTGCCTCCTTCAGCGCACATGAGGTAGTAATACCTGCCCACACGGAACAGATGCGGGCCTTCTATCCATATCGGTTTCTCCTGAACGTGAGTGCCTCCACGCAGTATCTCCACCTGTTCGCCTATCACACTGTCACCCTCTACGCTGAATCTGTGGCACATTATGCTGCGTTGTCCTTCGTAATCATGACCTCCTACGGGCTCGTCATTGTTCACAATATAGCCTTTTCCGTCCTTGTCAAAGAAGAAAGAAGGGTCTATTCCGCCCACTTTTCTTAGATATATAGGCTCGCTCCAGCCCTTTTCAGGGTCCTTACTCTTCACATAAAAGTTACCCGCCCCTACGTTGGTGGTAATCATGTAGAACGTCTTGTTCTTCTCATTATACGTTATTGCAGGTGCAAATATTCCCCCACTGACCCCTTGTCTGGCGAGGGGCAACTGGCTTTCACGGTCAAGCACATGCCCAATGCTCTGCCAGTTCACAAGGTCCTTACTCTTATATATAGGTACACCAGGAAAGAATGAGAACGAGGAATTGACCATATAATACGTGTCTCCCTTACGACAAATGGAAGGGTCAGGCGCAAAACCCGCTATAATAGGATTCAGATATTGGGTAGAAGGGTTATACTCCTTATTAAAACGAGCATCATTTCCTTTATAAGAGAAATATGAGAATGTAGCATCATTTTGTGCATACGTTGACAATGCAGCCGTTGCAGCAAGAACAAGTGATAGTAGTTTTTTCATATTGTTTAGTTATTTGTATGTTATCATAGTAGAGATAGCGTCCTTCGTCAGTATAGCCAGCCGCTGTAGGTTTAGCAAGCAACCCGACAAGAACCCAACCGCTGTCAGGTTTCTTATGATGTCGGGGCTTACTAATCATAGTCACTGTCTCAGCAACTATACCAACTAACTAATATAACTAAACTACTAACCATATCTGAAAAAATCGAACTATCTTTCTGATTCTGCTGCAAAGTTAATACATTTATAAACAAAACGCTTATTAATTCGTACCATTTCCTTGTATTCCTGTTTCTTGATAGCGTTTTTTGCGCATTGTGTTACATGAGCGAAACAATTTTATACAAACAAAAAAATACGTCTCATACATTATATATAATTTTGCAACCAGAAGAAAATACTTACCTATTCTACAATTACTAAAACCATTATTTAGTTATGAAAGCAAAACGATTACTAAACCTTGGACTAATGATGGCCTGTGGATTGAGCCTACAAGCACAGACCAACATTTTCCACGAAAGCTTTGACGCAGCGCAGTCAAAAGCAGAAACAGACGTGGCGTGGTATGAGTTCATCAACATCAAAGATGGTGATGAGCAAAGTATCAACACCACCGACGCCTATGCTGGCGAGGGATGTATGAACTTCTTCAACGCCAACGTTGAAGGAAACTGGTGGGATCGCGCCATCAAGTTCCGCAACCTCCCATTGCAGGAAGGCAAGAGTTACCGCCTTACCTACCGCTTCAAGGGCCAGAACGAATGGGCCATTGACAGTGAAACAAAGAACAAGGGCAAGATGAGCGTTGCCCTCATGCAGGGTGGTGAGGATGCAGACATACCACTACTCGACGCTAATGGCAACGAGTTCAGGTATGAAGTATCTTACTTTAACCCTGAGAAGTATGAGAAGTACACAAAGATGTTCTACTTCGCAAGCGCACAGTTACAGAAGGATACCTACGCTGAGAAGAACCCAGACAAGGCCCCTCTGGAAGACAAATGGTTCGCTACATTCAACATCTACAACCCTGGCGACTACTATCTCGACGAGGTTGACCTGTCAGAAAGCCCCATCGCAGGTGTTTACTTCAGTGAAGACGTAATACGTGTGGACTTCGGTTACGCAACAAACGTAACAGACCTGGCAAAGGCTAACCCACTCGGTCGCGTCATCATGCCAAATGACTGTGCATCAGTAACACTCAACGGTGCCGCTGTTGAAGTGGCTGCCGTAGAACTCCAGAGCGATGGTTACATGTACATCTTCCTTGACGATGTAAGATCTGATGATCCAAACGACAAGATAGAGATAGCCTTCAAGAACCCAGAGGACGAAGCATATCAGGTTAAGTACAAAGGTACACTTGCGCCAGAAGGTGCAGTTCCTTCATTCGGCGAAGAAGCAGGAGAATACCTCGAGGGTCTGGAAGAAGTAATGTCATGGGCATATACAGAGCCAACAAAGGTATCTACCGTTCCTGTTGACGGTTCATTCGCCCTTGATGAGACAATGACAGAGGTTTCATTCACATTCGACAAGCCTGTAATGGGACATGACGACAACGGTAAACCACTTGTTGCTAAGTTAAACGGTGTAGAGGATCTCGTGCTCAAAACACAACTGGCTGATGACGAAAGCACAACAACACTTACCTTCGGTCGTAAAGACAACAAGCCTTTCACTAAGGGAGGATACTCTATAACCCTATCAGGCGTTACCTCTGATAAGAATATTAAGTCTTTCGAAACCTTTACACTTGACTTTGAAACAGGTAAGATACAACTTGCAGAAACAGTATATACAGACATCACCACACACCTCTTGCAGGGTGAAAACGGCAAAATACCAGTAGGCTGGACCTGTATGGTCAAGGGTGAAGCTGGTAACTGGACAAGTGGTGTAGTATGGGAAGGCGGCTCTGCTTGCCGTAACATTAACGTTACGGGTGAAGATGGCAACGAATACGTTGCATTCTACATCTGCGACCGTGACGGATACACATACCTCAAGTATGGTGACAAAGAAGACGCACGTCTCACACTCCCTGCTGGCGACATAGAGTTCAGTATCATGGGTCTTGGACACGATGCTGATGTTCGCACACTCGAATTCCGCCTTGAAGACATGGACGGCAACGAGGTAGTCCACGGCTCTGGTTCAACAAGCGTTAATGCAAATAACTTTACAACCGTTGAAGCAGCAGGAAACATCAGCGTAAAGTTCAACAATCCTAAGGAGCAGAACTTTATTCTGAAGATACATAATTCATCTGGTGGCTGGGATGGAGCACGTGTACTTGGCTTCAAAGCAAGAAGTTACACCATGACCGAGGGTGAATCAACCGAGGCTTCGGTAGTATTTGCCGATGAAAATTACGGCGGTGCCAACAAGGTTACAACAGCAGACAACGCTGCACCGGCAGTAGGTTCTGGCTGGGCACTCTATCAGAAAACAGAAACAGGTAACATAAAGAAAGTGCCAGGACAGGACTACAACTACAACGGTACTCGTATCTTCAAACTTGGCATCAAGAACCTCACCACCGGTTACTACACCAACGGCAACTGGCCTGAAACATACGCTATCTATGGTAGCGGAGAATCTGAGAGCGTTGATAACGAGCCTGTTCTCCATATCCCATCTGGCCGTCACCAGATTACATACTATGCTTCTAACTGGAAGGAAAATAGTGCTAACGCAGGCAGAGACCACATTGTTTACTTCGAACTTGGCAACAAGGAAGACGGAACAGTATTCTATAGCCGTGAAGACAAGATTGAGAACTGTGACATGAACGGCGACCGCAACGCAAAAGTTGAAGCCAAAATGATACAGTTCACCATCAGCATACCAACTGACGGCGACTACACCATCAAGGTAGGTGGCACCACAGAGCAATTCATCGGTAACTTCAAGATTGAGAAACTCGGTTCACAGACAGCATACTATAACGGTCTTGTCAACGCTGCAAGGAAACTTGCTATCGAGGAACTCGAAGCCAGCGCAGACGAGAAGTTCAACGGTACTACAAAGACCGCTTTGCAGGCAGCCGTTGACAAGTATGCAGACCTCTCTAACATGCACACTCCTGCTGAGGCAACAGCAGCCAAGGCAGAACTCGAGTCACTGACAAAGGATATGGCAACACGCCGTGAGTACGTTGACCGTTACGGCAAAGCCCTTGACGCAGCGGCTGCAATCATAGCAGAGGTAGGCGAGAAAGAGGCTACAGACGAGGACCCAGGACATCCTGCTACAAAGTATGTTAATCTTGAAGCCTTCCAAGCCCTCGAAGCAGTATATAACGCTAACAGCGCAAAGACTGCTCAGGAACAGGAGGATAAGGAACTCATCGCTGCCACTCAGGACCTTGAGAACAACACCACATGGCTCACCAACATGAGAGACAAATGCGTAACATTGCTGACAGAGCAGATTGTTGACGCTGCTGCCGCCCTTGTCAAGCTTGACGCCAACACCTCTAACGATGAGTATGTAATAGCAGCCGGCAACGCCCTCACCGATGATCAGGAGATAGCCAAGGCCCTCCAACTCCGTGTGACAAAGGCTATTTACGACAAACTCGCTAACGGTAACAATCCATTCATAGTACTTGATCCAGAAACTAAATTTGAAGACGTTGACTCAATAGACCTCAGCAGTTTCATACAGAACCGCAACATCTACAGCACAGAGACAGACCTCAACAGGAATCTCACCAGCATCGACAATCTCCCAGGCTGGAGCCTTGACATACTGTCAGGCACCCCAGCTGTTGAATGGAGTTGGGTTGCGTTCAACGCTAACAAGTATAACCCAGTAACCAACCAGTACCTCATCTGTGGCTGGCACACTGAGTTTGACCTATATCAGACCATCAAGAACCTCCCTGTTGGTAAATACACCTACGTAGCAGGAACACAGGACCGTGGATTCTCTGACGTAACTGACAATAAGAAGGCATATATGGCCGAGAACCAGTCATGGCACGTAACAGGTACTGACGGCACTAACGAGATTGAAGGTGACATCCTCTCTTACATCTGGTGGCAGGTAGGCGATACAAAAGACATCGCAGGCTTCAATATCGAGAAGCAGGGCCAGTGGTACGGACTGACAGAGTGTGTATCAAAGCAGTTCGCCGTTCCAGCAGTTGGTGAAGGCATGACAGGTGAGATGACCATCGGTGCTCATCCAAAAGAGTTCGAGGGACTTGCTTCTGTTGACAACTTCCGCATCTACATGGTAGGCAAGGACGACACATTCGACTACGCCGCCGCTGCAAATGCAATAGCAAAAGAGATTGAAACAGCAGTTGATGAGGTATCAGCACCAGAGGGTGAGCCTGTAAACGTAAGTTTCTACGACCTCACAGGTAAGCAGGTAAGCACACCAAGCGGCATCACCATCAAGGTTGATACATACAAGAACGGATATATTAAGGTATCAAAGATATTGGTTCCATAAGCCATCTGTTTTTTTAGAAGATTGATAGGGCGCTCCTTTTGGGGCGCCCTATTTTGTTGTTTAGACGTTTAATGGGTTGGTGGGGTTAGTTGGTTGTGGCTGTTGCATAGGTAATTGGATTAGGAAGTAGGCGGAATGTGGCGCTGACGCACCACACACAAGGGCAGCGAGGCTTGTGTGTAGTTTGGCTGCTCAGTAAGTTCTTAGGTCATAATCTGCCGCTAATTACACTACAATCAGGTGCTGATTACAGTACGAACAGGTGCTAATTACAATGCAATCAGGTGCTGATTACAATGCCGTTAGGTGCTGATTACAATGCAGTTAGGTGCTGATTACAATGCAGTTATGTGCTAATTGCAATGCAGTTATGTGCTGATATCCTCACAACCAATAACTAAACCACTAACAACCAGCCCCCATTAACCAAACAACCAAACTACTAAACAACCAAACGACTAAACAACTAAAACGACCAAGCATTCCCCGCGGCCCTTGTGTGTGGTGCGTCAGCGCCACATACCGCCTTCCCACACCTGCCCCATTAATGCATCAACGAGACGCCAAACGGGCGCTGGTTATCATGTAACCAACGCCCGTTTGCTATATATAAGGCCTACATCTAAACATATATAAAACCTCTTTTACACCAGTAAGATATAAAAGTTGGCCTATAATGTCTTATAGAATAAATCAGTCATTAGACCTCATAGAACTATCCTCTCCTTTGGTCTAATGACTGATCAGGGTTCTTTCGCTGTTAATCTATCACCACCTTCTTTCCGCTGATGATATATACCCCCTTGCTGAGAGCGTCAATCTGCGCCTCAGAAGCGTTGCTTATCAGCAACTGTCCGCTTACGGAATATACGTTCTTCGTTGCCTTTGCGCCTGCCGTGGCCTGCACTCCCTTTGCTGAGGTGGCATCGGTCATGGCCACTTCCATCATAAAACAAGGCTGTATGCCGGTGTTTGTGAAGGTGAACTGCGAGAGATTGGGCAGTGAGAAGGTTATGACGTCAGGATTTGCGGCATCCTTTGCTGACTGCATCAGCGTTGCGGTAGCGTCATCGTAGGTCACTCCTGCCACCTCACGCCAGTAACATGGTTTTGAGTTAGAGTCGCCATTGACGTATGAGATGAATGTGACAGCCGTTGCCACCTTACCCTCTGGGCAGCAGAAGGTGTTTGTTGCGCCGTTTGATGTCTTTATAGACTTGCCGTGGGTGGTGCTGCCGTTGTACGTTATCGCCGTGGCGGGGTCAAGTGTTCTATCGGGCTTGCTGGTGATGGTAAGCGTTGCTCCATCGTCCCATCGCTGCGTATTAGCCTTTGTAGCACCGTCAGGGTGAGCGTAAATCACCTTTGTCACCTCCGTTTCGCCGTTCTGATAGTCAGGGTAATACTCCTCAAACGCTCCGTCAACAGTTGTTATGCCACCGGCGTTCTGTGCCTTTACAAGGTCTTCAACGAGTGAGTTGCAGTACACTTCGAGGTTTGTGTAATAGTGGTGTGAATCCAGATTATACTTGTTTCTGTCAGCGGCATCGTTGGGGTCAAGGCCATATTTCTTCTCCCATTCGTCCGGCATACCGTCTCCGTCGGTGTCAAGCGGTGCCTCGGTGCTTTGCAGTTCCGGCCAACCGCCAGCCTCATCCTGTGAGTTTATGAATCCCGTAGTGGTGCGGGGAGCGCAGTGTGAGGCCACACCGTTGCGTGCATCACTGGCGATGTAGGCATCATGAGCATCACGTTTGTATGACGCACCAGCATAATCCAGCACCTTTTCGTATGCGTCAGCGGCCGTATGCGTGGTTATGTAGCCGTAAGTTATTGGCTCTTCTATCCTTATCGTGTCCTTAGTAGCCTGCGTATAGGTGCCATCGTTGCCGCTGGCGTCAATCTGGTTGTATATGCCGTAGGTCCAGTTATCGTTGGTAACAGTGGCGTGTCTGGGGTTCACGTTACCCGTAACATAGTATTTTCCCCACACGTGCCACATCACATCCCATCCGTTGGGGTTGTCGGTGCCATGGTGAGTGTATTCCGTTGTGCGTATTCCCGGTGCTGCAATGCGCTGCTGTATGGTGGCGCTGCGTGTGAGAGTGCCTGGTCCCGGCTTGTAATAGTTATTTACTATGTTGACATTCATGCCTTCAGCGCCGTAGCATCCGTTGCCACCCCAGTTGTAGATGACGTTGTTACGCATATCCATTCGCTCGTCAGTCTGTGTTGACTGACGTGGCCCTAAGCGAGGGGTACGGCTTGTGTGGTGCGCCATGAGGTTGTGATGATATGACGCTCCGGAGCCTCCCCAGTTGCCACCGTAGCCATGTGCACCCTTGGCGTGCCCCGCGTTGACAAGGCTTTGGTCAACGATGTTCCACTGAACAGAGATGTTTCGTGAGCCATATACGGACAGACACTCGTCTATTGACCAACTGACAGAACAGTGGTCAATAATGATATTTGCCTGGTCCATGCCCCCCAGACCGTCTCCCTCGTGGTATGCCACCTGCCTGTTGCCCAGCCTGAAGCGCACAAAGCGTATTATAACGTTGCTGGAATTGATGGTAAAGGGATAGTCAGCGATGCAGATGCCGTCGCCAGGAGCGGTCTGTCCCAGTATGGACACGTCGCCATTCCTCAGCGATAACGCTGATTTCAGGTAGATAGTACCTGACACATCAAAGACGATGGTGCGCTTACCACCCTTCTCACAGGCCCAACGGAAGGTGCCGACAGAGCCGTCGTCAGCAAGGGAAGTAACGTGATAGACCGCTCCACCGCGTCCACCAGTGGTGTAACGGCCAAAGCCTTCCGCTCCAGGGAATGCGGGTGCATAGTCAAACTGAGCCGTTGCAAACAGCGAAACAGCCGTTGCCAACAGCGTGAAGAGTAACTTTTTCATTAATGTACTTATGGGTTTTAATTGTTAGTTAGTATGCCTTCGGAGTAAGCCCCGTGGTTGTAGTCATGCTGCAAAATTATAAAAAAAATCACAATCAGGCACTGATTATGCCACTTTTTTTATACCTTTGTATCAATTTTCACACCACTTTGACATAATATTACACCTTTATCACATGAACACAAGGCTTTACAACGCCCGCATACTCACCATGAACGAGGGCGAAGAGATATTCAACGGCGAGATACACACCAGTGGTTCACGCATCAGTTACATCGGTCCCGTCACCGAGGGCGGTGCCTTTGACCGTGAAATCGACTGCCAAGAAAACCTCCTTATGCCCGGTTTCAAGAACGCACATACACACAGTGGCATGAGTGTCCTGCGCTCCCTGGCCGACGACCTGCCACTTAACGAGTGGCTGACACAATCTATCTTCCCCGTGGAAGCAAAGATGACAGCGGAGGATATATACTACATGAGCCAGTTGTCAGCACTGGAATACCTCACCTCCGGCATCACCGCCTGCTTCGATATGTACCTCACACCCGAATCAGTAGCACAGGCTATGGACGACATGGGCTTCCGTTGCTGTCAGGTAGGAGGCATGAATGATTTCAGCCAGAACATAGACTGGCTGGAAAGAATGTACCTTACAGGCAACAAGGCAGACTCCCTGCAGTCGTATATCTTCGGTTTTCACGCGGAATACACCACCTGTATGGAGAATATGAAGGCCATAGCAGCACTCGCACAGAAGTATAAAGCACCGGTATATACCCATGCCTGCGAGACAAAGGCAGAGGTAGAGGGCTGCAAAGAGCGTTACGGCATGACGCCGGTAGTGCTGCTTGCCAGCGTGGGGCTGTTCGACTACGGCGGCGGAATATACCACGGCGTACATATGTCAGAGGCTGACTACGCCGTAATGCAGGAGAAAGGGCTGTACGTAGTGACCAATCCCGGCTCGAACACAAAACTCGCTTCCGGCATAGCCCCTATCACAGAGTACCTCAAACGGGGCATACCCGTGGCAATAGGCACTGACGGTCCTGCCTCAAACAACTGCCTGGACTTCTTCCGTGAGATGTTCCTCGTGGCAGGACTTGCCAAACTTCACGATGACAACGCAGCGGCATTAGACGCCCGTGAGGTGCTGCGAATGGCAACAGTGAACGGTGCCAGGGCAATGGGACTGACTGATTGCGACGTCCTTGCAAAGGGAAAGAAGGCTGACATCATAATGATTGACCTGCAACAGCCTAATATGCAGCCCATAAACAACATTGAAAAGAATATAGTATATAGCGGTTCAAAGCAGAATGTGAAGATGACCATGATAAACGGACGCGTGCTTTACGAGGACGGGAGGTTCTGTTGCAGCGTCAATCCGTCAGACATCTACGCCAAGGTAGCGGCGATAAAGGACAGGATATGTAACTAAATTGTAACATTTATGTAACAACCGAGTAATCTGATACAAGTAATTTTGCAGCAGCGAAACAACTAAAAGTATCAGATTATATGAGTACATTCTTTCTTGGAATCGTTATTTTCCTTATCTTACTGGCCATTTTTGACCTTGTAGTCGGTGTCAGTAACGACGCTGTCAACTTCCTTAACTCCGCCATTGGAGCCAAGGTAGCCAAGTTCCGCACCATCGTCATCATTGCTGCGATAGGCGTTTTCGCCGGTGCTTCCATGAGTAACGGCATGATGGACGTAGCAAGGCACGGCATAATGACGCCGATGTATTTCTCCTTCTACGACGTGATGTGCGTGTTCCTTGCCGTTATGGTGACGGACGTCATACTGCTTGACGTGTTCAATACGCTCGGTATGCCCACATCAACCACCGTCAGTATGGTGTTTGAACTGTTGGGAGGAGCCTTCGCCATTGCGCTGCTGAAGATTATGGGTGGTGCCACTGGCGCTGACGGTACGTTGCTTACACTGGGCGATCTGCTCAACACGGAGAAGGCGTTGAGCGTTATTCTCGGCATATTCCTCAGCGTGGGAATAGCCTTTGTGGTTGGTACGCTGGTGCAGTGGATAGCCCGTCTGGTGTTCACCTTCACCTATCGTATCAACGGAAAGACCACCGACGCATCAGGAAACATGGGTGGTCTCACCAGCAGTTCATTGAAAATAGGTATCTTTTCAGGCATTGCCGTGACCAGCATTATATGGTTTCTGCTGATAAACGGTCTTAAAAGCACCACGCTGATGACCCCGGAGGCAAAGGCCTTCATAGCAGACAACACATGGTATATAATAGGTGGCGGCATAGCAGGGTTCTCATTGATAATGACTTTGCTCAGCGCACTGCGCGTACCAGTACTTAAATTCGTGGTTCTTTTAGGCACATTCGCCCTCGCTATGGCCTTTGCGGGCAATGACCTCGTCAACTTTGTCGGTGTACCGCTGACGGGTCTGGAGGCGTATAACGACTATATGGCCAACGATGGGACCACACCATACAGTTTCATGATGACAAGTCTCATGGAGAGTGCCAAGACCCCGATGATCTATCTGGTGCTTGCCGGAGTGGTGATGGTGCTCTCTCTGGTGTTCTCCAAGAAGGCCCAGAACGTGGTTAAGACCAGTGTTGACCTCAGTAGGCGCGATGAAGGCGACGAGATGTTCGGTTCTTCCGCCGTGGCACGTATGCTTGTGCGCAACACTGCTAAACTCGCCAGCAAGGTTTCAAGCATCATTCCCGCTCGCGTGAGCCGCTGGATAGACTCACGTTTCAACCCCGACGCCGCAACACTTGAAGATGGTGCCGCCTTTGACCACATACGTGCAGCCGTCAATCTCGTTGTTGCAGGACTGCTCGTAGCCCTCGGCACCTCGCTGAAACTGCCTCTCTCCACCACCTACGTCACCTTCATGGTGGCAATGGGTGCCTCTCTTGCCGACCGTGCATGGAGCCGTGAGAGCGCCGTGTTCCGCATAACAGGCGTGATGTCAGTGATAGGTGGCTGGTTCATCACCGCCGGAGCAGCCTTCATAATGTGCTACCTCATCACCAACCTCATGTTCTTCGGCAAGTTCGTGGCAATGTTGCTGGCAGTGGTAGTGGCCGTGGTGCTGCTGATAAGAAGCAACATTGCATACTCAAAGAAGAAGACCCTGGAGCGTGAACACGACGTAGTGTTCCGCAAGATGCTTCGTGAACCCAACGAGAACAAGCGCTGGGACCTGCTGTGCAAGCACATACGCCTGAGCAACGACGTACACCTGCAATTCGTGGCAGAGACCTACGAGGACGTGACAGACGCCTTCTTCCGTGAGGAATACCGCCGTCTGAAACGCGCTACATCAAGGATTGAGGAGGAGCGCAACGACCTGAAACGCCAGCGCAGACGTGAGATAATTGGTCTGAGGAAGGTAAACCCCATTCTGGCAATGGAGCGAAACACGTGGTATTTCCTTGGAAACAACTCCGTGGAGCAGATGATTTACTGTCTGAAACGTATCAACGAGCCATGCCGTGAGCACGTAGGCAACAACTTCCTGCCGATAGACAACGGTTACATCACCTCCTTTATGAACTACCGCAACGAGATACTCAAGATATACCGCCGCACGAGTGAGTACCTCACCAACGGCAATATGTCCATCGCTGTCACGCTGAGAGCAGACGCCATGAACCTGCAAGCATCGCTGTCAGTATATCGTCAGAAGGTGATTGACGACATACAGCGCAGCCAACTAAACATAGAGTCAATGACATTGTTCCTGCTTATAGTGCAGGAGTCACAGGAATTGCTCAGTTCACTGCGACACATGATACGCGGAATGGCTAAGTTCCAAGACCTGCAATAACAACAAAAAACCTTTAACCGCACGGTATTTGTGTGGTTAAAGGTTTTTGGTTTTAAGGTGGGAGATGGAAGATTAGAAGGTTGTTGGTTGCGGGTTAGGAGGTGTTGACTTGTAAGTTATAACGTTATCAGCACCTAATCACAACGCTATCAGCACTTAATCACAACGCAATCGGCACCTAATCACATCGCTATCAGCACCTAATCACCGTGTTACTGAGAAACGGTGGCGAGGGATTAGAGGCTCACCGGCAAAAGGAAATGATTGTCTTTCCATACCCAAAAACGGTTATTCTGTTTTAATTTAGTGGGTTTACGGCCTTGGAACGGAAAAAGATTTGCACGTATGCAATATTTTTCCTAACTTTGCCACACTGTCCGCCGCATCTGCGGAGACGGCCACCACAGAGGTAAACAAATAACCAACCTATATCGAAATGAAAGTACAACTGTTTCTAACCGCACTGCTCCTCACCCTCTCCACAACACTGGCTAACGGTCAGGAGAAATGCGTGAAAGGCAAATCATGGAGTGCCGACAACGGCGACGGCACCTACACCAACCCCCTTTTCTATGATGAGTTCTCTGACCCCGACATCATTCGCGTTGGCAACGACTACTACCTTGCCGGCACCACCATGCACACCGTGCCGGGAGTGGTGGTGCTTCACTCCACAGACCTTGTGAACTGGGAGTTCCTCTCCTACTGCTTTGACAGGTTCGACGATGCGTCCCCCGACTTCAACCTTGACAAGGGGAAAGAGGTTTACGGCCAAGGCATCTGGGCACCGTGCATCAGATACCACAATGGCAGGTTCTACATCTTCTCAAATATCAACGGTCACGGTCTGCAAGCATACATTGCCGACAACGCTAAAGGGCCGTGGAAACACATCAAGATACCGGGAGACATCTACGACCTGTCAGTGCTTTTCGATGACGACGGCAAGGTTTATGCCATACATAAGTACGGCAACGTGACGTGCACAGAACTGAAACCTGACCTCAGCGGGCCCGTGGAGGGCTCCTCACGGGTAATAATAAAGGAGGGCAACGCCATGGGCGAGGGACACCACATATACAAGATAAACGGTATGTACTACATCCTCTCTGCCGATTATTCACCTATGGGCCGTATGCAGTGCGCCCGTTCAAAGAACATCTATGGCCCTTACGAGACCTGCGTGATAAGCGCACGCGAGTCATTCGGCTACGCCTCTACATGGAATACGGGCAATGTCAGCCTTGGCAGCAAGGTGCCCGAGGACGGATTCAAGTACGTACAAAACCGTCCGGCAGGCAACAGGCTGGCAGCAGCAACAATACATCAGGGCGGCATAGTACAGGCAACAGACGGCTCCTGGTGGGGAGTCTCCATGCAAGACTTTAACGCTGTGGGGCGCACCACGTGCCTCTCACCCGTGACATGGGTGGACGGCTGGCCCTACTTCGGACTGGAAAAGAACCTCGGTCGCACTCCACGGACATGGTTCAAGCCCAACAACAGCGTGGAAGTGCCACGTGCTCCTTACGTGAGAAGTGACGATTTCAGTGGGAAAACACTGAAACCGATATGGCAATGGAACCACAACCCCGTTGACAGCAGGTGGTCAATGACAGAGAAAAAAGGCGTGCTTAGACTGCACAGCATGGCTGCCAAGCAGTTCCTGTGGGCTAAAAACACCCTCACACAGCGAGCAATAGGCCCGGTATCAACGGTTACCGTCACCCTCGACGCTTCACGACTGAAAAGCGGAGACAACGCAGGACTGGGAATACTAAATATGCCTTACTCCACACTCGGTGTGGTAAAGAACGGCAAGGAACTGTCACTGCGGTGGTATGACCAGAGCAAAAACAGGGAGGAGGTATGCAGACTGGAGCAGAACAAGGTGTGGCTACGCGTGTGGGGCGACTACGACAAGTGTGAAATAAGGTACTCATACTCCCTTGACGGGATGTCATGGACAGAGGTAGGCGAGACGCTACACGCTTCCTATCAGTTGAAAACGTTTCAGGGTGCACGCCTGGCACTCTTCTCATTTAATACTGATAGCGAGAGAGGTGGCTACGCTGACTTTGACGACTTCACCGTGGAAGAGCCTTATGCAGACCGCTCTGCAAACATACCTTACGGCAAGACCATCACAATCAGTAACCTTGCTGGCGGCAACCTGATGTATGCCATGCCACACGGAATGATGCACGACACACACAAGGGCAGCAAACAGGCTGGCAGCAGGCAGGCACAGTTCACCGTGACAGGCAAGGGGGACGGCAGGGTGAACCTGCGATGCGCTGACGGACGGTACGTCTATATAGCGGGCCAAGGGCTCTCGGGCGATGTGCGCCTTACCGATGACGCCTCACTGGCGGAGGACTTTGTATGGCAGGATATGCTCCGCGGACAGTTCATGCTGCTGTCAACAAAGACTCAACGCAACCTTTGCAAGCACCCGGCAGATGGCAGTCCCTACTCGGCAGACTGCCCCGGCTCTGACGCTGACAGGCTGAACGGCTGCGTGTTCACATGGAGTGAGGTGAAATAATACCACCCGACACATCGCCGACCACAAGGCACAGCAAAGCCCGGAACACTGGTTCGCCACCTGCGTTCCGGGCTTTTACTTATATACATCGCCTGCATTATGTTGTAATCAGTACCTGATTATCTTGTAATCAGGGCCTCTTTACACTGCCGTCAACAGGAGGGCGTCTTTCTTAGTCCTCCTCATGCTCACGCTTATAGTCACGTGGAGAGAGGCCATACATCTTCTTGAACATGGTGGAGAAGGACGTGGCACTGTTGAATCCGCAGCGGTACATCACCTCCGTGATATTCTGTCCCTTCTTGCTCAGCAGCCTTGCTGCCTGCTTGAGCCTCAGGTTGCGAATGAAGTCGTGCGGTGTCTGGTTGGTTAGTTCCTTCATCTTGCGGTGCAGGTGCACACGGCTGATGCCCACCTCCTCGCATATCATTTCGATATTAAGGTCAGAATTGTTCAGGTTAGCGTTGATAACAGCCATGATACGGTTAAGGAGTTTCTCGTCAGAGTTCTCCATTTGTATCTCGTCTATCTGCTCACTCTGGTCTTGCTTGCCCGTAAACTTGTTCTGCAAGAGCCTTCGTGAGGCTATGAGGTTGGCTATATTACGGCGCAATATGTCAAGGTTAAAGGGCTTGGTGACATACAGGTCGGCTCCTGTTTCCAGCCCTTCCAGCCTGTCCTCGTCACGTGTCTTGGCGGTGATGAGTATCACTGGTATGTGGTTGGTGTTGACATTGGACTTTATCCTCGTGCAAAGTGCGTGGCCGTCCATGCCTGGCATCATTACATCACTTATCACTAACTGCGGAATCTCACGCAGAATGGCGTTCAGCGCGTCCGTACCGTTAGAGAAACTGAGTGTGCGGTAGGTGGTGGAGAGTTCCGTCATGAGGTAGTTTCGTATCTCGTCATCGTCCTCAGCAATTATCACTGTCGCACGCCTTGAGCCGCTTACGCTCATGGGACGGAGGTTCTCCGTGGTGGTATCAGCCTCATTTTCCAGCATTGACAGTTCTGATGCGAGTGTCTCCGTGCTGTGTTCCTCCTCGCTCCATGGTGCTATCTCCTCCGGTTTAAGATGCTCCCCCCCCAGTGGCAGCACCACATTGAACTCTACTCCGCCGTCAACGTTGCGGGCAGCGATGGCTCCGTGGTGGAGAATCACTATCGAGCGTGCGAGGTCAAGGCCTACGCCTGTGCCCGTCTTGTATTGTGTTGACATCTTGGGTGACTGGTAGAACCGCTCGAATATGCGTATCAGGCTTTCCTCAGGGATATGCTCTCCGCTGTTGAAGACGGTGATGCTGACGTATCCCTCACTGCTCTTTGGAAGCACACCGTCATCTGCTGCCGTTGCCGTCTGGCTGATTGTGATGTTTATATCACCTCCTGCCGGAGTGTATTTTACGGCGTTTGACATGAGATTTATGAGCACTTTGTCAAACTGCGAGCGGTCAATCCACACGGGGAGGGTGTCTATTCCCTCGTGTATCAGCCGTACATTCATCTGCTTTGTGGCCGTCTGCGGCTGGAACATACATATCACGTCATCTACGAAGGCTATCATGTCAGTCTCCTTCATCAGCATGTTCATCTGCCCCTTGTCTATCTTTCGTATGTCCATTATCTGGTTAACGAGGTGCAGTATGCGCTCTGCGTTGCGGCGAATGATGTCGTATGTCGCCCTGCGGTGTGAGTCATTGTCCTCCTTCATGAGTTGCAACAGCGGCGTAAGAATAAGTGTCATCGGTGTGCGTATCTCATGACTGAGGTTGATGAAGGAGCGGAGTTTCTGCTCACCCATTTCCTCTGCGTGTATGTGTTCGCGCAGTTCCAGTTCCTCTTTGTTGCGTATTTTGAGGTAACGCAGGTACAGCCACGCCGCTGCGAGCAGCAGAAGGAGGTATATTGTGCGTGCCACGGGTGTGAAATACCATGGGTTATGTATTACTATGAGGAACTCCTTGGCCTTTGACGGCATACCGTTGTCAAGGGCTTCTATGCGGAATCGGTAGTCGCCCGGCGGGATTCGGCTGAGCGTTATCTCATTCTTTCCGGGTGGAAGGGTTATCCAGTCGTCTCCGTTGATGCTGTAACGGTAGGCTATATGGCTCAGTCCTGAGTAGGAGAGAGTGGAGAATCGCAGTGTGATGGTGTTGTCTTCGTGGCAGAAGTCGAACCTCGGTGCTTCGGTAATGGCAGTGTCGCATATTTCAAAGAAGCCTGATTTGTCTCCTGCTTTTATTCTTTCTCCGCCGACAAGTATTTGTGATAGTGCCACGTTCAGTTTCTGCTGCTTGTGTGTCAGGTGCTGCGGATTGAAGAATGTGAGGCCCATTGTACCGCCGAAGTACAGTGTTCCCTCTGCGTCACGGCACGAGGTTCCCTCTGAATACTCGTTGCGCTGTATGCCGTCTGCCTCGTAATAGTTTACAAACTTGCCCGTCTTGGCATCGAGGCTGCACACTCCTCTGCTGGTACTTACCCACACTTGCCGTCTGTTGTCAACCTCTATGGCTGCTACATGGTTGTCGGCAAGGCCGTCAGCGGTGGTATAATGCTTTATTATATAGTCTTTTTTCTTCTCTGCCGGACTGCTGATGTGATATAGTCCGGATGCTGTTCCTACCCATAGTCCCATGTCCTTGCGGTAGCGTATGGCGCGTATTGACTGCCCTTTCAGCAGACAGTTGCTGCCATTGAAGTTGTCCATGCGCCCTGTGTGTATGTCAATACATGAGAGACCTGTGCTTGTTCCCACGAAGAGGTATCGTCCGTCAGGGTCCAGTTCCATCTCCAGCACGAAGTTATTTGTAAGACTGTTCGCGTCTGTTGAATCCTCACTGTTGGAGGTGTATTCCGTCATACGGCCTGTGTTGAGGTTTAATCTCTTGACACCACTGCCCAGTGTTCCTATCCACATATCGCCATTGCGTCCCATTTGCAGGTCGAAGATGTTCTGTGTCCTGCCATAACTGAACGGCATACGGTGGTATTCTCCTGTCGTTGTGTCCAGCCATCCGCAGCCACCGACAAATGCTCCGATCCACAGTCGGCCGCTGTTATCTTCTGTCATGGTAAGCACCGTACCGGGAACGCTTGTCGGTGACGACGGGTCGGGGGCGTAGTGGCGCAGCAGATTGCCGTTGCTGTCGAGGGCATACAGCCCGTCTTGGTCTGCTCCTACCCACAGTGTGCCGTTGCGTTGCTTGAAAACGCTCATCACGCAGGATTCGCCAATGGGGTTCAGGGGGCCCATGTCACGGCCGATGCAGCGCACGGTGTTGGAGTATGTGGGGCGCATGAACACGCCTTTTTGCAACAGTGCCAGCCAGAGGTTGCCTGTACGGTCCTCCATGATGGAATATATCTTGACGCGGTTCATATCCACCTCGTAACTGTACAGGTTGGTGGAGGTCAGTGCTCCCGTGCGGGTGTTGAGGTGTTTGAGGCCTGTTCCGTTGGTGCCCACGAGCATACTGCCGTCCTTTTGGGCCATCAGTGAGGTGACGGAGAGGTTTTTGGTGGAGGGCACGAGGGTGAATCCGCGCCGTGAGGCATCGGCTTTATACAGTCCTCCGCTGACGAGGCCTATGTAGATTTCGTCGTTTTTGCTGACGCTCAAGGCTGCATAGGCGGTTGGTTCGTTTATGTCATACCGCCGTGCCTTATTGCCTTTTACGGCGAAGACTCCGTTATTGTTTGTCACGACCCACAGTGTTCCCTTATGATCAAAGGCCAGCAGGTGTGCGAAGAGTATGCCTTCTATGTTTCCAAACGCCTTCTCAACGGTCCTTTCGCCTGTCACCTTCCAGATGCCACGACCTGAGGTGCCAAGATACAGCGTGCCGTCAGGGCCGGTGCAGAAGCAGGTAACGTAGGAATTGAACGGCTCTCCCTCTCCTTTCCCTAACAGTCCGCCTTTCTTACTGGCTTTCGTCACGGGGTAGATGCGGTTATTCTTCATCACGGACAGGCCCGTAGGTGTGCCTATGTAAAGGTTGTTGTGGCGGTCTTGACACACGCAGGTCACGTTGTCATTAGGCAGACCGTCCTCTGCTTTGTAAACAAGGAATTGATAACCGTCATACTTATTCAGTCCGTTCTCAGTGCACACCCATATAAATCCCTGCTTGTCCTGATATACCTCATGTACTATGCTGCTGCTCAGCAACTCGTTGGCATCATACAGCATACCACGCTGTGCACGCAGGCCAAGGGCATGGAACAGACTGGTTAAGAGTATAATAAATAGTAACCTGAAATGGTTAGTTAAAAAGGTCATAGTTAGTTAGACTATATAAAATAGTTAGTTAGATTATACAAATATGTTGCAAATTTAGTGCTTTTTTTCTGAATCCACAACATACAAACGTCATTTTTTTCGTTTTTTCGCTCCAAAAGCATGACTTTCACAACAGGAAGCGGTGGGGAACGTGTTTCTGTGTGCGTGGTGACAGTCGTGCGACTTCATGTCATCAAAGGGTTATCCGACAGTAATCAGTACCTTTTCATTCTGTAATCAGCACCTTTTCACATTGTAATCTGCACCTTTTCACACTGTAATCAGGTGCTGATTACTGGTGTCCTTTATAATTCTCTGCCTTGCAGGTGATTGTAAGTGCCTCACGAGAACCACGGCTTGTCCGACGGTGAAATGGTGGAAAAACGGGGTGTAAAATTGTGTCACGCGGACTTTTCACGATAGAACGTAATTACAAGAGGTGCGGAGAGGTAATGTTATATTTGCGAAAGTTTTTGGAACAAGAGCGAAAGACAAATGTGATATTGTAACAAGCGGAAAAGTGTAAGGAATAATTTTATATATATGTAAATAATTTTTATATTAATTTTGCAAACAGAAAATGCCCTTTCCCACTGTCATTTGCCGGCGAAGGCGATGTAAGACGACAGACGGGCAGGAATACCAAAACGAAGCCTAAACATAAATTTATAAACTGACCACAATGAGAATCTACAAGAATTTACTAAAGCCGGGGTGGTGCAGAGTGAGTGTCGCCGCCGCGCTGTCAGTGTGTCTGATGCAGTTCACGTCGTGCACCAAGTATGACCTGGACGAGAACGACCCCGCAGGATGGGGCGCAAGCATTTACAGTTACCTTGAGGAGGACGGGAACTACACCAACACGGTGCGCCTGATTAACGACCTCGGACTGAAAGACGCGCTGGGGAAGACAACGTCAAGCACACTGTTTGTGGCTGACGACGATGCCTATGCACGCTTCTTTGCCAACAACAAATGGGGCGTAAGAAGTTATGAGCAACTGACGCTGAGCCAGAAGAAGATGCTGCTCAACGGTTCACGAATCAGCAACAGTTATCAGGTTGACGACCTGTCAGGCCTGCCCAGCGACGGCGGACCTAACGAAGGACAGTGCATGAGGCGCGTAACAGCGCAGACAGAACTGGACACCGTCTCCGTGATGCGTCCCGACCAACTGCCCAACATGACCGAGGCCGACTGGCGATGGAACAAATCCTGGAGGAAGTTCGTAGGCAGAGACAAGGTGCTGGTGCTGCGCGACGGTACCATTCCACCGATGCTTCACTTCATAGAGTCGCACATGGCGAACAACAAAATCACCAATGACGACTACAACTTCCTATACAACTACACCACAGACCGCCAACCCGGCGATGCCAGTGTGAACGGTATAAAGATGGAAGAGCAGAACATCAGGTGCAGCAACGGTTTCATACACAAGATGCAGGAGGTGATAATGCCACTGGACAACATGGCTGAAATCATCGCCAGCAAGCCACAGGCATCTATCTACAACAGACTGTTAGAAAGATTCTGCGCTCCGATTGCAGTAAGCAAAGAGATGGTTGACCGCTATAACGCTACCTACGGAACAAACGTTGACTCCATCTTTATGAAGCGATTCTTCTCAGAAAAGTCACAGGGCTGCACCAGTCTGAAGAAGGATGACGACAACCGCGCAATAGAGCAGGTGCTGAACTACGACCCGGAATGGAACGAATACTACACCGCTCCAGTGCCAAACGCCACAGAAGCACTTAAAAAGAACATGGCATTCATGCTCGTACCAAGCAACGCTGCCATGGAAGCCTACTGGGAAGGACCTGGCAAAGCACTCAAAGACCAGTACGGAACATGGGACAACGTGCCTAACCGAGTTGTCAAAAACCTTATTAACAACAATATGCTTGACGACTTTGTCGGCAAGGGAGTGCCAAGCAAATTCAGCGCAATACTTAACGATGCCAACGACCCTATGGGCGTAACAAAAGCGACAATAGACAGCGTTTGGCTCGGCTGTAACGGCGCAGTATATCTGACAAACAAGGTGTTCTCACCAACATCATTCGTCAGTGTGCTCTACCCCGCAGTAGTAAACGAGAACCTGCAGATAATAAACTGGGCAGTGGAGAAATGCCAGTACCACGTATATCTTAACTCACTCAACTCTTACTACAGTTTCTTCATACCCACCAACGGCGCACTGCTGGACTACATAGACCCGGCATCATTCGCCAAAGAGACCACACAACTCTACCGCTTCCACTACGAAAACACCGAGGAAAACGAGGCAAAGGGTAAGTCAGGAAGCGTATGGGCAGCAGTATATGCCTACGACCTCGAAACAGGAACGATAGGTGACAGCCTACGCGAAGAACGTAACGAGGGAGTATTGAAGAGCAAACTGAAAGACGTACTGGACAACCATATAGTGATAGGCAACGTAGAAGACGGCAACACCTATTATAAAACAAAGGGCGGACAGGAGATAAGAATACACAATGCATCGCTCGGCGTAAACGGAATGACCGTAGAAGGCAGTAGGCAGATAAACGAAACAGGCAGACCACTGCGCGTAACCTACATATACGACCAGACAGCACAGGGTAACGGCAAGTGCTACATACTTGACGCAGAGCCAATACAGACAACCAAGAAGAGCACTATTGACGTGATGAGAGAACACGAAGAAATGAGCGAAATGGTAAAACTGCTCGAAGGTTCATCAATACTTGAGACAATTCACGACAACAAATACGCCTGCGTAAGCGAGAACTTCAGCGTGTTCAACACCTTCAACTACACCGTATATGTACCTACCAACGAGGCAATACTCAACTTGCAGAACAACGGTCAGTTGCCAACATGGGACGACGTAGTACGCGCAAAAGAAGAAGAACGCTACGAAGACGCAACACGCGACTCGCTCGCCATAGAGAACTTCCTGCGCTATCACATACAGGACGGTGCACTATACATTGGCTCCACACCACTGAAAGAAGAGGGATACGAGACCGCACTCATAGGAAGCAACGGCAAATTCCAGAGAGTATATGCCACACTGACACAAGACAACATATACATCAAGGCATCACAAGGAGACAAGACATCACACAAGGTAGTGAAGGGAAATGGTCTCTACAACCTCATGGCAAGAGAATACATACTTGAAGGCATCGATGCCAAGACCGCAAACAACGTCTATACAACGTCAACAGCAGTAATACACCTTATAGACGGTGCACTGATAAACAAGCAATAGCCGCACGGGAAAAACAAGGAAAAAGGGAAGACGACGGCACAACACCGCTCCCCCAACACCCCAAAACCCGATGCTAACAAATAATAAAAACCTAAGAATTATGAAAATATCAATGACAGATATAAACGGAGGCGTGCGGCGCTGTGCCTTGCTTCTCGCCATGCAGATGTCGCTAACCTGCGGCACAGCACTCGCCCAGACGGCGGGAGACGTGGTATCAGGTACCGTGTCAGACGCCATTGGACCAATCATGATGGCCAACGTCATAGAGATAGACCGTTCAAACCGTATTGTAAGTTCCACACAGACAGATATGAACGGTAACTTCTCCTTCAAAATAAAGGACCCGAAGAACAAACTCAAGTTCAGTTTCGTGGGCTATAAGTCAAAGACCGTAGCAATAAACTCCACCTCTTATAATATAATACTGGAAGACCAGACATCACTGAAAGAGGTTACCGTGGTGAGCAAACGCCGCGGTGCAGGCTCAGGACTCGCCATACCACAAGACGAAATGTCAACGTCTAACCAGACCATCAGCACCAAGGAGTTCGAAGGACTGGCCCTGACAACCATCGATGAGGCGCTGCAAGGACGTATAGCAGGTCTTGATATCGTAGCAAACAGCGGTAACCTCGGTGCCGGAACATCAATGCGCCTGCGTGGTGTGAGTTCAATCAACGCCAATACAGAACCACTTATCGTAGTGGACGGCAACGTATGGGAGAGCGATCGCAACAGCGACATAGACTTCTCATCAGCAAACGACGAGAAATTCGCAGAACTGTTGAACGTCAATCCAGAGGACATAGAGAGCATCAGCGTGCTAAAAGACGCTGCCGCAACAGCAATATGGGGTTCACAAGGCGCTAATGGTGTAATAGAAATAAAGACCAAACGAGGCGTAAGGGGAAAGACACGCGTAAGTTACAGTTACCGACTAACCGGAACATGGCAGCCAAACGGATACGAAATGCTGAACGGTGACGAATACACCATGCTGCAAAAAGAAGCCTACTTCAACCCAGAACTCAGAGACAACGCCAGCGACATAATAGAGTTTAACTATGACTATACCAACCCCAACGGCTGGCATAACTTTGACAACAACACCGACTGGCTGGACGCTGTAAAGCAAACAGGATACAGACAGAACCACTACATATCACTAACAGGTGGTGGCGAGAGAGCGAACTTCCGTATAGGAGCAGGCTATGACCATGAAACCGGTTCAATAATAAAGCAGCAACTGGACCGCCTCACATCACGTGTGGCACTGGACTACTTCGTAAGTGACCGAATAAAAATTGTTACCAACCTGTCGTTCACATACACAAAAAACCAGAAAAACTACTCCGACCTGCTGGGAATAGCATACAAACGTATGCCAAACCTGCCTATCTACGAGCGTGACAACAACGGAAACGAAACAGGATACTTCTACAATATACCAGAAACAATATCCGGAAAACTCGCTGACCAGATAGACCAAAAGAACCCCGTGGCACTTGCAGAACTCGCAACCAACAACGAAACATCATACAAGGTGTCACCAGAGTTCCAGTTAGTATATAACCTCCTCGGTACGGAAGAAGGCAAAACACAACTCAAATACGAAGGAAAAGTAGTGTTTGACATATTCAACAATTATGTAGATACCTTCCTTCCCAGCACACTCAACGTAAGAAAGTGGAACAGTCAGGACGAAAACAAGAGCACAGCATACAGTTATAAGAGCCTCGGCATCACCACAACACACACCCTTACGTTCATACCACACTTCAAAAACGAGGACCACAGCATGATGATGATGCTCCGCGGACAACTCACTGACGGCAGCAGCACAACGCAAAACACACTCGTTTACGGTCTGCCATCAGGCACAATAACCAGCACAGGAGCCGAAGGAAAGATAGGAGACACATTCAAAAGCGAGGCAGGACAATGGAGAAGCATCTACTTCACATACTCATTGCACTACGCTTACAAAGGAAGATACATGTTCGACTTCTCTGTTCGTAGGGACGGAAGCACCAAGTTCGGCCCCGATAACAGGTGGGGAACATTCCCAGCAGTATCACTTCGCTGGAACATCAACAAGGAACCATGGATGCAAGGAGTGTCAAACTGGCTGTCAATGCTTTCTATTCGCCCAGGTTGGGGTATCGTAGGACAGCAGCCAGGAGGTGAATACCTCTACTTCAGCAAGTACGGTCCGGGCAGCGGTTACATGGGAGCAGGCTCCAACTATCCTAAAAACATACAGTTGAAGCAACTGAAATGGGAGCAGAAGAAGACCTACAACCTCGGCTTTGACTTCGGTTTCTTCAACGACAAGATTAACGGTAACCTTGAAATCTACAAGCAGTACACCTCTGATCTGCTGATGAAGGACCGCGCAATACCTACATCTTCCGGTTACACCAAGCTCGGTTACGACAACGTAGGCAAGATGGAGAACACGGGTTGGGAATTCAATATCAACACGAATAACCTCATAAAATTGGGCAAACTCGGCATAGACATCAACGTAACGTTTGCAAACAACAAGAACGTGATAACTGAAATGGACGAGAGTTGCCTGCGTTCACTGAACACAGACTTCAACAAACAGAACTTCTCTTACCTCACTCGTGTGGAGATTGACAAGCCACTCGGAAGCATCTACGGTTTCCGTTACAAGGGAGTTTATCAATATTCCAAGTACAGTGATGTGGAAGTACCTGGCGTGAGTGGCCCGAACGCCCCGGTAGTACGTGACGAAAACGGTACGGTAATAAAGGATAACTACGGTAATACCAAGCCAATCGTCTTCTGCTATGACCCAGAATACGACATAGACGTAAACAAGTTGGGACAAAAAGAGTTCCGCGGCGGTGATGCAATATATGAAGATGTGAACCACGATGGTAACATCAACGAGTTGGATATAGTATATCTTGGTTCCTCACTGCCTAAGATAACCGGTGGATTCGGTGTAAAATTCAGAATCGGAAGGTGGATGTGGAACAACCAGTTTAACTTCCGTTATGGCAACAAGATTATCAATGCCAACCGTATGCACGCTGAGAGTATGCGCACCAATGCCAACCAGAGCCGTGCCGTCAACCACCGCTGGCGTGTGGAGGGCGACATTGCTGAGATACCAAGGGCACTGCATGACTACGGCTACAACTGCCTCGGCAGCGACCGTTTCGTAGAGGACGGCTCATTCCTGCGCCTTAACTACTCACAGATAAGTTACTCTTTCCCCACAAAGTTGATAAAGAAATGGGGACTGACACAACTCAGCGTCAATGTCTCCGCCAACAACCTGTTCTGCATTACAGAGTATTCTGGTGCAGACCCAGAGGTGGGTTACGGCAGTTACGGTCTCGTAATGGACAACGCGCAGACACCAAGAGCCAAGTCAGTAACAGGCGGTATCACCGTACAATTCTAACAGGCAGTGTGTATTTAATATTCATCGGATAAACATTCAATCATCATAACGAATATGAACACTATTATATCAAAATACAAGCGCATGGTCGGGGCGGTGGCACTGACCCTTGCCATGCCCGCATCAACCGTCATGCTGACAGGGTGTAATGACTTCCTTGACACGCTGCCGCTTAACGACGTGGTGCTTGAAAACTTCTGGACAGAGAAGGAAGACGTTACCTCCGTGCTTAACAGTTGCTACGAATCACTGGAATCTCCCGAAAGCATCATGAAGATGGCGGTATGGGGTGAGATGCGTTCTGACAACATAGACCGCGGTAACAGTGGTGACTTCAAGAGCAAGGACGAGCAGGATAAGATCATTACTATCGTCAGCAACCACGACCTCAGTGAGATGTCCAAGGAGAACCTTCTGCCCACCAACTCACTGGCAAAATGGGGTATAATGTACCAGACTATCAACCGTTGTAACACCGTATGTCACTACGCACCGATAGTGGAGGAGAAGGACCCTAACTACACTGTGGCCGAGATGAAGGCCAACATTGCCGAGGCAACCTTCATTCGTGACCTGTGTTACTTCTATCTTATACGCACCTTCCGTGACGTGCCCATCACATTCGAGCCAAGCATTGACGATACCAAGGAGTACCAGATACCCCCTGTAAGCATGATGGCCGCCCTTGACACCCTCATTGCTGACCTTGAGAAGGTGAAGGACGATGCAGTAAGACGCTACGTGGATGACAGCCGCATGACCAACACTGAGGCAGCCCGCAGTGCCTACGAGAACAGCAGCCGCGTAACACGCGTGGCGATATATGCCCTTCTTGCCGACATGAACCTGTGGCGCGGCAATTGGGACGAGTGCATAAAATACTGCGATCTCGTGATAGATTTCAAGAAGGAGCAGTACAGGATGAAGAAGGATAACCTTGGTGACCTTACGGATATGTATGAGTATGACGGTATTCCTCTCATACGTGAAGCAAGGACAGGTACCACATCTTGCGGCAATGCCTACAACCAAATCTTCGGTACTGGCAACAGTTTCGAGAGCATCTTTGAATTATATTTCAGGGAAGGACAAAGTGTTAAGAACGATTTTGTGAACAACTGCTACGACAATGGCAATGATGCACCAGGTCATCTGTTCGTTGCTCCTGACATGAAGTATTCAGAGGTTATAGAGGGTAAGAACGACCTCTTTGCAAAGAATGACTGCCGCTTCTACGAGACCATGTCAAAGGAAAGCGACAAGTATTACATCACGAAATACGTCAATTCCACCGTTTCTCTCGATGTCAGCAACGTCACTAACGAGAGTAGTTTGAAGTTAACCCGCTCTAAGAGAGGCGACCTCACATCTAACTGGATAGTATATCGTCTTACCGACGTGATGCTTATGAAGGCCGAGGCAGAGATAATGAAGGGAGAAGAAGGTTATCAAAGGGCTTTCAACCTTATCAACGCAGTCAACATGAGGGCCCGCAACCTCACCAGCACCGACGCTCAGGGCGCGCTGTCCTTTGACAACTACAAGCAGAGCCGTGAGACAATGGAGCAGTTGCTGCTTGACGAACGTAAGAGAGAACTAATGTTCGAGGGTAAGAGATGGTACGACCTTGTACGCGTATCGCTGCGTGACGGCGACACCCGCCACCTCGTTACAGAGGCTACGGAGAAGTATCAAAGCAGCAATAAAAATGCAATTATGATCAAACTTGGCGACCCAAACACCATCTTCTTCCCATATCACAGGGACGAATTGAGGCTCAACACCTACCTCAAGCAGAACAGCGCATACAGCGATTCCGAAGACTTTGTCAACAACTAAGCCTAAGAGTTGAAAACATAAACCACCAACATAATAATAATGAACATGAACAATAATATATGTAAGTCCGCTATGAGAAGGCTGCCTGCAATCCTTCTCACCATAGCCCTCGGCTTGTCTGGCCTGGTAGCCTGCGTTGACGACGACTTTGAAGACACCAGTTACTACAGCGCCACCAAGCGCACTGCGGCACAACTTATCAGTGATGACCCCTCACGTTACAGCCAGTTCCAGGCCATACTGCAGCGTGCGGGCTACTATAACCTCCTCAGCACCTACGGCACCTTCACCGTCTTCGCTCCAACCAACGACGCCGTGAACACATACCTTGCCAACAATGGCTACGGAAGCGTTGAAAGCATACCGCTAAAAGAGTGTGACACCCTTGCCCGCACACATATCATCACCAAGAAAGCCTACTACACTACCGACAAGAGTGACGGCCAGTTGGAGGAGATGAACATGGACAACCGTTACCTTGTTATATCAAGTAAGAGCGACGTGGATAACAACAACGAACTCATGCTCTTCGTTAACAAGACGTCACGCATAGTGCAGAAAGACGACTCTGTAACCAACGGAGTAGTACACACCATAGACCGCGTACTCGTACCAAGTAACCTCTTCCTTCCAGACCTCATCGAGAGCGACAGCACTACGAAGTTGTTTGCAGAAGCACTGAAGGTGACACACCTCAACGATTCGCTCACAAAGTTCATGGACTACTCCTACTCCATCGAAGAAGGCGACTCCGTCAACAAGGGCATATACACCCGCTACGGCGGCAGAGATATGTGGGCCAAGTTCCCAAGAACACGCTTCTACAAGTACACCGCCTTCGTAGAACCTGACAGTATCTACCATCTGAAAGGCATCAACAACCTTGACGACCTCAAGGCCTACGCCAAGAGCATCTATGACGCATCGTTCCCAACCGACGCAGGACTGTATGACAACGACTTCACCCACCCCAAGAACCCGCTCAACCGCTTCGTCAGTTACCACCTCATGGACCGCATCGGCACATACGACGAGTGGGCACCGTCAGGTGAAATACTCAGTCTCTGCTGCCGTCCAGACGTCGCTGACGCAGAAGACTTCTGGCAAACAATGTGCCCAGGAGCCATGATAAGATTCTGCCGCGCCAACGGCGACCTCTACGCCAACCGTAAGGGACACAAGAGAAAGGTAATAAACGGCTGCAACGGCGTGAAGGTTCTACCTCCATCAAAGAGCGGCGAGCAGGACCAGATAGCCCTCAACGGAATGTACCACTACCTTGACGACATCCTGGTATATGACACAAAGGTACGCGATGAAGTACTCAACTGCCGCATGAGGATTGATGCCACCACACTGAGTGCCGACTTCATGAACCAGAACGCCCGCGGACACTACGGTCAGGAGTTGCTGACCGGCATGAAGAACGGTTACATCTCAGGCTGGAAGACAACGAAGGAAACATTCGTCGGCGTACACAACGATGACCCATGGTGGAGTTCCTACCTCGGAAACGCCATCTGCGTAAAGGGCCAGTACGATGTGCAGATAAAACTGCCAACACCCCCTCCAGGCCTATATGAGATACGCCTTGGCTACGTATGCGGTGCAGAAGAGCGCGGCGTAGTACAAGTATATCTCGGTGCAGAATCAGAAGGAATATACGAACCCTGCGGCATCCCCGTTGACCTGCGCATAGGTGGCTGGGACCCAGAAGTAGGATTCATTGCCGATAAAGGCGACAAAGAATACGACGCAGCCAACGACAAAGCCATGCACAACCGTGGCTACATGAAGGGTATGGACTCTTACGGCAAGCCAGACGGAGGCGTCTTCCGCGTAAACTCCACAGAACACCTGCGCAGAATACTCACCACAGCACAGTTCAGAGAGGGCGAGACCTACTGGCTAAGATTCCGTCAGGTGCTGGAAGGCGACAAAGAATGGTCCTTCGACTATCTGGAACTCTGCCCGAAGAGCGTCTATGCAAGTCCGGAAGGCGAAGACACACACTAAGCAAAAATAGCGAGTTGGAGGTTTCAGGCCAAAGGATAAGGAGCAGAACATGACGGCACAAAGGCATAAAGACACATAAACAAGAAGCCACATACCGCCCGCCAGCCCCACAAAAACCACAACACCAAATGCCGAAACCAGCGGAAACAAGGGCGCACCACGGTGCGCCCGCCAGCCCGCCAACCACGGGGGAACGGACACACCGAAACGCATCACCTCACACGGGAAAACCACCTACAACGCAATCAGGTGCAAATCACACAGCAAAGAGGTGCCGATAACACAACAATCAAGCACTGATTACACAACAAAAAGGTGCTGATCACAAATCGCCCGCATCCCCCTACCCTCGCAAAAGAAAAGAGACAAGGTCACGACCCAACCACCAAACCACAAAAAAACAAACATACCATTATGAATATGATAAAAAGAAAAACAGGCCTTCTTGCCGCCGTAGCCACCCTTGTAGGCCTCACCGCCTGCACAGAGTGGGACGACCATTACGACAACACCGTCGTGGAGGGCAGCAACACCACACTATGGCAGCAGGTGGCAGAACGCCCCGAACTGTCTGACTTCGCAGAAGTGCTGACCAACACCAAGGTGTTCCGCCAGCACAAGAAGAGCCCCGTGTCATACGCCGATCTGCTCAACGGCGGACAGTCACTAACCGTCTTCGCACCAGTCAACGGCACCTTCAACAAAGATTCGCTGATAGCACTGACACAGACGGCGCAAGGCGACTCAGCCGTGGAGATGTTCTTCGTAAAGAACCACCTCGCAGGCACACTGCACTCAGCAGCAGACACCACGGAAAAATTCCGTATGCTAAACGGGAAATACGTCTCCATACAACGTGACAACCTGTCAGGCATACCCTTCGGCGACAACAACCTGCGCAGCAAGAACGGCATAATGCACATCGTGCAGCAACAAGTGCCATACACCTTCACCATCTACGAAGCACTCACGCAGAAAGAAGAATACGCCGCAATAGGCAACGTGCTGAAGAAATACAACGAAGACTACTTCGACGAGAACGCCAGTCTGAGCAGCGGACTGGTAGATGGCATACCAGTATATGTTGACTCCGTAGTATATGAAATCAACAAACTCATGAACGCCGTAGGCCAACTCAACGACGAAGACTCAACCTATTACGTAACCCTGCCAACCACAGCAGGATGGCAGGCAGCATGGGAGACAGCACTGTCATACTACAAGTACAGCGCCGACGTGGAGAAAGCAGACTCACTACAACACTACTGGACAAGCCGCGCACTGCTCGATGACGCCATCTTCAGTAAGACCATACAAAGAAACATGGAAGACAGCGTGAAGACATACCGCTACGACAAAGAATACCCAATGTACCACGTGTTCCACCGTCCGTTTGACAACGAAGGCATATTCGGCAAAGCAAAAGGCATGAACAAATGCAGCAACGGCTACATCTACTACCACGACGAATGGCCATTCACCCCCACACAGACCTACTTCCGCAAGATAGAACAAGAAGCAGAGTACACATGGAACATACCAACCTACACCACTGACCGCTGTAACATCATCACACGCTACCTCAATGCAGACAGCATCTCAAGAGGCGGATACCTCGACATCGTAGGCCTTAAAGACAAATGGGAAGTAACATACAAACTCTCCAACACCCTCGCCGGCAACTATGACTTCAACATCGTAGTACTCCCAAAGACCGTCGAAGGCCCTAACGGAAACAAACGCCCATGCAAGTTCAAGGCAACCATCAACTACATAGACGAGGACGGCAAGGCAAAAACCTACAACTGCGGCGGAAAAGCATTCACAACAAACCCAAACAAAGTTGACACCATAATGGTAGCAGAAAACTTCCGACTGCCAGTCTGCAACTATGACCGCGACAACGAGAAGATAAGCATAACCATAACCTGTGATGTAAATGCAAAAGAAGCAACCCGATACAACCGCGAGATGTACCTCGACTGCATCTTCCTACGCCCTAACGACAAATAACCCAAAACACCAGAGAACTATGAAATATAGACATAAACTATCCATCAAGGCCATAGCCATAGCCACAACCCTCAGCATCTCCATGCTACCCTGCGGCGCGCTTGCCAAGGACATAAAGGGAAAGGTGGTTGACGCAGCCACGGGAGAACCGCTCGCCGGAGTACGCATACAAGCCTACAACAACGAGAAGCACACCACCATGAGCGACGCAAAAGGCGAGTACAAACTCACACTGCCCGACTACGTGACAAGCGTTTACATGACCATAGACGGCCGACAGCCACAACAAGTATCCATAGGCAACGACACTGACAACGTAAACGCACGCATGCTGTCAGACAAATTCAGCCAACTGTACGACCAACAAACCACAGCCCGACGACTATCAACCGCCTCCGACTTCGACAACAACGCCGAACAAAGCATAGACCCGCTGATACAGCAACGCCTCGGAGCAGACATCAGAGCAATAAGCCGTGGCGGTAACGAAGGACTCGGCAACACAATGTTCATCAACGGCATCAACAGCCTCAGCGCAAACGCACAACCACTCATCGTAATAGACGGCGTGCTGATGGATATGCAGTATGACCGCACAATGCTACACGACGGATATTACAACAATATTCTCGCCAATATCAACGTCAATGACATAGCAAAAGTAGAGGTAATGAAAAACGGTACCGCCATCTACGGAGCCAAAGGAGCAAACGGCGTGGTGCTCATAACCACCAAACGCAACCGCAGTATGGCAACAAAAATTGACGTAACAATAGGCGGAAAATTCCAGATGATGCCAAAAACAGCATCAATGCTCAACGCAGAAGAATACAGAACCTACGCCACAGAAATGCTGTCAACAGAAATGACAAACAGCTCTGGCATGAAATTCCTTATCTCTGACCCTAACTACTACTACTATCCCAAGTACCACAACAATACCGACTGGAAGAAGGAAACATACCGTGACGCCTTCGCACAGTCATACGGCATCAACGTACAAGGCGGTGATCAAGTAGCAAGTTACAACCTCAGCGTAGGCTATACCAGCGCAAACAGCACACTGAAAGGCAACGATTTCTCACGCTTCGACATGAGAATGAACACCGACATCACCATCATCAACAACCTGGACGTACGCTTCGACGCATCATTCAGCGACATAAGCCGTGACCTGAGAGACATAGGCATAGCAGAAAACATAGAGGAAAGCACAGTGACAGCACCCAACTTCCTCGCACTTATCAAGTCACCATTCCTCTCACCATACGCCCACGACTTCAACGGTAACATCAGTTCATACCTCTCAGAAGCCGATGACTACCTCGAAGGAATAATAGACACCGCCGACAGAAGCCTTGCCAACCCCGTCAGCATCATAGAAAACGGTGACGGACGCAACCGCAACGACTTCGGAAACAGACTCGTCAACTTCGCAATAACACCGAAGTACCAGTTCAACAATAACCTCTCACTACAAGAAGCATTCAGTTTCACCCTTGTAAACACTAACGAGAACTACTATCTCCCGCTGACTGGCGTGCCCCAATTCCGTGTCCCCGGACAGACGAACAAGGTCTATGTAAACAACATAGTACAGTCACTCGCAGCACGACAGAACAGCATTCAGAGCGACACAAGGCTCAACTGGCAGAATCGTTACAACGCACACGCCATCAAAGTATATGGAGGCGTAAGGTACATCAACAGTTCCTACAAACTGAATGTGCAGAAAGGCTACAACACACCGAATGACCATACACCGAACATGAGTACCTCTCTCGCCTACAAGTCAACCGACGGTGTGGACGATAAGTACACAGACATAACGTGGTATGCCAACGCTGACTATAACTATGCAGAGAAATACTACCTCACGGCAGCCCTCTCCGCACACACATCATCACGCTTTGGCAAAGACGCCGACGGCTTAAAAGCCTTCGGAACGGTGTGGGGCATCTTCCCAAGCGTACTGGCTTCATGGGTGATAAGCAACGAAAAATGGCTTGCTGACGCAAAGATGGTGAACTATCTGCGCCTGAACCTCGGACTGGACATAACAGGTAACGACGACATCGACTACACCGCCTCCCGCACTTACTTCATAGCGAAGAACATGTTGGGCGCTACCATAGACGGAAAAGTACTCGGTAACGTTGGCAACAGCAACTTAAAGTGGGAGACCACACGCCGCTTCACGGCAGGAATAGAAGGTAACTTCTTTGACAACAGGTTGCACTTCGGCCTCAATATATTCAAGTCCTGGACCGACAACCTTCTCACCCTGCGCCAAATGGCATGGACCAGCGGTCTCAGTGAGAACTGGTGCAACGCCGGAAAGTTGCAAAACTCAGGCCTCGATATGTCTATTGGCATCAAGACCCTCAACACAAAGTCATGGCAATGGGAGGTAGGTGCTACCTTCGGACATTACAGTAACGAGGTCACCGCTATCGGAACAGACGACAAGAGCATAGAGACCAACATCTACGGAGCAACTGTCCGCACCTCTGTCGGTAATCCTGTGGGGGTGTTCTACGGTTACAAGACCACTGGTGTGTATGCTACCACAGCCGAAGCAAATGCTGCCGGTCTCTACCAGATTGACGAAACGGGTGCCAAGGTGTATTTCCAGGCAGGAGACACGAAGTTTGTTGACATTGACGGCAACCACTGCATCGACGAGAATGACCGTGTCATCATAGGCGACCCGAACCCTGCCCTCTACGGTAACATATACAGCCACCTGTGCTGGAAGCGGTGGACACTTGACATGACAATGACATATTGTCTCGGCAATGACATCTATAACTATGAGCGCAGCATCCTTGAGAGCGGCAAGTACTTCTACAATCAGACGTCAGCGATGAACTCCCGCTGGACGACAGAGGGCCAGAAGACTGACATACCACGCGTAAGTTATCTGGACCCACACGGTAATTCCCGCTTCAGTGACCGCTGGATAGAGGACGGCAGTTACCTGCGCCTCAGCAACGTGACGCTCAGTTACTCTATGCCTATCAACAACACCTTCCTGCAAGGTGTCACGATATGGGGCTCAGCGCAGAATCTTTTCACTATAACCAAGTACCTCGGCAGCAACCCTGACTGCTCACTCTCTGGCAATGTATTGTCACAAGGCATCGACAGAGGCCTGTTAGGACTGGGCAGGTCATTCGCAATGGGCGTGAAGTTAAATCTGTAAAAAACCGAAAAATAAATCATTACAACTATGAAGATATTTAGATATAAACAGGCGATAGTTGCTCTCTGCTGCCTGACCTCCACGGTAAGTTGCTCCGACATGCTTCTCCCCGACTCCGAAATTGTGGAGTTTGAAGAGGACAACAGGCTCTCAACGCCGCAGGACACACTGTACAGCGTGATGGGAATAATACGCCAGATGCAGGTGATAGCCGACCGCACGGTGCTTCTCGGAGAACTGCGCGCAGACCTGATGACCACCACTGACAAGGCTACAACGCCCATAAAGGACCTGGCTGCCTTCAACCTCAGCGGCGAAAACCCATACAATCAGGTGAGCGATTATTATGCTATCATCAACAACTGCAACTACTTCCTTGCCAATGCCGACACGTCCTTTGTGCGATTAGGCAAGAAGATATTTGAAAAGGAATATGCTGTTGTCAAGACTTACCGCGCATGGACCTACCTTCAACTTGCGAAAGTCTATGGACAAGTACCCCTTGTCACCACGCCTGTGCTGACAGAGGCTCAGGCTGACCAAGAGATGAAGAAGCCATATAGTGACATTTACGCTATCTGCGACTACTTTATCAAAGACATTCAGCCATACGTTGACACCGACCTGCCAGCATATGGCGTCATCAACGGCTTCCAATCAACGAAGTTCTATATCCCCGTGCGCGTGCTCCTCGGCGAGATGTGCCTGTGGGCCGGACGCTATCAGGAGGCTGCAACATACTTCAGCCAGTACCTTACAAAGAAGAACGATACGAAATACACCTATACAAGCAAAGTCTACTGGCCCGATAACTGCACTGACTTCACTATCTCCATTCCACTATCAGGCATTATTAACGCTTATCTCACAAGCGGAAACAATGATGAGAACGTCACCCTCATACCGATGGAGACAACAGAGTTCCACGGTGAGAAGAGCCTCCTGGCAGACATTTTCACATCAACAGATAACAACTTCGCATACTTCCAGGCTACACCGTCAGTTGCTCTGCGTGAACTCTCTGCCTCACAGGACTACGTTCAACTGCAAAAGACCAGCGACACGCAGAAAGACACCGTACGAGTACCTAAGAAAGGCCTCGGCGACCCGCTGTACATAGGCGACCTAAGACTGTATGAGAACTACAGAGAGAACATCGTTAACCGCAACGAGACCTCACGTTACAACACTAACATACAGTACATAATGAAGTTGCCAGACCACTTTGTCTGCACATACAGAATGCAAGAGATTTACCTCCTCTTCGCCGAAGCATTGTGCCGCGCAGGCTATCCCGAATCAGCCTTCTGCATATTGAAGTACGGTCTGCGCAACCAGAACATAGAGAAGTACGTATGTCAGAAAGAACGTGAACGCGCCGGCAGCCTGATAAACTTCAACGACAACGAGTTCACAGAACAAAACACACAGGGAATACACGCCCGCGGCTGCGGAAACGTGGAGTGCGACACACTCTACCGCCTGCCACTCCCCGAACGGGCACTCGCCTCTTACGAGGACACCGTGCAGTACCAGATACCACTTGTGGAAGACATGATAATACAGGAGAAAGCACTGGAGATGTCATTCGAGGGCAGACGATACTACGATCTCATGCGTATCGCCATGCGAAGAAACGACAATTCATACCTCGCCACACCAATATCCAAACGTAACGGAACAAAAAATAATGCACTTTTTAACATCCTCATGGACAATAAAAATTGGTATCTACCGTTAAATTAAAGGATACACACAGTTAAGTTTTGGGCTGGCCGTCACACAACAAAAAAGGTGGCGGCCGCCCTTTTACTGCAAATATACACTAATACAACACCACGTAAAAACACAATCAGCACCTGATTACATCACAATAAACACCTGATTACAACACAATTAGCACCTGATTACAACATAATCAGCACCTGATTCCATAACCAATAACAAGACCACTATGAATAAACCACTACACCACATCATAACACTTGTCAGCATTACTGCTGCTGACCCCACTCACCACCTCCGCCTCCAACACCGTCATAACCCTCAACGTGAGCAAAGACTCCTGCCAGAAAGTTACAGGCTTCGGTGCCGCAGCAATGGGAGACCTGATGTGCCCCATCACCGATGACCATCTCATAGACATGGCCTACGGCGCAGACTCACCCATAGGCCTCAACATTCTGCGCATGGAAGTGTC
>JALFNY010000087.1 GCA_022774105.1 Prevotella sp.
CGTAGGGGTGGCATAGTATAGGATAGGGTGTGAGCCCTATTAATCAATGAGTTACACACAATACGTTTAGCCCTGTAAGGGCGGCATAGTTTCATATTTATGGTTTAGCGTGTTTATAGGGCTCACGACCTTTTCCATTATATCGCCCCTACAGGGCTCTGAATGACTTTATAAATATCTGATTGATAGGGTTTACACCCTATCCTATACTATTTCGCCCTTTCAGGGCTACTGGGTGACTTTATAACTATCTGATTGATAGGGTTTACACCCTATCCTATAGTATTGCGCCCTTTCAGGGCTCTGGGTGGGAAACTTCAGTAAGTTAACTCGCTATTTATATGTTAACCATCTATTAATAAATAACAAAGAAGAGGTGCACGATGCGCGCCTCTTCTTTATTATGGATAAGTTACTGTCCTTATTTATAAGTTAACACTCTATTAATAAGTTAATCCTCTATTAAGAAGTTAATCCTCTATTAAGAAGTTAACTCGCTATTAAGAAGTTACTTTCTTACTGTTATGCTTCCGCCATTACCTTTTTCGTCCCTTATGCGTAGGATATATATTCCCTTCGGCATTGACTTGGCGGCGAAGTCAGCACGTGCGGTGGTGAGGGTAGAGGTGTATTCCATTACCTTCACGCCTGATGCGTCAATGACGTCAACTGCTACTGGTTCTCCTGCGGCGATGCCACGTACTCCTGTCTGTTCTGTGTAACGAATGAACAGATAGCCTTTGGCAATATCGTCGGTATCCCAATAATAGTGCTCCGGCAGTTGTGGCAGGTCATACTTCAATGTGCCTACGTTTACCTTTGCGAAGTCATAGAACACCCGGAAGGAATCTGCTTTCTCTGCTGTCACCGTTGCTGCGGGATTGTATGAAGAAGACAGGAAAGCCTTTATCGTTGCTCCGTCCTGTATGGTTATAGAAGAAGCGTCAGAGGCATCACCCATGATTGCGGCACATCCAGGTTTTGTTGCTGTCGCACACTCGTTGATACCCACAACGAGGGTAGCGGTGGATGTTAGTTTCAGCGGCTTTGCTCCGAAACACATATAGCCAGAGGTTGACGTAGCGGCAGACCCACACTGCAACGTACCATTGACGGTAACGGAACTGTTGGTCACTGGCTTTTTCTTGGCTATTGATGCTGTCGATCCACTTACACCTGACAGTGTTCCGGCTTCAGCCACGGTGAGAGCACCGGTACCGAGCGTAATGCTGGAGTTAAAGTGCAGTTCTCCCTCTGTCACCTTCACCGTACCAGAGTTCTCCCATGACGTTGCCAATGTCATCTTACACGTACCTATCTTCTCGAAGTTACACTTGTTGGTGCCTCCAGAGTCATACATCTTACCATTGAAGGTGATGTCTCCGAGAGTAGTGCTGCTGTTACCTATCCTCCATGTGTTGCTTCCTGTTACCGTTGATGAGTTTTGGAAGTTGGCAATGGGGTGTTCAAAGATACCGTTTGTCACCTTACCTATGGTGTATGTCTTTGCCACATTGCTTACATAGCAGTTTGCTGCTACATCGAGTGTAGCGTTAGGCAGTCCGTATGAGTTGTCAAGAGGCAGTGTGATAGAGGTGTTAGTATATTTCACAGTACCAGCAAACTCTGACCAGTTACCAGTGATACGCACGCGGTTCACGGTGTTTGTTGGCACAACGTTCAACGTACCGTCACCTGTCAGTTTGCCAGAGTATGCTATATAATATGTGTTGGTGAGCGTAAGAGTAGCGTTAGCATTTTTATCCACGGTGACAGGCGTACTCTTGAAGCCTGTACCAGAGATAGCGGATGTTCCTTTCAGTGTCACCAGTCTGGTGTATGTCTGGTCTATGTTATATGCGACAGTACCCTCAGCCACCGTCAGTGCCGTTCCAAGGTTAGCCTGCATATTGAGTGTTCCCTTTCCTGTCTTGGTGAGCGTTGTACCTCCTCCTGCTGTTATCGCTGCTGCCTGCGTCAGACTTATGCCAGAAGGTATGTTGATACCTCCGTCTCCGCTGCCTACTATCAGTTTCTGTCCAGATGTTGCAGTAGCCGAGAGTGCGAGTGCACCGCCATTGGCAAGGGTGATAGTCTTGTCTATTGTACCCAGTGAACCGCAGTCATTGCCGATGCTGTTAGCCAGCGATGCGGCATACAGTGTGCCTCCGCTTATTGTTGTAGCGCCAAAGCGGTTAAGGCCAGTGAGTGTGAGGCTGCCTGTTCCTTTCTTCTCCAATGTTGCGCCAACAATGCTGTCACCAGTGAGGGTATAAGCCTTTGTGTTGTCAAACACCACAGCACTTGGTGCAAGAACGCCGTCAACATTCACTGCGAAGACGCTGGCATCATCGTTGAATGTCACCTTTGAACCGGTGTAGAAGTTTGTTGCCTCGCCTGTAGCGTCATTCTTGAAGTTTGCCTCTTTGTCAAGGTTCCAGTTAGCACTCTTGTCGCCTACCCATGTCATGTCTGATGCAACGTAGTTCTGTACGTTGAGATACAGTTTTCCGTCTTCAAGAGACAATGTTGCTTTTTGCTCTGTCATGCCCTCGATGGTGATGTTGGCAAGGTTGCCTTCAACCTTCGCCACCGTGCCAAGGCAGTACTTTCCGTCAGCGATGGCGGCATCCTCTGCCTTCTTATGAGCATTGATACGGAATACTGGCTGGTCATACTCTGGTCCTCCGCCGTTAGGCCATACCTTCTTCTCTATCTTCAACACGTTAGCGTTGAGTTGGTCAGCGGCGAATCCATCGCTGTAGATGTCTATCTCACAGATTGCTCCGAAGTTAAGAATCAGCGAGTCAGTGGTGAGTGAAGACAGTTTCTCCTCCTTACCACCAGGACGTATCACAGCACCGTAGTCGGCCTGTATGCCTTTCATGAACTTACCGCCGTCAGTGTCAAGATATGTCAGGCGGTTCAGCCACAGGCGTGAGTTCTGTAATGTTCCGTTGAAAGCGAGTGTGCCAGCCCACACGTCCGTCGAGCCGGTGTAACGCTGTACCACATCAGGCAGCACAAGGATACCGTCGCCCTGCTTCACCAACTGCATATCACCAGCAAACGCTCCTCCCGTGAGTGTGTGGGTGTAGGTGGTGGTAGTGATGGGGTATGAGGCTGCCGTTGCCTCTGCCGGAGCAGAGCCCTGCACCCATGTCGGTGCGTTGTCTATATATATATAAGGTGTAGCACCGTCTGTTACGCTTACTGTCATGTCGTTAGTCTCGCAGGTAATGATGTTACCCTCTGTGGCAGAGATAGTGCCGCCGTTGGCAACCTCGGTCTTACCCGTCATACCGAGTGACGGTGGTGCTTGTGTGATGCCTTCCAGTTCGCCGAGGAAGTATGACACATGAGGTGGCTGGTTGTAGCCACATGGCTGCCATACCATACCGTTACGATACTGGTGGTCATACCACAGTGAGTAGTTGCGCCACTTAGTCGTGATGGTAGTGGTGTAGATGCGGATATTGTTAGCAGCGGTACGCAGTATGAACTCCTCTCGCCAGTCACCCAAGATGTCACCCATGAAACATGGTGTTGACTTTGAATGGTTGTTGGTGATAGAGCCTGTAAATTCCTTTATGGCATTACTGTTACCATACTTATATATATATCCTGGTGTTTCTACACCACCATTGAATGTTTCCTCGCAGAGGTCTCCGTCCCAATAAGTGCGGAAGTTCATGCCTACGCCCGTCTTGGTGAGGCCTGACATTACCTCACCTGTCACGCAACTAAAGGCGTCGTCATGTGCAGAGAAGCCCATTGCTCCGGGGTAGGCATTGGTGAAGTTACCGGCAATGGCACGTCCGTCATCTCCTGAGGCAGCGTAACGATGGTATATCTTTGAGGTAGTGAGGTCACGATAGTTGTTTGCTGGGTTGTCCTCATTACAGAAGAATCCCTCCTGTCCGTGGAGGTATGGGTTCAGGTCACCATGATGTTGTGCATCACCATGCCCGAGACCGGCGGTAGAGAGGCCCTTACCGTTATCGTCAATAACCATTGATCCCCATACAATCTCATCGCGTCCGTCCCAATCTACATCTACAACGGCATAGTTGTGATAGCCGTTGCCGTACCACGGTGAGCCCTTCTGGTTGTTGGTCCACTTCCATCGTGTGGTCAGTTCATGCGTGGTGGGGTTGACATCGAGTGCCACAAACTTATGGCGTGTGTATATGCCACGTCCAAGGAAGATGCTCGGCTTGCGTCCGTCAAGGTATGGTGCCCCGAAGAAGTATTTGCTGGAACGGTGTCCGTAGCCGTCGCCCCATGCTTTTGCGAGGTCTGTTTCTCCTGCCTCATAACGCTTCAGGGGGTATTCCATGCACTGATATGGCTCACCTGTCATACCGTTGCAATAGAGCAGGAATTCGTTGCCATAGTATGTGAACCACTCCGCGGAGCCTTCAGCCTTAGGTATGCGGTAGTTAGTCCATGACGTGCCGTTCTTTCCGTCAGCACCGATGGTGTAGGTATTGCCGTTGGCATAGTGTATGGTAGCACCCTCACTAAGGCGCATTACCACCTCCGCCTTGCCGTCAAGGTCCCAGTCGTAACCTACGATATTCTGTTCGTTGTTCTGGAAGTCACCCATGTTAGGACCGCAGTTGACCCACCACAGCACCGTGCCATCGAGTTTGAGAACCTCGAAGAGGGTGTATTCGCCGTTGTTGCCAGCCTTTGGATAGAGGGCTGCTGCTTCCTCTTTATTGGTGTATTTGAGGAGGATTTCCACCACGCCGTCACCGTCCACGTCAGCACAGCAGGCATCGTTGGGGATGTATGTGGAGGTCAGCGAAGCGTCGTGCTTAGGCACTATCTCCATATAGTCGTTTCTCCAGGTGGCGGTGGCGATGGACTTTGCCTGCTCCACGCCACGCACTACGGCTGCAACCTGATAGGTGCTGGAGGCGGTGCCGGCAGCATCGGTGTAGTTAGATACATTCAGTTTCTCTGCAATCTTCGTACCATTGCGGTAGAGATTGTAGGTTACCCCGTGATATTCTTCGCTCTGTATGCGCCAACTCACAAACACGCCCTTCGTGGTTTGTACGGCTACAAGCCCACGGTCGAGTTTATCGACAACGCGTTGTGCCGACGATGTCACAGCAAATAACATCATCATGATTAGTAAAGATAGGAAGTTTCTTTTCATAATGTGATTTATTATAGTTAGTTGAATTATTTGTTTTGTTAGTTGAATTATTTGTTTTGTTAGGTAATTGTTGCGTGTTATATTGTTTGTCTGTGGCACTCCTCATGACAGAGGTATGAGGTCACTGTTGCCTGCTCAGACCTTTGCGGTTGTTATCAGCACCAGATTATCATGTAATCAGCACCTGATTGCGGCGTAAACAACACCTGATTGTGGTGTTATCAGCACCTGATTGCGTAGGTGTGGACTGAGGTTAGTTGCCGAGGTAGTGGCGGTTGTTAGTTTCCGTCAGGCTTTTTTCCATCATAAAGAGGTGACAGCGGCCAGTAGAATGTTTCCCAGTTATCGGGGGTGGCGGGGTTAAAATCCTGCCAATCAGGGCGTAGGGCGGTGACGAGTGGTGAACCGAGACGCTTTAAGCCCATGATAACGAGTTTGGAAACCTCGTATGCTCCGAAGGGATTGAAATGTGTATTGTCTGCAAACGCCTTGTCCTGCCACGGGAAAGAGCCAAGGGGATAATGTACAAGGAGATGTTTTGACCCTTCACTGCCCATGGTTTCAAAGAGGATTTTGGTGTCGGCACTGAGGTCAATGAGAGGGACTTGCTCCCTTTGTGCTACCGTGCGCATGGCAGCGGGGAAGTCGCCATGAGTGTTGCGCAGTGTTCCGTCAGCCTCGAAGAAGCGTCGCTGCGTGGGTGTGCAGAAGATGATGTTACCGCCTTTTTCACGTACTCGGTCGATGAACTTCTTTAATGCTACGGTGTAATGATACCATGCTCCTGTGCCAGGGCCTTTCTCCTTCTCATCATTATGGCCGAACTCACAGATTACGTAGTCACCCGTCTTGAGCATGGAGAGTATCTTGTCAAGACGTAACTGCGCCATGAACGACGTTGCTGTCAGACCACTCTCGCCGTAGTTGGCTACGCAGACGGTGCTGTCAAACCACCGCGGAGCCATCTGTCCCCATGAGGCCCATGGCTCTCTGCCTTGATCTACCACGGTAGAGTTGCCACACAGGAAGAGCGTCACGGCCGTGGTGTCAGGCTCAACAACGACACTCTGCACCGCCGGGGCTGCGCCGTTGAACTCTAATGTCAACTTATCGTCCCATGTCATACTGCCTACCTCTCCGGGTTTTATGCGCACCTTACCACCTCCTGCGATGGTGGGCGTGCGTTTATGCACCGTGAAGGAGAATGTCTCTGTCTGCCCTTTGCGTGTTACGCACTTCTCAACCATCATGCGTCGTGCCTCTGCCCGCACGGTGGTCTCAGCGGCATAGCGTCGGCTACCGAGGGTGACGGTAACATGATAGTTGCCATCAGGCACCTTAACAGAGAAGTAGAACGGCTGTGTCTGCGCCTTTCGTCCATTAAGTTTCGGTGCGTCAACAACATCGAATCCGTAGCCGAGGGTGTCGTTATATACGGCCATCGGCTTTGTGAAATCATATTTTTCTGCCTTTGCCACCATTGTAAGCATAAGCAGAGAAAGGGTAAAAAGGGTTTTGTGCATCATTGATTGCATGGTTAGTTGTCTTAGTTTGTAGTATCAGGGATGGGTGATTATGGACTGTCCCGCCACTGCTCACACACTGAAAGCAATGGCGAAGAAACGTCTCCTACGGCTGTTATTTTGTTGCAAAGTTAGCAATTTATTTTATATAATGTGTAAACAATATCGATTTTTTCGTACAATACTGTATTTTTAACTACACAAAATATTGTTTTTCAAATATTTTTTTGTATTTTTGCAACGATTTTCTACTTTGCAAACTTATGCGACAATTTCTCAAATTCACCCTTGCCTCATTCATCGGCTGTATCACCTGCATTTTCTGTATAACCCTTATTGCCCTCGTCAGCGTTGCTGGCATGATTGCCATGAGCAGTGACGACACCCTCACATTGAAGGAGAAGAGTGTGCTGGTGGTGAACCTTTCAGGCAGCATCACGGAATGTGCCACGGACAATCCGTTCAACAGCATGATAGGAGTAGAAGAGAGAGAACAGGGATTAGACGACATAGTGGGAGCAATAGACAAGGCCTCAGACAGCAAGGAGATAGCCGCCATCTACATAGAGGCAGGTCTGTTGAGCGCGGACTATGCCTCTCTGCAAGAGATAAGACAGGCACTGCAACGCGCCAAGGCAAAGCGGAAACTCATTGTAAGTTATGCCAAAGAATACACACAGGGAGCATATTACGTATGTTCCGTGGCTGACAAGGTATGGATACACCCCGAGGGGTTGCTTGACCTGCACGGTCTGGCAGCGCAGCCGATGTACCTGAAAGACCTGATGGAGAAGTTCGGCGTGAAGATGAAGGTGGTGAAAGTAGGACAATTCAAAAGTGCCACCGAACAATACACGGAAGAACACATGAGCGACAAGAACCGCCTGCAGGTGACACGGTACATAAACGGCATCTGGGACACCGTGACCGAGGAGATAAGCACCACGAGAGGGATAAGCAAGACGGAGATAAACCGCTGCGCAGACGAACTGGCTGCCCTGCAGCCCAGGGACTACCTGTTGCGTCACAAACTGGTGGACAAGACGCTGTATGCCGAAGACGTGAAGACGGAAATAAAGAAACTGCTGAACGCAGACAGTAAGAAAGCACTGGAGCAGGTATCGTGCAGCACACTGAACAGAAGCAACATAGGCAAGAAGAGCAACGAGAAGAAGATAGCAATCTATTACTGCGAAGGCTCGATAGTACGCGCCCCGGAAGCCGCCACGATAACAGGTGACGCAGGGATAGTAAGCCCACAGATGGTGAAAGACCTCGAAGAACTGGCCAACGATGACGACGTAAAAGCAGTGGTAATACGCATAAACTCCGGCGGCGGCGATGCCTTTGCCGCAGAAGAGATATGGCACGCCATGAAAACACTCTCTGGACGTAAGCCCGTAGTAGTGTCAATGGGAGGCATGGCAGCCTCAGGAGCATACTATCTGGCCTGCGCCGCCACACACATCATAGCACAACCAACGACACTGACAGGCTCAATAGGAATATTCGGAGTATTCCCCGACATGAGCGAACTGATAACAAAGAAACTCGGAGTGAGGTTTGACAACGTGAAAACGAACGCACATTCCGACTTCAACATGATTCAGACAGCACGTCCCTTCAATGCCGAAGAGGAGGCAATGCTGCAACAATACATAAACCGTGGCTATAAACTATTCTGCAAACGCGTGGCAGAGGGCAGGAAACTGTCAGCAGACAGCGTGGCAGCCATAGCCGAAGGACGAGTGTGGCTGGGCAGCGATGCAGTAAAAATAGGACTGGCCGACGGGCTGGGAGGCATCACAGACGCCATAGCCAAAGCCGCACAACTGGCGAAGATAAAAGACTATGAGACCACGGCCTACCCCACCTCACCAACCTGGATAGAGCAACTGACAGAAACAGTAGGCAGTGGTGGCAACAACCTTGACGAACAGTTGCGCATCACACTCGGCACACTGTACGAACCATTCGTAATGATACGCAACATGGAACGTCAGAGCCCCATACAGGCACGGTGCCCCGTAATACTGGGAAAAGAAATGTAAAACAACGGAAAACGCGAGCCAAACGGACACAAAAAGATGGAAGGCGACTTCATAAAAATAAACAAATGGCTACTGCCATTATCCTGGCTATACGGACTGGGCGTATGGTTCAGGAACCTGCTCTTTGACACAGGAGCCATAAAGAGCAGGAGTTTTGACGTGCCTGTCATCTCCGTTGGCAACATAACAGTAGGCGGTTCAGGCAAGACCCCACACGTGGAATACCTCATACGACTGCTGCACGACAAGGTAAAAGTGGCTGTACTGAGCCGTGGATACAAAAGAAAAAGCCACGGATACCAGTTGGCAAGAAAAGAAACAACCATGCTGGAGATAGGTGACGAGCCATACCAGATGCACAAGAAGTTCAAAGACATACACGTGGCGGTGGACAGCAACAGGTGCAAAGGGATAGAGACACTGCTAAACTCACCAGAGACGAAGGACACACAACTGGTACTCCTGGACGACGCCTACCAACACCGATACGTGAAACCCGGCCTGAATATACTGCTGGTAGATTATCACCGCCTGATAATATACGACAAACTGCTGCCCGCAGGACGCCTGAGAGAACCGAAAGAAGGCAAGAACCGCGCCGACATAGTGATAATAACAAAATGCCCGAAAGACCTGAAACCAATGAACTTCCGCGTGTTGCAAAGGGCAATGGCACTGTTCCCCTTCCAACAACTGTACTTCACGACAATAGACCACAGCCCACTTGAACCGCTATTCCCCGAAGGAAAAGAAGCACCAAAGGCAGAACAACTACCCAATGTGTTGCTCGTGACAGGCATAGCATCACCAGAACAGATGATAAAAGACCTGAGCGGCAAATGCAAAAACATCACACCAATGCGCTTCAGTGACCACCATCTGTTCACAGCATCAGACATAGAGGCAATAAACCTGGCATACAGAATGATGGAAAAACCCGCCATCGTCATAACAACAGAGAAAGACGCAACACGGTTAGAGACAATGGCAGGACTGGCAGACGAGGTAAGGAAAAACACATACGTACAGCCAATACGCATCAGTTTCATGCTGGACGAGGAGCAAAAGTTTAACAATTACATCACTGACTATGTACGAAAACATCAAAGAAACAGCCAAATGGCTGAAAGCACACATGACAACTGCACCGCAAGTGGCGATAGTGCTGGGAACAGGTCTCGGACAATTGGCTTCTGAAATCACTGACACCTACGAGTTTTCATACAAAGACATACCCCATTTCCCTGTCTCAACAGTGGAAGGTCACGACGGAAAACTGATATTCGGACGGCTCGGCGGAAAAGAAATACTTGCCATGAAAGGCAGATTCCACTACTACGAAGGCTACTCCATGCAGGAAGTGACATTCCCAATAAGGGTAATGCACGAACTGGGCATAAAGACCCTGTTTCTAAGTAACGCCGCAGGAGGAGCCAACAAAGACTTCCGCATGGGCGACCTGATGATAATTACCGACCACATAAACCTCTTCCCAGAGCACCCCCTGCGTGGCAAGAACATACCACAAGGCCCACGTTTCCCCGATATGCATGAGGCATACGACAAGAAACTAATAGCAATGGCAGACAGAATAGCCGAAGAAAAGGGAATAAGAGTGGTACACGGAACATACGTCGGACTACAAGGCCCCAGTTATGAGACACCCGCCGAATACCGCGCCTACCACCTGCTGGGCGGTGATGCAACGGGAATGAGCACCGTACCAGAAGTGATTGTGGCACGGCATTGCGGCATAAAGGTGTTCGGAGTGAGCATAATAACCAATATGGGAATAGCCGATACCCCCGTAGAAACCACACATGAAGAAGTACAAGAGGCCGCAAACAAGGCGCAACCACTGATGACAGAAATCATGAAAGGTATGATAGAAAGATTATAAAAGGTAACAAAAACAAATGGAAATAGCAAAACTCGGAGAGTTCGGTCTTATAGACCACCTGACAAAAGATATAAAGACAAACAACGAATCGACAGTGAAAGGCGTGGGAGACGACTGCGCCGTGTTGCATTATACCGCTACTGAGACGTTAGTAACAACGGATATGCTAATGGAAGGCGTACACTTCGACCTGACATACGTTGACATGAAGCACCTCGGTTACAAGTCAGCAATGGTGAATATCAGCGACATCTTCGCCATGGGAGGCACTCCAAGACAGATGATAGTGTCAATAGCACTGTCAAAACGCTTTGTAGTAGAAGACCTCGAAACATTCTACGACGGTCTGAAAATGGCCTGCGAGAAATGGGGAGTGGACATAGTAGGAGGAGATACCACCTCCTCCCTGACCGGACTTGCAATCAGTATAACCTGCATAGGAGAAGCAAAGAAAGAAGATATAATATATAGAAACGGAGCGAAAGACACCGACCTGGTGTGCGTTTCGGGAGACCTCGGAGCAGCATATATGGGTCTTCAACTGCTGGAACGTGAAAAAATGGTATATTACGGGCAGGTGAAAGATATACAAAAGAAACTGAAAGAAGCAAAAGACCCACAGCAAATAGAAGCCCTCAGGAAACAACTGGAAGAGGCATGGCAACCTGATTTCGCAGGAAGAGAGTACCTTATACAACGCCAGATACAGCCAGAAGCAAGAGGAGACATACTCATCAGACTGCGGGAAGCAGGCATAAGACCTACCGCAATGATGGACATCTCAGACGGACTGTCATCAGAACTACACCACATCTGCAAACAATCAGGCACAGGTTGCCGCATATTCGAGAAATTTATACCAATAGATTACCAAACAGCAGTGATGGCAGAAGAACTGAATATGAACGTAACCACCTGCGCACTGAATGGAGGTGAGGACTACGAACTGCTGTTTACCTGTCCAATCGGTGACAACGAGGCACTGCAAGAGATGGAAGGCATAAAGGTAATAGGCCACATAACACGTCCAGAATACGGCATGCAACTCGTGGCAAGAGACGGAAACGAGTTTGAATTACTGTCACAAGGGTGGAACCCCCTGAGCAAATGACAGAGTAAACAACACACCATACAGAAAGAAAACGTAGTGATTCGTGATGCGAAAAATTACTATACAGGTAAGAAATAATACAATAAGATGCTATTAACAAATTCTATACTGTTAATTTTCGTAAACAATTACCATTTTTCAAAATAATTAATTACCTTTGTGCCGCCAACTAAATAGTATAACAAATAATTCAAAATATTATGAAACCAACACTATTTCTCCTTGCTGCTGGCATGGGAAGCCGCTACGGAGGCTTAAAGCAGCTTGACGGTCTTGGCCCAAACGGCGAGACAATCATGGACTACAGCATCTACGATGCGATACAAGCCGGGTTCGGCAAGATTGTTTGGGTGATAAGAAAAGACTTTGAAGAGCAGTTCCGCACACAGATATTGGCGAAGTATGAAGGCAAGGTCAAGTGCGAACTATGCTTCCAAAGCATCGATGCCTTGCCCGAAGGATTCAGCGTTCCAGAAGGGAGACAGAAGCCGTGGGGCACCAATCACGCCGTACTGATGGGCAAAGACGTAATCAAGGAGCCATTCTGCGTAATCAACTGTGATGACTTCTACAACCGTGATGCGTTCATGGTAGTAGGCAAATTCCTGTCAGAACTGCCAGAAGACGCAAAAGGTCAGTATGCAATGGTGGGCTTCCGTGTTGGCAATACACTAAGCGAGAACGGCACAGTGAGCCGTGGTATCTGCTCTACTGACGCCGAAGGCTGTCTCACTACCTGCGTAGAACGCACAAAGATAGCACGTCTTGACAACGGCACCGTGGCCTACCGCGACAACAATGCCGATGATGGCGAGTGGGTACCAGTGGATGAAAAATGCCCAGTCAGCATGAATATGTGGGGCTTTACACCTGACTATTTCCAACATTCAGAAGAATATTTCAAGGAGTTCCTGTCCGATTCAGCCAACATCTCCAACCTGAAATCAGAGTTCTTCATACCCCTTATGGTGAACAAACTCATCAACGAGGGTACTGCAACCTGCAAGGTTCTTGACACAACAAGCAAATGGTTCGGCGTGACTTACTCCGAAGACCGTCCCGATACAGTGGCACGCATAGCAAAACTTGTAGAGGATGGCGTATATCCCAACAAACTCTTCTAACCCGAAAATGGACATAAACCTACTGGATAACAACGAGGCCGCACAACTGCGCGACCTCGTTTCTTCTGTTAATGATATAACAATCTTCTGCCATATCAATGCAGACGGCGATGCACTCGGTGCTTCACTAACATGGGCGAGGTATCTTGAGCAACAAGGAAAGAACGTTACCGTGATAGTACCAGATATGTATCCCGACTTCCTGCAATGGCTACCAGAGACCAATAAGATACTGCGCTACGACAAAAAGACAGAAGAGGCGAACGATATCATTGCAAAAACAGACCTCATCTGCTGCCTTGACTTCGGTACATTAGCACGTACGGGAGCCAAGATAGAGGCAGAACTGCGCAACAGCAAAGTCCCCTTCCTGCTCATAGACCACCATCTTAACCCCGATATCAATGCCACATTAAGTATCTCACACCCCGAACTATCAAGCACATCAGAGATAGTATTCAGGCTGATATGGCAGTTAGGCGGATACGATAACATGACAAAAGAAATGGCGGTGACAACATATACTGGCATGATGACCGACACCGGCGGCTTTACATATAACTCCACCAGACCGGAAATATTCTACATTATATCACTGTTACTTGCCAAAGGCATAGACAAAGACAAGATATACCGCAACACTTTCCATGTGTTCAGCATTGACAGACTACGTCTCACAGGCTACGTATTATACCAAAAACTGAAGGTACTGACACCCTTACGCGCATCATACTACACCATCTCCCGCAATGACCAGCACCGTTTCCACTTCATCAAGGGCGATGCCGAAGGCCTTGTCAACCTGCCTTTGCAAATAAAAGGTCACCGACTCTCTATCTCACTACGTGAAGATACGGAGAAAGACAACCTCGTATGGGTGAGCCTCCGCTCCGTGGACGACTTCCCCTGCAACCTTATGGCAGAGGAATTCTTCAACGGCGGTGGCCACAAGAACGCCTCAGGAGGCAGGCTCTTCTGCTCACTCTCCGAGGCAGAGATGACCGTAAGAAAAGCGATTCACAAGTATGCAGACAGACTATAACGGCTGAAAGCCACGCCGTTTTTTGTTTTTTAACTGTTATTTAGCCCTCTTCTGCGTGCTATCTCTCTTTTTTTTCGTAACTTTGCAACGCAAAACAATACACCTATAAGAATGATGAAACAAACCCTTTGCACCTTCTACACCATCATAATATCACTAATTGCACTGGTCTCATGCACAGAGACAGAGACATACGCAGAGCAAAAGGAGCGTGAGCAAAGTGCCATAAACAACTATATCACAAAGTACAACGTCAAGGCAATCAGCGAAGAACAGTTCAAGGCACAAGGTGATTCCACCTCTGTGGAGAAGAACGAGTACGTCTTCTTCGCAAGCACCGGCATATATATGCAGATAGTTGACAAGGGTTGCGGTGAGATATTGAAGAACGGAGAAAGCGCAGACGTACTATGCCGCTTCAAGGAATTCAACATCAACGGCGACTCACTACAACTCACAAACATAGGCATCGCGGCATACAGTGCACTGGTTGACAAGATGACCGTGCGTAACACCAGCGGCACCATCAACGGAACATTGGTGTCCGGACTACTATATTCCGCATACGGCAGTAAATCCGTGCCCGCCGGTTTGCTCAAACCCCTCAGTTACATACGCCTTGGCAGACCACAGAACGCTACCGAGAAAATAGCAAGAGTGAAGATAATCGTGCCACATGACTACGGCCAAATGTCAGCCACAAACAACGTTTACGCCTGCCATTACGACATAACATACCAAAGAGGCGAATAATTCTACCTTAGAGACAAGGGGCGGGAGTGAGGCATTGACCCACATTATTCATTCTCATTCCCACTGCCGGGCAAGTTGTCAGCCCCCCAATGCGAACCAATAATCCATAAATACACAGCCAATAACCAACAACCAAACAACCAACAAAGCCATGTCACTAATAAAATCAATATCGGGAATCCGCGGTACCATCGGCGGTGCTGCGGGAGACACGCTCAATCCCTTAGACATAGTGAAGTTCACTTCCGCCTACGCCACATTCATACGCAAGTCCACAGCCAACGGTAGCAACAAGATAGTAGTAGGCCGTGACGCACGCATCTCTGGCGAAATGGTGAAGAACGTAGTCTGCGGCACACTGCTCGGAATGGGCTATGACGTAATAAACATAGGCCTTGCCTCAACGCCCACCACCGAACTGGCGGTAACAATGGCACAGGCTGACGGTGGAATCATCATAACAGCATCACACAATCCACGCCACTGGAACGCCCTGAAACTACTCAACGCAAACGGAGAATTCCTCACTGCAGCAGACGGAGCAGAGGTGCTCGCAATAGCAGAAGCAGAAAGTTTCAACTACGCAGACGTTGACCACCTGGGCAAATACAGCGAGGAAAGTTTCGACCAACGCCACATTGATGCCGTCATGTCACTGCAACTGGTTGACGCAGAGGCAGTAAAGAAAGCAGGATTCAAGGTCGTAGTAGATGCTATCAACAGCGTTGGCGGCCTTATACTCCCTCCCCTGCTCGACCGTCTCGGTGTGGAATACACTCTGCTCAACGGCGAGGCCAACGGCGATTTCGCCCATAACCCCGAACCGTTAGAGAAGAATCTCTCAGGCATAATGAACGAACTGGCAAAGGGAGGATACGACCTCGGCATCGTAGTTGACCCAGACGTGGACCGACTGGCCTTCATCTGTGAAGACGGCACAATGTACGGCGAGGAATACACACTCGTCAGCGTGGCAGACTATGTACTATCCCACACACCCGGCACTACCGTCAGCAACCTCTCAAGCACACGCGCCCTGCGTGATGTAACCGAGAAACACGGCGGAAAATATAGCGCAGCAGCAGTAGGCGAGGTAAATGTCACCACGAAAATGAAGGAGGTAGGAGCCGTGATAGGCGGCGAAGGCAACGGCGGTGTCATATATCCCGAAAGCCATTACGGACGTGATGCCCTCGTAGGCATAGCACTATTCCTGTCATCATTGGCACAAAAGGGCATGAAGGTAAGTGAGTTACGAAAGACATTCCCTGAGTATTTCATAGCCAAAAACCGCATAGACCTCACACCAGACACCGATGTTGACGCCCTATTGACAACCGTAAAAGAAATGTATCAGGCACAGCCCGACGTAACAGTAAACGACATTGACGGCGTGAAACTCGACTTCCCAGACAAATGGGTACACCTGCGCAAGTCAAACACAGAGCCTATCATACGTGTATATAGCGAGGCGCACACCATGGAAGAGGCCGACGCAATAGGAAAGAAGATAATGGACATAGTGTATAGTTACACAAAGTAACCACGCCTTCGGGCACACATACAGTTATCCACATATCTTGTTGTATTCCCAAAAGATACAAGAATACACAGCAACATTATAAGAATCACACCGTGAAAAGGTGCTGATTACACGGTAAAAGCATTGCGTTTACCATGTAATCAGCACCTTTTTACATTCAAAACAGCACCCTATTACAAAGCAAGCACAAACGGCAATCATGCCAGAAATACAAAAGCAGGCCCGCACCCAACACTATATCCTCAGGCGTTAACAAGGGTACAAAACGCCCTTCTGTCATATCCTTCTACTGCCTGTACGGCTGTCAGGACATACAAAAACGACAATAGACACCCGAATGAGCGCCTATTGTCGTTTCGAGCCTCTTGTCGGATTCGAACCAACGACCCCGAGATTACAAATCACGTGCTCTGGCCAACTGAGCTAAAGAGGCGGGTGGGCAAGCTACTTACATCGCACCGCTACAACCAAGTACCTTTGCTACGTTCCCGTCCTGGAGGATTCCGAGGGAGCTGGTCGTGCAAGACTTGCCCGTATTTCGTGCCCATGAACAAGAGCATGAGAACATACCCCTATTTCAAAAGCGTTGCAAAGGTACGCATTTTTATTTAGACTTTTGGTCAAAAGAGATTAAAATATCCTTACGTTTAATATTTTTTAAGTTTCCAAGGCATATAAGCAAGCGGATTATGAAATAAAATGCGTAACTTTGTACCATGATTTCATCAGAAGAATACATACAGTTAAAGGCTTTCGCCCGTCAGGACGGCATATTGATGGGCCTGTTATGGGTTGTTGCCCTCGCCTGCTTCGTCGGCAGCATGACAACACCCCTCTTGCAGTTCGGTTTCATAGCGGGTGTCATTGCCACCCCCTTCGTGATGCTGTACCGCCTTAGGCACTTCCGCGACAAGGTGCTTGACGGTTACATCCCATACGGCAGGGCAGTGCTATTCTGTACGCTCACCATGGTTTACGCATCACTAATAACGGCGGCAGCAACGTTGGTATATTTCTATTTCATAGACAACGGCCTGATGATGAACACCCTGCGAAACAATATAGAGATACCAGAAGTAAGGCAGAGCCTTGCACAAGCCGGCATAAGCCCCGACGAGTTAGAACAGCAGATAGAAGAAGTAGGAAAGGCCCGCCCGATAGACTTTGCCATCAGCATATTCTGCAACGGCATAGTAACGTCATTCCTCCTATCACTACTTGTAGGACTGGCATACAAGAAAAGAAAACACTGACAAACAATAACCACGCAACAAGCAACGGAAAAGATGAATATATCAGTAATAGTTCCCCTATACAACGAGGACGAGTCAATACCAGAACTCTACGCATGGATAGAGCGTGTGATGCAGGACAACAACCTCTCACACGAGATAATATTCGTAAACGATGGCTCGACAGACCGCTCATGGGAGATAATAGAAGGTCTGGCGAAAACCGACAGCCACGTACACGGCATCAAATTCCGCCGCAACTATGGCAAATCACCCGCCCTGTACTGCGGTTTCAGCATGGCGCAGGGCGACGTAGTAATAACCATGGACGCCGACCTACAAGACTCTCCCGACGAGATACCGGAACTGTACCGTATGATAAAGGAAGACGGCTACGACCTCGTAAGCGGATATAAGCAGAACCGCAAGCAGGGAGACCCACTGTCAAAGACACTACCCACCAAACTGTTCAACGCCACAGCACGCAAAGTAAGCGGCATACACAACCTCCATGACTTTAACTGTGGACTGAAAGCATACCGCAAAGAAGTAGTGAAAAACATAGAGGTGTACGGCGAAATGCACCGATACATACCCTATCTTGCCAAGAACGCCGGCTTTGACAAGATAGGAGAAAAACCCGTACACCATCAGGCACGCAAATTCGGGAAATCAAAATTCATGGGCTGGAACCGCTTTGTCAACGGGTACCTTGACCTAATCACACTGTGGTTCCTATCATCCTTCAGCCGGAAACCAATGCACGTATTCGGTTTCCTCGGCTCAATGATGTTCTTCATAGGCTTCATCTCCGCCTGCATCATAGGCGCAGACAAACTGTACTCACTAAGTCAAGGCATACCACAGCGACTTGTAACCGACTCGCCCTACTTCTACATAGCACTGACAATGATGATAATAGGCACACAACTGTTCCTTGCCGGCTTCGTGGCAGACCTCGTCAGCCGCTCCTCACAAGGCAGGAACGAGTACCAGATAGAAAAAACCGTATAAACAGCACAGTGTGACGCACGACAAAAAACAACAATGAAACCATCACACATAATACTCCTCGCACTCCTCACAGCGGTCACAGTAGCCTGTTCATCCATAGACTGCAACATTGAAGGAAGGGTGATGTGCCACTACAACATACAAGACACACAGGGCAACGACATAACACTAAACTACCCTATGAGCGTGTCACTGCTGAGAACAGCCGTTGGTACCGACACAGTATATATCAACAGTATGAGCGACGCATCAACATTCGACATACCAATGAGTTACGGAGCAGACAAGGACGAGATAGCAATAACACTGCACCTGACCGACTCCACAACCATAACAGACATAATATGGGCAAGAAAAACAAACATACCACAGTTTGAATCAGTGGACTGCGCACCACGATACCACCACGAACTGCTGGAAGCAGGCAGCACACACAACTTCATTGACACCGTAATCATAAACAATCCCAAAGTAAGCAACGATGCATCTGTCTCAAACATACAAATCCATCTGCATAGCATTGACTATTAGCCTGCTATACCCCATAACCACCACAGCGCAAAACACACAGAAAACAAAGGCTGAACAGACTGCGGCAGACACCATACCACTATTCCGCGGACTATCAGTATCATACGATTTGGCAGGGACAATAATGCGAATGGTAGGAGATTACGGTCAGTTTGAAGGCGCATTATGCGTCAACCTAAAAGACAAATACTTCCCGATAGTAGAAATCGGCCTCGGATCAGCAAAACATGAAACCGACGCAGTAACCAACATAGAAGCAAAAACAAACGCCCCATACGCCAGAATAGGCTGTGACATCAACATATCAAAGAACAAACACGACGACTACCGCGTAATGTTCGGCGCAAGATACGGCTTCACCAACTTCAAACAAGAGATATACGGTGACATCGACGTGCCATACTGGGGCGGCACCGTGCCATACACCACAAGCGAAAAAAGTATCTCCTACCACTGGGCAGAACTGGTATTCTCAGTAGATGCAAGGCTATGGGGACCAGTACACCTTGGCTGGAGCTTCAGATACAAGTCAAAACTATCAGGCAAAGGCAACGAAGGCGAGAAAATATGGTACGTCCCCGGCTACGGAAAAGACGGCGACAAACTCGGCGGAACATTCAACATAGCAATAGAACTGTCACGGAAAAACAAGAAAGGAAAATAAACAATGGACAGGAAAAAGAAAGTTGCAATAACACTCCCAATACTGGTACTGCTCATCACAGCACTGGCAACATTCGGAGAAAAGAGCAAAGCAAGCACCTATCAGCATGATTCCGGACTAATATTCGGCACATCATACAACATAACCTACGAGAGTTCAGAGAACCATAAAGAAGAAATAGAAAAAATACTGCAAGGCGTTGACAACTCATTATCACCCTTCAACAATAACTCTATCATAACAGCAGTAAACCAGAACAAAGACATCACACTGGACACACAGTTCATTGAAGTATATAAACTGGCACACTCAGTATATGAAGAAACAGAAGGCGCATTCGACATCACCGTCGCCCCACTGGTGAACGCATGGGGATTCGGCTTCAAATCAGGCAAGATGCCGACAGAAAAAGACATAGACAGCCTGAAAAATATTATAGGTCTCGACAAAACCAGCATCGACAAAAGCGGCAAACACATAGTAAAACAAGACCCACGAACCATGTTTGACTGCAGCGCAATAGCCAAAGGCTACGCCGTTGACATGGTAGCAAGACACCTATCACAGCAAGGAATAGAGAATTATATGGTGGAAATAGGCGGAGAAGTAATAGTAAAAGGACACAACCAAAGCGGAAAACAATGGCGAATAGGCGTAACACGCCCCACGGACGACAGTCTCGCAGTAAACCAAGAGATACAAACCGTGCTGACAATGACAGACAGAGCCATGGCGACATCAGGCAACTACCGCAACTTCTACTACAAGAACGGAAAGAAATACGCCCACACCATAGACCCAAGAACAGGCTACCCAATACAGCATAACATACTGTCAGCCACAGTATTTGCCCCCACCTGCGCTGAAGCCGATGCCTATGCCACAGCCTTTATGGTGCTGGGACTGGAAAAAGCAAAACGCATCCTCAGCCGAAAGAAAACCCTTTCAGCATACCTTATATACACAGACGACAGCGGGAAAAACGCTGTTTGGTATTCAAAAGAATTAAAACAAGACATCGATAAATAACAAACCAAATGCAATTAAACCATAAGGACCTATTAGGAATACCCCTCTTTCTCGGACTATCAGAGAAAGACCTGATGGACATAGCATGCAACACACGCTTCAACCTGCGCCACCACAAGAAAGGAAGCACCATAGTTGAAGAAGGGGACACATGCAACTCACTCATCTCCATCATAGAAGGCTGGATGGAGATAGACACATATTCAGACAACAAGGCATACCACCTGAAAGAAATTGTACAAGCAACACAAACACTGGAGCCTGACAAACTATTCGGAATATCACCACGATACCATTCCATTTACAGAGCATATACCACCTGCGAATCAATAAGTATAATGAAGGAGGAGTTAACACAGATATTCAATAACTACATTATTGTAAGGCTGAACTACCTCAATCTCATCTGCCGACGCACCCAACAACTGGAAAGACAACCGTGGCAACCAAAGCCCACAACACTCACAGACCGCATAGCAACATTCATAAAGCAACGCTCCATGTACCCGGCAGGAAGGAAAGTGCTACACATAAAGATGACACAACTGGCCGAAGAACTGAACGTAAGCAGGCTGGACATATCAAATGCACTTAACGAAATGAACCGAACTGACAAGATAATACAACGCAGAGGAATGATAGAAGTACCAGCACTGCAACTACTATAAACCGCCAAGGATAACAATACGCACACATAACGAAACACAACAATAACGATATGAACAGCAACAACGACAATAATCCGTTCTTCCACAAATACTCAACACCGCACGAGACCGTCCCCTTCGACAAGATAAAACTGGAGCATTTTGAGCCAGCCTTTATAGAAGGAATAAGGCGTGACGACGAACACATAGACAAAATAATAAACAATCCAGAGCCCCCAACATTTGACAACACCATCATTGACCCTGACGAAGACGAGGAAGGATACTACGATCTGCTTGACAAAGTATCCACAGTGTTCTTCAATCTGCTGTCAGCAGAAACAAATGACGATATGGAAGCATTGGCGCAGAAGATGCAACCACTGCTGACCAAACACCATAATGACGTTACCCTCAACGAAAAACTGTTCCAACGTATCAAGGCAGTGTACGACAATCACAGGGAACTGACACCTGAGGAGGAGATGCTCCTCAACAAAAGTTACGACAGTTTTGTGCGCTCCGGAGCGTTGTTATGCGCAGAAGACAAGGAGAAACTCCGCAAACTGACAGAGGAAGCGAGCATGCTCTCCCTGCAATTCTCACAGAATCTTCTGAAAGAGAACAAGGCTTTCACACTGCATATCACCGAAGAAACAGACCTTGCAGGCCTTCCTGACAGCCAGCGCAACGCCGCTCTCGCAGCCGCAAAGGAACGTGGCATAGAAGGATGGGTTATCACTCTCGATGCACCTTCATACATGCCATTCATGCAATATGCAGAGAACAGGGAACTAAGAAGACGCCTTTACATGGCAAGGAACACCGAGTGTACCCACGACAACGATGCTAACAACCTTGAAATATGCAAAAAACTGGTCAACCTACGTCGTGAACTGGCGCAACTTCTGGGCTATGAAACATACGCTGACTATGTGTTAAAGAAGCGTATGGCCTCTAATATAGATAATGTATATAAGTTATTATACGACCTTATCAACGCATATAAGCCCACGGCAATAAAGGAACGTGAGGAGGTAATAGCCAAAGCCCGGCGCATGGAGGGCGAAGACTTCGAGTTCATGCCATGGGACGGCCCCTACTACTCACACAAACTGCAGTTGGAAAAGTACAACGTTGATTCAGAAATGCTGCGTCCCTACCTCGAACTGTCAAAGGTTATAGACGGTGTTTTCGGCCTTGCCAATCGTCTGTACGGCATAACCTTCAAGGAAAACAGTGACATACCAGTATATCACCCTGACGTGAAAGCATACGAGGTGTACGACAAGGACGGTTCCTTCCTCGCCGTTTTCTATGCTGACTTCCACCCCCGCAAAGGAAAACAGGGCGGTGCCTGGATGACGGAATACCAAGGACAGTACATTGACCGTAAGGGAAAGAACGTCCGTCCGCACGTCAGTGTGGTGATGAACTTCACCAAGCCCACGCATGACAAGCCTGCCCTACTCACCTTAGGAGAGGTTGAAACCTTCCTGCATGAGTTCGGACACTCACTTCACGGAATGTTCGCCAACACACGGTTTGAATCTCTCTCCGGCACAAACGTATGGTGGGATTTTGTGGAACTGCCCTCGCAGTTCATGGAGAACTTCTCACTTGAGAAGGAATTTCTGTCCACCTTCGCCTTCCATCACGAGACGGGCGAACCGATGCCAGAAGCCCTCATCGACAGACTCATAAAGGGACGCAACTACAACTGCGCCTCTGCCTGTCTCCGCCAAGTAAGTTTCGGCCTCCTCGACATGGCCTACTACACACAGAAAGAGGAGTTTACCGATGACATAATACCATTTGAGAAAGAGGCCTGGAAGGACGCAATAGTCAGTCCCCAACTGCCCGATACCTGCATGACAGTACAGTTTTCCCACATCATGGCAGGCGGATACTCTGCGGGGTATTACAGTTACAAATGGGCGGAGGTACTTGACGCTGACGCCTTTGCCGTGTTCAAGAAAGAGGGAATATTCAATCCCGCCACAGCACAACGGTTCCGTGACTGCATACTGTCCAAGGGAGGGACAGAACACCCTATGACACTCTACAAGCGTTTCAAGGGTTCTGAACCCACGATTGACGCACTGTTGGAACGCAACGAGATAAAACGCTGACGCCCATGAGCCTGATTCCTTGCAAGTTTGAACCGCTAGCCATGAAGTGATAACCACACTACCAACAGGCAAACGGTACACAACCACAGGATAATCCTTCATTCCCCACCCTCTGACCAACGCGATATAAGCCCATTATCCACTACAAACACTAATAAAAAACCATCAGACAAACCCTATGCCCAACACAGTACACCCCGACAAACAGTCCCTACTCGACCGCCGATACCTGCGTATGGCGCGTATATGGGCAGAGAACAGTTACTGCAAGCGCCGCCAAGTAGGCGCACTGGTAGTGAAAGACCACACAATAATAAGCGATGGCTACAACGGCACTCCCAGCGGTTTCCCCAACGTATGTGAGGAGAACGACAAGACGTTTCCATACGTACTGCATGCCGAAGCCAACGCCATCACAAAACTGGCACGCAGCAATAACAACAGCGACGGCGCCACACTCTACGTCACAGCAGCCCCCTGCATAGAGTGCGCCAACTGATAATACAGTCAGGCATAAGGCGTGTCATCTACGGAGAGGAATACCGACTTGCCGACGGGCTGTCACTGCTACGTCAGGCAGGAATAGAAGCAACCCACATACAGTTAGAAGATGAACAATAAAACAAGATATATGCCACTTATAATGGCGCTGTGCGTCGTTATAGGAATAATGATTGGCACGTTCTATGCCAACCACTTCTCTGGCAACAGGCTCAACATAATCAACTCAGGCAGCAACAGGCTCAACAACCTCCTCCACATAATAGACGACCAGTACGTTGACACCGTGAACATCAACGACCTTGTCGAGAAGGCAATACCACAGATACTGGCTGAACTGGACCCCCACTCCGTATATATAGCCGCCAAGGATGCACAAACTGCCAGCGACGACTTAAAAGGCTCCTTCTTCGGAGTAGGCATAGAATTCGTCATCAGGGAGGACACAATTCACGTGCAGAACGTCATAACCGGCGGTCCGGCGCAGAAAGCGGGACTGCTGGCCGGCGACAAGATAGTAAGCATTGACGGCAAACCCTTTGTAGGAAAAGAGATTACCAATGAAGAAGCCATGCGTAAACTCAAGGGGCCAGACAAGTCAAAGGTAAAGGTCGGCATCATGCGTTGTGGCTCAAAGAAACCTATTGTCTATGAGATAACACGCGGAGAAGTGAAGACCAAGAGCATCATGGCCACCTATATGCTCGACAGTGAGACCGGATACATACGCATAAAGAACTTCGGCGAGAACACATACGCCGAGATGCTCGTATCACTCGCACAACTATCGCAACACGGATTCAAGAACCTTGTAATAGATCTACGCGACAATACCGGCGGATATTTAGAGGCTGCGGTACAGATGGCAAACGAGTTCCTGCCCGACAACAGGCTCATAGTATATACCGAAGGTCGCAAGTCACAAAGGCAGGAATACAAGACCGACGGCAGAGGCTCATACCAGACGATGCCACTCGTGGTGCTCATCAACGAGAACTCTGCCTCTGCCAGCGAGATTTTCGCAGGAGCCATGCAGGATAACGACCGCGGTACCATCATTGGGCGACGCTCCTTCGGAAAAGGTCTGGTGCAACAGCAAATAGGATTCCCTGACGGTTCACTGATACGCCTCACCATAGCACGATACTACACACCATCAGGACGATGCATACAAAAGCCCTACAACAGCGGCGACAACAACGAATACAAGAACGACATAGTGTCACGCTATGAGCACGGAGAATTTTTCTATGCCGACAGCATAAAGCATGACGGTCCCGCCTACCACACCGCAGGAGGCAAAACAGTATATGGCGGAGGCGGAATAACACCTGACATCTTCGTGGCAGAGGACACAACAGGCATCACCTCATACTACCGCACGGCAAGCGGCACAGGACTGATACTGCAATTCGCATATGCCTACACCGACGAGAATCGACAGAAACTGCAACAGTACGAAGAGATGGAACAACTGTCAGAGTACCTTGTGAAGCAGAAAACAGTTGAGAAATTCGCCAATTACGCCAACACCCGAGGGCTGCAACGCCGCAACCTGATGATAAGAAAGTCACACCACCTGCTGGAACTATACATCAACTCGCGCATAATATACAATATGCTCGACGAACAAGCATGGATGATGTATCTCAACAAGGACGACAACACCATCAACGCCGCCCTCGACTTCTTCAAGAACAAAGGCAAAAGCCCCAAAAAGAAACAAAAAAACACACGCAACATACGCCCAAAAAGCAACAACAACACCATGCAGAAACCCTGACAGCCATAACAACACACAGCAGGCAACAGGCACTATCACCGCATGAGCAGCCACTGGGCCAACCACAATCAGCAGCAAATCACCAAGTAAAAAGGTGCAGATTACATAGCAATCTGCACCTTTTTACATTACAATCAGCACCAGATTACAACACACATAACATGAAGCCCAAACAATCACTGGAAGCACTACAACAAGAGGGAACACCCCAGAGAGAAGAAGAAAAAACACCCTAACAATAAGATTTTATACAAAAAAATTTGCGAGTTACAGCAAAAAACACTAATTTTGCATCAGCAATAAAGACAGAAGCACAAAAAAACGTAGAAAAAACAATGAATAACTCATACGCATCTTTCTTTTACTTTTACTTTTACTTTGCAGAAAACTGTAAAGCGGGAAGTTGCGTGTAAATTTCAACTTAAAGACTATCAGAAAAGAAATGATAAAAGCAAAGTCCCGCGTAGAAAACTACACGGGACTTTTACTTTATCCCACAACAACACATTATATATAAAATACACACACGAGAAGATGAAAAGAATAGCGATACAAGGTGAGATAGGTTCGTTCCACGACATCACAGCACACCACTACTTTGACGGCGAGCAGTTGCAGATAATATGCTGCTCCACCTTTGAGGAGGTGTTTGCCCACATGAAACAAGACCCCACCATAATCGGTATAATGGCAATAGAAAACACCATAGCAGGCTCACTGCTCCGCAACTACGAACTGTTGCGAGAATCAGGCATGGCAGTAGTAGGCGAACACAAGACCCACATCAGCCACTGCCTCTGCTGCCTGCCAGGACAAAAGATGGAAGACCTGAAAGAAGTACACTCACATCCCGTGGCATTAGCACAGTGCTACAAGTACCTCTCCAAACACCCCAAAATGAAAATGGTAGAAGACGAGGACACAGCAGGCTCCGCCAAGTGGATAGCCGAGAGGAAACTGGAAGGCGTTGCGGCCCTGTGCCACGCCGATGCAGCTGAACTCTACGGGCTGGAAGTACTTGAAAACCACGTAGAAGACAATCCCCACAACTACACACGCTTCCTCATAATGTCAGACCCACGCAAGGCAGACTTCCTGAGAGCACTGAACAAGTCAAACAAATCAAGCATAGTCTTCTCACTGCCACACGAAGAAGGGTCACTATCACAAGTCCTCTCAATACTCTCATTCTACAAAATAAACCTGACAAAAATACAATCACTGCCAATAATAGGCAGAGAATGGGAATATATGTTCTACGTGGACGTGACCTATGACGACCTGACACGATACCGACAAAGCATTGACGCCATCACACCACTGACCAAAGACCTCACCATACTCGGCGAATACACATCAGCATAAACAAGAAAAACAACAATCAGAAAAACAACACCCCAAAGTAGAAGAACTAACAATATCCCGCAAAATCTCCCCAACAAAGAGACAAAAAAACACACAAAAAACAAAACAAACATGATAGACATAAAACCCGCAGACCGCCTGTCAACAGTACAGGAATACTACTTCAGCCGCAAACTCAAAGAAGTAGCAGAACTAAACGCCAAAGGCATGGACATAATCTCCCTCGCCATAGGCTCACCAGATATGCCCCCCTCAGAAGCAACAGTAAACAAACTCTGCGAAGTAGCACACGACCCCACAGCCCACGGATACCAACCCACGGCAGGAACACCAGAACTACGCGAAGCAATGGCATACTTCTACAAACGATGGTACAACGTGGACCTCGACCCAAAGACCGAGATACAGCCCATGATAGGCTCAAAAGAAGCCATACTACACGTAACACTCGCCTTCTGTAACCCAGGAGAAGAAGTGCTTGTACCCAACCCCGGCTACCCAACATACACCTCACTATCAAAAATTCTGGGGCAGAAGATAGTAAACTATGACCTCGTTGAAAACGACGGTTGGCAGCCAGACTTCGACGCATTGGAACAAATGGACCTCAGCAAAGTAAAACTCATGTGGACAAACTATCCAAATATGCCCACAGGAGGCAACGCACGACAAGAGACCTACGAGCGGTTAGTAAAATTCGCAAGAGAACACGGCATAGTAGTAGTAAACGACAACCCCTACTCCCACATCATAAACGAACACCCAATGTCAATACTACAAATACCAGGAGCAAAAGACTGCTGCATAGAGTTCAACTCAATGTCAAAAAGCCACAATATGCCCGGCTGGCGAGTAGGCATGGTAGCCACAAACAGCACATTCATATCATGGATACTGAAAATAAAATCAAACATAGACTCAGGCACCTTCCGCGGCATACAACTCGCCGCAGCAGAAGCATACCACAACGATGACACGTGGCACAAAGAATACAACTATGACAACTACAAGCGCCGCCGCACCATAGCAGAACAAATAATGGACGTACTGGGATGCACATACGACAAAAAATCAGTAGGCATGTTCCTCTGGGGAAAAATACCAGAGAAATACCAGACAGTAGAAGAACTGACAGAAAAAATACTGCATGAAGCACGCGTATTCATAACACCCGGAATGATATTCGGCAGCAACGGAGAAAGATACATACGCATATCACTATGCGCCAAAGACGAAAAAATGAAAGAAGCATTAGAGAGAATAAAAGAAATCACAACAAAATAAACAAAGAATAACAAACAAAAAAACATACAACTATGGAATTAGAACTCGAAGCACTCAACCTGCCAAGTGACAACAAACGCCCATTCGTAATAGCAGGACCATGCTCAGCAGAAACAGAAGAACAAGTAATGACAACCGCAACCCAACTCGCAGAGAAGGGCTGCCACATGTTCCGAGCAGGAGTATGGAAACCACGCACAAAACCAGGAGGATTCGAAGGAAACGGAGAACCAGCCCTAAAATGGATGGCAGAAGCAAAAAAAGAAACAGGAATGATGATGTGTACCGAAGTAGCAACACCAGAACACGTAGAACTCGCCATGAAATACGGCATAGACGTGATGTGGATAGGAGCACGAACATCAGCAAACCCCTTCGCCATGCAAGAACTCGCCGACGCAATGAAAGGCATAGAGATACCCATTATGGTGAAAAACCCAGTGAACCCAGACCTCGAACTGTGGATAGGAGCACTCGAACGCATCAACCTTGCAGGCGTAAAGAAACTCGGAGCAATACACCGTGGCTTCTCATCATACGACAAAAAAATATACCGCAACCTCCCAATGTGGCAGATACCAATAGAACTACGCCGCAGAATACCAGAACTTCCAATAGTATGTGACCCCAGCCACATAGGCGGAAGACGCGAACTCGTAGCACCACTGTGCCAACAAGCAATGGACCTCGGATTCGACGGACTAATAGTAGAAAGCCACTGCAACCCAGACTGCGCATGGAGTGACGCAAAACAACAGGTAACACCAGACGTGCTGGACTACATACTCACACTGCTACAAGTGCGCGATGAAACAACAACAACAGAAAACATAAAACTGCTCAGAAAACAAATCGACGAACAAGACGACAAACTACTGGAACTTCTCTCACAACGCTTCCGGGTATGTAGAGAAATAGGACAGTACAAAAAAGAACACAACATGACAGTGCTGCAAACCGGACGCTACAACGAAATACTCGACAAACGAGGAGCACAAGGCACACTCTGCGGCATGAGCGAGCAATTTGTAAAAACAGTATTCGAAGCAATACACGAAGAATCAGTACGCCAACAACTTGAAATAATAAACAAGTAACACACACATCAAGATGAAAATATTGGTTCTCGGAGCAGGGAAAATGGGGTCATTCTTCATTGACCTGCTCAGCTTTGACCACGAAGTCGGAGTATATGAAAAAGACGCAAAACGTATGCGGTTTACATATAACTGCCAACGTTTCACCGAACTCGAAGAGGTAAAGACATTCAAACCAGAACTCGTGATAAACGCAGCAACGGTGAAATACACCATACCCGCATTCAACGAAGTATTACCATACCTCGGAGAAGAATGTATCCTAAGCGATATAGCATCAGTAAAAACAGGATTAAAAGAGTTCTACGAAAGCACAGGAAGACGCTATGTCAGCACACACCCGATGTTCGGCCCCACATTTGCAAACCTAAACCAACTGTCAGAAGAAAACGCCATCATCATAACAGAAGGCGACTGCATGGGACAATGCTTCTTCAAAGACCTATACAGCAAACTGGGACTAAACATCTACGAGTACTCATTCGAAGAACACGACAAGACAGTAGCATACTCACTATCAATACCCTTCGTCTCAACATTCGTGTTCTCAGCAGTGATGAAACACCAAGACGCACCAGGAACCACATTCAAACGACACCTGAGAATAGCAAAAGGAGTACTCAATGAAGACGACTACCTGCTGCAAGAAGTACTCTTCAACCCCTACACCCACGACCAGGTGGACCAGATACGCAAAGAACTAAAAGAACTACTTGCTATCATTGACACCAAGGACGCAGACGGAATGAAACAATATCTCACCAAGATACGCACCAACGTAAAACGCGATATTGAAAGTCTAAAATCCTAAACACACAACAAATTCCGTGACTTTACCCGCCTCCAAAAAGCGGATAAAGCCACGGAAAAAACTATACAAACAAACAGAATAAACCAACTTGTAGTTAAAAAAGATTAAATCAACACAAAAATAGCAACAACGTAACCCCCACATCCAATAAAAATTAGTACCTTTGCACCGCTTTTGTGTAACACAAAAACAAAGACAGTACAACACCGTACAATTAATAACAGTTAATGAGAACAGACAACAGAAAACCAAATCCCAAAAACCAATACCGCATAAACGAACAAATTCGCGTGCGTGAGGTACGCATAGTCGATGAGGAAGGCTCCTCCGTCATGCCAACAAAACAAGCATTAGACATCGCGCGCCAGCAAGGTGTAGATCTCGTAGAGATAAGTCCAAATGCGCAACCACCTGTTTGTCGTATCATTGACTACTCCAAGTTCCTTTACCAACAGAAGAAGAAGGCAAAGGAAATGAAGCAAAAGCAGGTGAAAGTAGAAGTAAAGGAAATACGTTTCGGCCCTCAAACAGACGAACACGACTACAACTTCAAACTCAAACACGCAAAAGAATTCCTTGAAGAAGGCAACAAAGTACGCGCCTATGTATTCTTTCGTGGACGCGCAATAGTATTTAAGGAACAAGGAGAGGTGCTCCTTTTACGCTTTGCAAACGACCTTGAAGAATACGGAAAAGTAGAACAACTGCCAAAACTCGAAGGCAAAAAGATGTTCCTTTTCCTCGCCCCAAAGAAGGCAGGACAAGCAAAAAAGAGCCAACAGAAGATAGACAGAGAACGCAGAGAGGCAGAAGCCAATAACGCAGAAGCAGCAAATGCCGAAGTCAAAAACACGGAATCAGCCGTTGGTGACGGCCTTGCAGCCAACGCAAAAGGCATAGAAGCACTCGCAAAACTACGTGAAACAACAGAAAATGACAATGTGTGAGTAACGCCGGGTATATGCGTTACCACCATAATAAATAATTAATTAAACAACAAAAAAATGCCAAAAGTAAAGACAAACTCCGGTGCTAAGAAGCGTTTTGCTTTCACCGGTTCAGGTAAGGTGAAGAGACGTCACGCTTTCCACAGCCACATTCTGACAAAGAAGACAAAAAAGCAGAAGCGTAACCTTCTCGGTTATGCAATCGTTGACACCTCAAACAGCAAACAAGTACGTGACTTGCTGTGTCTCCGCTAATCAACCTTATTGTCGAACCTTTTTGTAAAAAGAAAGTAAAAAACTATGCCAAGATCAGTGAATCACGTCGCTTCACGTGCGAAGCGCAAAAGAATTTTGAAGCTCACCAGAGGCTATTACGGAGCAAGAAAGAACGTCTGGACCGTAGCCAAGAACACTTGGGAGAAAGGACTTACCTACGCTTACCGCGACCGTAAGAACAAAAAGCGTACCTTCCGCGCACTGTGGATACAGCGTATCAACGCTGCCGCACGCCTCGAAGGTCTCAGTTACTCTCAGCTTATGGGTCTGCTTCACAAGGCAGGTATCGAGATTAACCGCAAGGTTCTCGCTGACCTCGCTGTCAACAACCCTGAAGCATTCAAGGCTATCGTTGACAAGGTAAAGTAATAAGTAATCAAACATTACCATACCTATTTGCCGTAACCACAGCATTAAGTTGTGATTACGGCATTTTTAATGAAAAACACACAATGGGATATAATAAATTATGATAGGATACGTTACTTAAAAGAACAGAGACAACAAATAATTATAGGAGAAATGCTATAAATATATATGAGAAACAATATAAAGAGCCCCATCTTTCAGTAATCATTAAACCAATCCCGCCTATGACACAACGCTACTCTATTAACACATTCACACCGTCATCAGCGAACATTGACATTATAAGGCAGTTCGCCTACACTTATCGCCCCATTATTTCTGACGGCAAATATGTTCCTTTTTTTCTTAATTAAAAGTAACACTCTACATACAAAGCAATGACTATAGTCTCCCCCTCCCTTCTCGCCGCCGACTTTCTCCACCTTGAACGCGAGATAGAAATGATAAATGGCAGCGAAGCAGAGTGGCTTCATCTTGACGTAATGGACGGCTCTTTCGTGCCCAACATATCCTTCGGATTCCCTGTAATACAAGCGGTTTCAAAGGTGTGTAACAAGAAATTGGACGTGCATTACATGATAAACACTCCCGAACGCTACATCAAACAGACGGCATCATTGGGTGCTTACATGATGAACGTACACTACGAAGCGTGCACCCACCTGCACCGCACGATACAAGAGATTCATGATGCTGGCATGAAGGCTGGCGTAACGCTTAATCCCTCCACGCCTGTCAGTTGTCTTGAAGACATCATTCACGATGTGGACATGATACTACTGATGAGTGTTAACCCTGGTTTCGGGGGGCAGAAGTTTATTGAGAATACCATTGCAAAGACCATAAGGTTGAAGGAACTGATAAAACGTTCTGGCTCCTCCGCCCTTATTGAGGTTGACGGTGGTGTGCAGAGCGATACTGCTCCACGTCTTGTTGCAGCGGGTGTGGACGTTCTTGTGTCTGGCAGTTATGTCTTCGGAGCAGAGAATCCGCACGAAATCATTTCAAGCCTACACCGTCTATAAACTCCTTTACATTCTTCTGCGCACCATCTTGTGTACCGTTTCATCTAGACATAGTATGCTATGCTCTTGATGAGCCATGACACAATATGGCAGATAGACCTGCGAAAGGAACTGAAATCTTACAATAATTTTGTATTAATACAGGGCAGCAAGGATTGTTTATCTTACTTACAATCCTTTCTGCCCTGTTCTTATCATTGTCTGTATAGGTATTTTTTCTATGCGAGTTGTAACTGCATATGGTTTTCTCTTGCCAAGCGGCGCATATTAATCAATGCGTATCTCATTCTTCCGAGGCTTGTGTTTATGCTCACTCCTGTCATTTCTGCTATTTCCTTGAATGAGTAGTTCTGATAGAATCTCATCTGCACCACTTCCCTCTGTGTGTCTGGCAGACAGGTCATAAGGTTACGCACGTCTGATAACACCTGAGTGTTAGCCATCAGATCTTCCGTTGATGTTTCCATAAGTTGCTGGTCACTCATCTGCGCTATATTGATATCCTCCACAGCGGTATCTATGAAGTTGAGTGATTTCTGTCGGCGATACCAGTCCATAATGGTGTTATGGGCAATACGTATTAGCCAGGCATTGAACTTACCTGATGTCACATACTTGCCTTCCCTCAACTTTGTTATGGCTTTGAGGAATGTTTCTTGAAAGAGGTCATTGGCCACTTCCTCGTTGTGTACGATAAATATAATATAGGAGAAGATACCTGTCTGGGTGCGAGCCAGCAGCTCGTCAAAAGCGCGGTTATTGCCTTGCACGTACATCAGTACCAACTCTTCATCGGTTAACCGAGTGAGTTTATTCATTTTCTTAATCTAATTTTGTTAAGTAAATGTGTGTCGATAGGCAATAAAATTGTTTATATCACGTTATTTATTGTTTGCAAAGGTATAATATATAATCGGACTTTGCAAGTAAATTAACTTTTTTTATTCATTCTTGTATATGACTTCATCCACATCCGGTATGTCGAGTATGCTCTGCACAATGGTTTGTAGTTCCTTGTAACTGTGCACCATGAAGTTTATTGTGCAGGTTACTATCTCATCTTCTGTCACTGTATGCAGTTCGTCTATGCTCAGTTGCAGTTTGTTGGAAATGCTGTCTATGATATCACTGAGCAGGTGTTGTCTGTCAACAGCCTTTGCTGTCAGGCTTGCAGAGTACAGCACTGCGGGGTCTTCTTTATATTCCACTGGCACAATGCTGTCGCCATACTGTGATGCGAGGCTTATGGCGTCAGCGCAATCACGTCTGTGTACCATTATGGTTTCGTCCTCTTTGCGGAAGCCTATCACCTCCTCTCCCGGTATAGGATTGCATAATGGGCATCTATGATACTGTGGCTTGGGTCTCTTGTCAAGGTAGATATGTATGTTTCTCAGTGCTCGGTAGGATTTTGCCTTGCTCACCCAGTCCTCTTGTGGCCACACATTCGGGTCTGTACCTATTTCTACACAGTCGCCGCGTTTTAGCAGAGTCTTCACTGAAGCGAGGTGTCCGTTGATTTTAGCATACTTTGCGTGCATCCCTACCTCTGTGTGAACGCCAAACGCAAAGTCTATGGCGGTAGAGTTCTTTGGCAGTTTCATCGAGCGACCTTCTGGTGTATAGACCTGTATGTCGTCGTTATAGAATGACGCTCTGACTGACTCTATGAAGAAACCTCCCCCTTCTCCCGTGTTTCCTGCCACGTCTCTTAACACGCCTCGGAAGGTTTCCAGCCATTCATATATAACCTTGTCGCGTCTGCCATTCTCCAACATATATCCCAGATGCGACTTCTTTGTCATGCGTTCTGACTGTATGTGTATCTCCTCCCACACGCCATAGTCTGACAACAGTTGCGTGTGGAAACTCTGATAACCGTTTTGTTTCGGCTGATCAACATAGTTAACGATGGAGTTGGGGCGTTCCTTGAAGTTATCGGTGAGTAGTGAATATATGTTGAGACACATGTTCTTCTCTGACACGTACACGTCTTCTGGGAACACAATGCGTGTGAAGTGCCTACATTCCAAGTGTTCGAAGTCAACCTTTAAGGTGTTTATCTTGCGCCATATATTGTAAGGTTGTTTGTAGGCGAGTTCTCTTCTGTATCTTATTCCGTGCGAAGTGAGTATCTCGTCTATCTTGTCTTCAAAGGTTTTCAGTCTCACCCTATCTTTTTCTTTGTCCGCTTCTATCAGTTGGAGAATCTTGTTATAAATCTGCGGACAGCGGTATCTGAACGAAAGGTTCTCCAATTCTATTTTAATGGTGTATAGACCGAGTCTGTTTGCCAGTGGTGCATAGAAGTAATCAGTCTCTCCCGCTATCTTCATTTGCTTGTCGGGACGCATAGAATCCAGCGTCCTCATATTGTGCAGGCGGTCTGCCAGTTTTATAAGTATTGCCCTTATGTCATAATGCACGGAATCAAGCATCTGCTTGAAGTTGTCCAGTTGCTTTGACATTGAGTACCTTGTCTTGTTCTGCTTTGTCACAACCTTCACCAGAAAGGCTACATCGTTACCGAACTGTTCGCGTATCTTTTCGTTCGTACACGGTGTGTCCTCTACCACATCATGCAGGAAGGCGGCGCACACTGGCTCTGCACCCAGTTGTAATTCCTTTGCTATGATAAGTGCTACGGCTATTGGGTGTACTATGTATGGTTCCCCCGTCTTACGCCTTTGTTCCCTATGCGCCTCGTATGCAAAGTTAAAGGCCTTGTGCATTAACTGCATCTCTGCCAACGAGGAACGGCTTTCCATTGCCGAGAATACCTCTCCCGCCCTACGGCGTATCTCTTCTTCGGTTATCTCCTGGTTACACATAGCACTTAGTTTTAATGGTCATTATGTTTGCAAAAATAGTTAAAAAATCTTGTATCGCAAAATTTTGTAATGACTTTTTCATTATTTTTTTTCAAAATCCTTATATATATCAACTAATGACCTCATCCACAGCCATGTCCCAGTTCTCTGCGGGGACGCTGTCAAGGTACTGAAACGGGTAGCACAACCCTATGGTATGCATCTTCGGCAACCTTGCAAGCAGCCGGTCATAATAGCCTTTTCCTCTGCCCAGGCGGTGTCCTTCTGCGTCAAAGGCCACACCGGGGATTATGGCTACCACAGCCGCCTCCCCCTCAGTACCGTCCGCTTCATGCGGCATCAATGCCGCCAATGCCTCTGCGCTGACCTCCTCTCCCTGCGGTTCAAGTATGCCATACGCTCCCCGCACCATGTCTTCAACAGCGGTGAAGCGGCGGAGTGACAACTCTGTTCCGCCCTCAACACGCGGCAACAAGACCGTCTTACCTGAGGCTGCAAGGCTCTCCACCAGCGTGTGGGTATCAACCTCGTCGGGCAATGACCAGTACAACAACACGGTGCCTGCCTCCTTCACCCTCGGATGCTCCACTATCCTACGAAACAGTCTGCTGTCATACAGCGACAGTTCCGTGGCCGTATGCCGTTGTTTCTCCTCTTTTATATATTGTCTGAGCGATTTCTTGTCCATAACATTGCTTCTCTTTTCATGCACTATCATGTCGTCTGTCACGTTGACTGACGCACTAATAACTGCATAATCACATATCGTCCATTTTACCGCCGATAACTATCTTTACCTTATAACATTGTTTTTCCCATGCCTTTACACTCCTCCATGCACCTTCTTGCGTCACGATTCTTCTCAACATTGCACGCTATGCCTTCAATTAAGCATATCACATTCTGGCACATAGATAAATGAAAGATACAGGTATCTAATGGCTTATTGGGGACAATTGTACAAAGTTACAAAATTTTTGTGATATTTTTTGCATACGCACCACTTTTTTTTCATATTTCAATCAATAAAGGTGATGGAGTCAACCATTTCCACATTGAAATCCACCAAGCGCTGGTCTCTCTTTAAGTTCATACTGCTTGCCATCATTGTTTTCTTTGCCTATAGCATTTATTCCAGCAATCCGAGCGACTGGAACACCATCTTC
>JALFNY010000114.1 GCA_022774105.1 Prevotella sp.
ATTCCTTTAACAGTATGCCCCACACGTTGGAGAAGGTCACGTTGAGCGCCATCAGTATGCAGAAGGAGAATGTCAGCAGGTCGGGAGAGCCTTGGAGGTATCCCTGTCCCAGTGACAGTCCGAAGAACTGACTGTACCATAGCACTCCGGCGAGGGCACAGAATATGAGGTTGTTGCCCCATACGCTGCCGTTGGCATAGTCACCCCATGTGCCGTTCTTCTGGTTCTGGTAGAAGCAGTAGATGGCGTTTGTCACAAAACCACCGGTTGTGACGAGCAGTATGGCGGGCAGAGCCTTGAACATCGGGTCGGTGTCAACAAAGTTAATGCTTTCTCCAAAGGTGAGACCAACGTTGAAACAGCCGCTCATAAAGCCGGCAAGCAGTGCTATGGCAAGGCCCTTGGGGAAGTTAAAGTCCTTCACTGCCTCCTTCTTTTCTTCCTCAGAGAGTGAGGCACTCTTCATTGAACCCGCTACGCCTATTATGGCAATGCCGATTAATGTGACAACAACACCTATGATGACAGCAAACGTCAGTCTTTCAAGGGCGTGCTGCTCAGGGAAGAATATGTTTAGAAGCACGGGCCCCATGATGGTTCCCAGACCGGCGCAGGTGCCGAGAGCAATGGACTGTCCGAGTGCTACGCCGAGGTAACGCATTGACAGTCCGAACGTCAGTCCGCCCACTCCCCACAGTACTCCGAAGAAAAGTGTCATCAGAACGTTAAATGTGCTGGCACTGGCATATAGTCCGCAGAGGGATTTTCCCTCAGGTATTGCGAGCAGAGCACCCAGCAATGGGAATATGAGCCATGCGAATACACCCTGTATTATCCAGTAACTCTCCCATGACCAGTTCTTTATTTTGTTTATGGGAACATAGCAACTGGATTGGCAGAAGGCACCGATGGCAATGATAAGAAGTCCGATAATGATTTCCATTGTCTTTTAATTGAGATGTTATGGCATACGGCTTTATGCGCAGTACGCCCAGAATAATATATGTTCTATATGCTCCGCATTGCAGGAGCATATAGAACATTCACTGTTTCTTGTTATTATATTAACGCTTAGAGGTTACATCTGCCACGTATTTGTCGATGTCTGCGATGAACTCCTGACCAACAGGCACGTTGTTACGAACGCAGAACTCGTCATATACTGCTTGCCAAGGCATGGCCTTCTGCTCCTCGATGATGGCGAGAACCTTATATCCTTCACCTGCAAGTTCAAGTTTGCTGATGGTCTCGCGTGGCTCAAGTAGGGCGCGGAGCATACATTTTTGAGCGGCGCGTGAGCCGATAACATAGGCTCCGATGCGGTTGATAGAGCCGTCGAAGAAGTCGAGTCCGTAGTGAACACGGTCAAGTGCGCCGGCGCGAACAATCTCAAAGAACAACTCTTGTGTTGGGTCGTCCATGATGGTAACGTGGTCTGAGTCCCAGCGAACGGGGCGAGAAACGTGCAACATCAACTCTTTGAGGTAAGGAAGAACGGCTGATACCTTGTCGGCAGGTGATTCTGTTGGGTGGTAGTGACCAGTGTCTATGGTCAGAATCTTGTCGTTCTGTGCTGCATAAGCGGTGTAGAAGTCGTGTGAACCCACTGTGAATGACTCCAGACCAATACCGAATACCTTGCCCTCTATGCAGTCCTTCATCATCGGTTGCTCCTTTTCAAAAATCTCGTCAAGTGATTTTTTCAGAGTGTTACGGTACAGAGCGTGGTTTACAGAGACGTCTTTGCAGCCGTCATGTACCCAAAGGTTCATTATACAAGGGTCGTTCTGAGCCTCACCCATGGCGTTGGCTATGTCACGACAACGTTTTGTGTGCTCTACCCAGAACTGCCTTATACCCTCGTCAGGGTTAGCGAGTGTGAGGCTACCAGACTTTGGATGGGAGAAACTTGATGAGTTGAAGTCAAGCATTGTATTGTTCTCTTTTGCCCAGTCAATCCATGATTGGAAGTATTCTACTGTTACTTCGTCACGGTCAACCACCTTGCCTTTGAAGTCACCGTATATCTCGTGGAGGTTAAGGCGGTGGTTACCAGGTATGAGGCTCTTTGCTTTCAGTATGTCCTGACGTAGTTCTTCTATGTTGCGAGCGGCTCCGGGGAAGTCGCCTGTGGACTGTATTCCGCCAGACATTGCGCCTGCTTGTACCTCAAAGCCTTTCACGTCATCTGCCTGCCAGCAGTGGAGGGAGAGGTGAAAATCCTGTAATTGTTTCAAAACAGCTTCGGTATCAATACCGATTTCAGCGTAACGCTCTTTGGCTACTGCATAAGCCTTTGAAATAAGTTCTGCTTTCATTGTCGTAGTTAGTTTGTTTTTAGATTATATTTGTTTGTTAATTATATTCTGTTTTAGCCTTTTTTCTCCACTATTTCGAGGAACTTCTTGTATGCAACGTCCCACTCTTCCTTGTCTTTTGGCGTGAATTTCTTTAGTTCTATGCTGTTGGCTATTACGCGACGCATATCCCATAGGTCTTTTACTTCGCCTGCTGCCTTTGCCTGAACCATGATGTTTCCGAGCGCAGTGCCCTCTTGTGGTCCTGCAAGCACTTCTACACCGAGTGAGTTTGAGGTAAACTGGTTGAGGTCATTGTTAAGTGATCCTCCGCCGATTATGTGCAGTACGTTTATTGGGAACGATGCCATTTCGGTGAGATAGGTGAATACTTGTCGGTAGCGCAGTGCGAGGGAATCGAATATGCAGCGGCAGGTCTCTGCGTAACCTTGTGGTACGTGTTGCCCTGTTTGCTCGCAATAGTTTTGTATTGCTTCTACCATTGATACCGGGTTGGCAAACATTGCATCGTCAGGGTTGATTATACTCTGGAAGGCGGGCTGCTTCATGGCCTCTGCTATGAGTTCCGGGTGTGACTTAGGTGCGTCTGTCCATTCTTTTCGGCAGCGTTCATACAGCCACATTCCGCATATGTTTTTCAGGAAACGTGTTGTTCCTTCTATTCCTCCTTCGTTGGTAAAGTTGCGGTCATAGGACACCTTATTTATAATAGCGTCTTTTGTTTCTATTCCCATCAGTGACCATGTGCCGCTTGATAAGTATGCGAAATTCTCGTCTTTTGCTGGTACTGCTGCTACTGCTGAGCCTGTATCGTGTCCTGCTACTGCTACAACGGGTATTGCTCCCAGCCCTGTTTCTTTCTGTATGGCGTCTGTCAGTGTTCCTATCAGGTCTCCTGGGTTCACCATTCTGCCGAACTTTGATTGTGTAAGTCCGAGTGATGCCAGCAGTCTTGGGTCCAGTTGTTTGGTTCGTGGGTCAAGGAGTTGTGCTGTTGAGGCTATTGTATATTCGCATACCATGTTGCCTGTGAGCATATAACTCAATGCGTCTGGGATGAAAAGTATCTTTTGTGCGTTCTTCAGTGTAGCGTTTCCAGCGCGTTTCATGGCGTAAAGTTGGAAGATAGAGTTAAAGTTCATGAACTGTATTCCTGTCACTCCATACACTTTTTCCTTTGACATTACGTTCTCCAGATAGTCCTCCATTGCATCGAAGGTGTGCGGGTCGCGGTATGCTATGGGCTGGCTTACGCTGCCATCTTCTGCAACGCAGACAAAGTCCACGCCCCATGTGTCTATGCCTATGCTGGTAATGGCTTTACCTTGTTTCTTTACTTCCTTCAAACCTTTGATTATTTCGAAGTACAGGGCATAGATGTCCCAATAGAAGTGCCCGTTTACCTCTATGAGGTTGTTGGCAAAACGTGTTACTTCTTCCAGTTCAATCTTCCCGTTGTTCATACCGCCTATGATGGTACGTCCACTTGTTGCACCAAGGTCAACGGCAAAGAAATACTTTTTTTCCATAGTCTGTTAGTTTGGTATAATAGTTAGTTTTGTTCGTATTTGCTTCTGCCGGCAATGTGTTTTATACTTTTTCCCGGCATTATAGTTGGTTAACGTTAGTTTCATAGGCAAAGGTACATTTTTTTTTTAATATGTCAGCATATTATTTCTAAAACTTTTTCTTTTTGTGACTTTTTTGCTTTTTTTGCGAAAAAAACGTGTGATTGGCTTATGTGTTATAGATATTTTGTTTATCTTTGCAAAACTAATTGTATCACTAACTAACTAATACACAAAATGAGTTCCATTACTATTATTTGTATTGCTTTCGTTATTGGCTATGCATTTATAGCCCTTGAGAGCGTGACTAAAATCAACAAGGCCGCTGTTGCCATTCTCATGTGCGTGGTGTGTTGGACGCTTCTTGCCCTTGGCCATGAGGGGTTGAATCTTCCGGGCTTTGAACTCGGCGAGTCAATAGAGAGGAATCTCGGCGAGGCCGGCACCACCTTGTTCTTCCTTATGGGTGCCATGACCATCGTGGAGATTGTTGATCAGCATGGTGGCTTTAACTGGGTGCGTGGTGCTTTGAAGTCTCGGACCAAGCGTTCTCTTCTTTGGAAGATTGCCTTTATGACGGCTATACTCTCTGCTGTGCTTGACAATCTCACCACTTCTATCGTTATGATTATGATACTCCGCAAGTTGGTGCAGGACAAGCAAGACCGTATTTGGTATGCCGTGTGTGTCATTATCTCTGCCAATGCGGGCGGAGCGTTCTCGCCAATAGGTGATGTTACAACCATAATGCTGTGGAATGGCAAGATGATTACGGCTCTTGGTGTCATTCAGGAGATTATCATTCCATCCTGTCTTGCCTTTATTGTACCCACAGCCGTGTTGCAGTTCCGTCTTAGTGGAGACCTTCCGCAGGTGGTGGATAAGCGTGAGGCCAGCATCAGTGAGATTACAAAGTTGCAGCGCAAACTCATCTTTGCCCTCGGTGTAGGTGGTCTTTGCTGTGTTCCCGTGTTCCATACCGTCACTGAGTTGCCAGCGTTTGTAGGCATACTTGGTGTTCTTGGCATACTGTGGTGTGTCACAGAGATAATATACCGCAAGAAGGAGGAGCACGACCCTATGGCAAAGCGTGTGACAAACCTTCTCAGTCGCATAGATATGTCAACCATTATGTTCTTCCTCGGCATACTCATGGCTGTTGCCACACTGTCAGAAATCGGTGTGCTTACTGCCGTTGGCGAGTGGCTTGACGAGACGGTGGGCAATGATTACCTTGTCACTGGCGCCATCGGTATCCTCTCATCTATTGTTGACAACGTGCCACTGGTGGCAGGGGCTATGAAGATGTATGCGATAGACCCGAACAGTGTGAACTTTGCTGTTGATGGCATTTTCTGGCAGTTGCTGGCATACTGTGCCGGTGTCGGCGGTTCAATGCTCATTATTGGCTCTGCTGCCGGCGTGGTAGTGATGGGTTTGGAGCGCATCTCCTTCGGCTGGTACATGAAGAATGTCACATGGATAGCCTTCGTGGGCTACATTGCCGGCATACTGTGTTACTGGGTAGAGAAGACGTACCTCTTTTAATTAAAGGTGGGAGGTTGAAGGTTTTGGGTCTTAGGTCTGTCGATTTAGAAGTGAAGATAAGCCTATACGGTATCTTTGTGCGATGCTCATGTTCGCTTCATGCGATGCAGCCCCACAACCCATAACCTACAACCCCCAGCCTATAAAAACAAAAATGGACACGCAACTATTTTTCCTTATCAACGGGCATCACACGCTTTTCCTTGACCAACTGATGTATCTTGTCAGCCAGAAGACAGTCTGGGTGCCGCTATATGCCAGCCTGCTCTATGTAGTGTGG
>JALFNY010000106.1 GCA_022774105.1 Prevotella sp.
ACACGCCCGTATGCTATCAAAGAAAGCGGTGTATTCCATCAACAATGCGTCTTCTTCTTTGCGAAGAGCACACGCCAAAGGTTCCTGCGTGGTGGAATCAGTAAATGCCTCTTCAAGAGCAAGACGCTTGAAATCGTCAGAATACATATTGTTACGTTCCACAAGGGCAACATCACACTGTCCAGCATCAAGGGCAACGAGTGCGTCAAGACCACCCGGCAGACACTGCACGTTCTCTTTCTCTGTTACCATACGGGCTATCTTCTCCTGTGTAGTGCCAGAGTTTGCCGCTACGGTGTGTCCCCTTAAATCTGCAAGGCTCTTAGGAATAAAACGCTGTTCATCGTTCTTGCATCCAACCAAGACTATGGAGAGAAGCGTAAAACATAAAAAATTTGATAGTACCTTCATCGTTTAATAAATATGGTATGGTTTGTCATACCCTTACTGTAATTGCTTTTTTTGTGATTCCTGAGCATTATCGTTATATTAGACCAAAATCTATCATTAGACCACAGAAAACTATTTTACCTTTTTACTCCTGTTGTTCTGCTCCTTTACGCTCCTTCAATCAGCATCTCGTGGCCCCTCTTCATCTCTTCATTGCCAATTATACCTTTGATGAAGCATAACACAATCTGGTGGTATAGAAATCTGAAATGAACAGAAATATAATGACCTTTTCAGGTTAAGATAAAGCCCCCAAGAGCGAAATTGGGGGCTTTATTTTTACAGAGTTACTCCATTCTTGAATATAGAAATCTCACGATAGCCGTTTGTCTCGTTACGGGCAGGCTCGCCACTGGCTACTGACAACACCTTGTCTATAAACTCCGGCACAAGTTCCGTCATTGTCTTTCCGTCAACAAGTTGTCCGGCATTGAAGTCAATCCAATTGCGTTTCCTGTTGTACAGGTCTGTGTTGGTAGAGATTTTCATTGTAGGTACAAATGTTCCGAACGGTGTTCCACGACCTGTTGAGAACAGAACAATATGGCATCCGGCTGATGCGAGCGCCGTGGCTGCTACGAGATCGTTGCCTGGTGCAGAGAGAAGATTTAAGCCTGTGGTTTGCAGACGGTCACCATATTCCAACACTCCACTGACAGGGGCACGCCCACACTTCTGCGTACAGCCAAGAGCCTTGTCTTCAAGAGTGGATATACCACCAGCCTTGTTTCCTGGAGATGGATTTTCACCAACAGGCTCGCCATGTGACAAGAAATAGTTCTTAAAGTTATTAATCAGTGATACTGTCTGTTCAAACAGTTCTTTTGTCTCGCAGCGGTTCATCAAAATGGTTTCCGCACCAAACATTTCCGGAACTTCAGTAAGAATAGATGTTCCACCCTGAGCAACAAGCCAATCGGAGAATTCACCCTCAAGAGGATTGGCAGTGATGCCAGAGAAACCGTCAGAACCTCCACACTTCAAACCTACACGCAACTTGCTGACAGGGATTTCTTCACGCTTGTCTTCTTTGGCAATAGCATATATGTCACGAAGAACTCGCATACATTCCTCTGTCTCGTCTCCTTCCACCTTCTGGGTAACTACAAGTTTGATACGGTCACGGTCATAATCGCCAAGCATAGCCATGAAGTCATCTGGCTGGTTGTTCTCACAACCGAGAGAAAGTACAAGTACACCGCCTGCATTAGGGTGCAGAACAATGTCACGCAGTATCTTGCGGGTAGCCTCATGGTCCTCTGAAAGTTGTGAACAACCATAGTTATGATGCCATGCGTGTACTGCGTCAATTCCCTCAAGATGTGTCTCCGCCTCTAAACGTTTTGCAATATTCTCTGCTATACCGTTCACACAACCGACTGTAGGCACAATCCATATTTCATTACGTACACCTACATCGCCATTTTTACGCACATAGCCTTTGAAGGTGCGGTTTACCTTTGGTATGGTAAGTTTCTCATCAACAGGATTGTATGTGTACTCCAATGTTCCTGCAAGATTGGTCTTAAGATTATTCTCATTCACCCATTCGCCTGCCTTCAGTGCCTTCAGTGCATGACCTATTGGGTAACCATACTTAATAATATCTTCTCCCTCTGCCTTATCTGTGATAAGTACCTTGTGTCCAGCTGGGGTATCTTGTAATAATGTGATTACCTTACCGTCAATGGATATGGTCTCTCCTGCCTTCATAGCACGCAGGCAAACAACCACCGAATCAATAGGATTAATTTTCAGAAATGATGTCTGTTTCATAGTTTTTCTTAGGGTTATGTTGTTTATAATTATATTGTTTAACTGGATGTTATCATATCTGTGTCCTGCGATAGAAATCTACATTCTCTTTGGCAAGTATCTCTATCGGCATGTAATTGACAGGTGTTACATGTTTCTTTAATATTATAGCCCTTACAAGAGCATCAACACTATAAAAGCCTTGCTGATAACCATGTTGGGCAATAAGGAAAGAAATGCTACCTTCACGTACGCAGCGGGCATTTTTCTCCACCATATCATAACCCATTATCTGCACATCACGACGGTTAGTTCTCAACAGAAACTCTCCAACAAGGTGAGCCTTGGAATTTAGGGTTATGCAATGATGGGTATCAGGGTGTTCTTGAAAATATTTCTCCAACAGTATACTATGCTGTTTGCGAGTACATTGGTATGGCAGGTCAAGAACAATTATCTTGATATTTGGGAAATGGTCTGCCATATAATGTCTGAAACCTACCTCACGGTTATCTTGCTGCTTACTTGCGACATTCACTCCGTCAAGGGTCTGTTTCATTAACATTATTTCCTTCTCTCTTCCCGCTATGAGCATAAGCATCTTGGCCGCGAAGTATCCGCTGGCGAAAGAATCCTGCCCATAAAAAGCTAACGGACGTAAATCTGGGAGATACGAATCCAACATAATGAACGGAATGTTCCTTGAATGCATTGCATCAGTGAAAGGTCTGGTCACATCCAACTTGGATGGCACAAGTATCACACCGTCAGGATTAGCCTCAAGTATAGCCATTGACTGCTCGTTGAAGGATTCTACATCATTACGTTTGTAATATTTTATATTTATATGAACATGGAAATCACGTCGCGTGTCACAACATTTATACTGCCCCTGTTCCACTTCTTCCCAATATGCCTCACTCTCATGCTTTGGCATTAGGCAATAAAAATCATATCGCCTACTGTTAGCCAACGCACTGGCATACATATTAGGTTCATAGTTCATATCCTCCAAAGCCTTTGTCACAAGGCTAAGAGCTTTCTTTGAGACATTTGGACGCTTGTGTAAAACTCTGTCAACGGTTCCGACTGATACTCCCGCTTTCTCTGCAATGTCTTTAATCGTTATGCGTTCGTTAGGCATATTAATCTCACTTGTCCTCGTTTTGTTGATACTTTCCAATATCCTGTGATATGGTTTCATTACTACATACCACACTATTAAAAGTTGTGCAAAAATAACAAAATAATTCCAATTGTGCGAACACACAGCATTATTTTTTACCGAAACATACAAAAAAAAGCATTTTTCAATAAAAAAACTTTGGTTATTGAGAAAATGTTTGTAAATTTGTCATTGAATTTTCAACTACTTGTTATTAATTCATGTACTAATTAATATAACCTTATAACCCATTATTCAATCACTATGGCAAAAGTAGTAACATTGGGCGAAATTATGCTTCGCCTTTCTCCTAATGGTCAGGACCGTTTTATTCAGACAGACATCTTCCGCATTATTCCTGGTGGTGGCGAGGCCAACGTCGCTATAAGTTGTGCGAACTATGGCCACGATGCCTATCTTGTAACAAAACTCCCTGCACATGAAATTGGTCAAATCGCTGTTAACTCACTACGTCGTTACGGTGTAAACACACAATACATTGCTCGTGGCGGTGACCGTGTAGGTCTGTATTATTGTGAAACTGGTGCATCTATGCGCCCTTCAAAAGTAATCTATGACCGTGCAAACTCAGCTATTGCAGAGGCAGATCCTTCTGACTTTGACTTTGATGCTATCATGGAGGGGGCTGATTGGTTCCACTGGTCTGGCATAACTCCTGCTATATCAGATAAAGCAGCAGAACTTACAAAACTTGCATGCGAAGCAGCAAAACGTCATGGTGTTACAGTATCTGTTGACCTTAATTTCCGTAAGAAGTTGTGGACATCAGAAAAAGCAATATCTATCATGCGTCCTCTCATGAAGTATGTAGATGTATGTATCGGCAACGAGGAGGACGCAGAACTCTGTCTTGGCTTTAAGCCAGAGGCCGACGTTGAAGGCGGCGAGACAAACGCAGCAGGCTATGAAGGAATCTTCAAGCAGATGAAGGAGACATTTGGCTTCAAATATGTTGTATCTACCCTCCGCGAGTCATTCTCTGCAACATTCAATGGATGGAAAGCCCTTATATATAACGGTGAGGAGTTCTACCAGTCAAAGCGCTATGAGATTAATCCTATCATTGACCGTGTAGGTGGTGGAGACTCATTCTCTGGCGGTCTTATCCATGGTCTCCTTACAAAGAAAACACAAGGTGAGGCATTGGAGTTCGCTGTTGCAGCATCAGCCCTCAAGCATACTATCAACGGAGACTACAACCTTGTAAGCGTAGCAGAGGTAGAGGCTCTTGCAGGTGGCAACGCTAACGGTCGTGTACAACGTTAAAATAATTTTTGGACAGCATATCATAAGTGTGCACACATTATTATTTATAGATAATGCCAGCACGACATTAAACAAATAACAAAATGGCAAAATTTGATAAACTCGCCGTCATGCAGAAGATTGCAGCGGCTCCAATGGTTCCTGTATTCTACAATAAAGATGTAGAAGTAGCAAAGAAAGTTGTTAAAGCTTGTTACGATGGTGGTGTACGAGCATTCGAATTCACTAACCGTGGCGACTTCGCTCAGGAAGTATTTGCAGAACTTGCTAAGTACGTTGACAAGGAATGTCCTGAACTTGCTCTTGGTATTGGCTCCGTTGTTGACGCCCCAACAGCAGCACTATATCTGCAACTTGGTGCCAATTTCATCGTCGGCCCACTGTTCAACCCAGACATAGCTATTGTATGTAATCGCCGTTGCGTAACATATTGTCCTGGCTGTCTCACTCCATCAGAGATTGGAAAGGCACAAGAGGTTGGCTGCGATTTCACCAAAGTATTCCCTGGTGACGTAGTTGGTCCTAACCTTATAAAGGGTCTCATGGCACCAATGCCGTGGTCAAAGATTATGGTCACAGGTGGAGTGGCACCAGAAAAGGAGAATCTGGAAAAGTGGTTTAAGGCAGGAGTCTTCTGTGTAGGTATGGGCTCTAAGCTCTTCCCAGGAGACAAGGTTAAGGCTGGTGACTGGCAGTATATCACCGATAAATGCAAAGAAGCACTTGGTTACTGTGCAGCAGCCCGCGCATAACGATAACAACAAACAAGGCTCCGCATGGCTCTTTCTTGCCATGTGGGGCTTTTTTATTTGTCTGGTTCTTGGTTGCTCTGACAAAGAGGACAGAGGGAGAGCGACAATAGAATCTGATGAAATATGCCATGCCCTTGCTGAAATAAAGCAAATGGACAGTTGCAGGATACAAGCAAGAAACCGTGACTTCTACCTTCACAAATACAAGGCAGAGAAAATAATCACCAAATATCAGAACAAAAACAGCCTCTCACAACAGGAAAGACGACTACTGACAAACGCCAGAAGTAACATGGCCTTTGCTACAACAGACTACCTAATGCAGGTAGGTAAATACAAAGAGGCAAGGAAAGTGATGGAGGAGTTGTCATCTAACACCACTCTCAATCTATATAGCGACACCACACAGTGGTTAAATTTTCTGTATCACCAAGGAAAGGTTAACTACCAGCCATATAATATATCAAAATACAAGGAACTGATAAAACAAGGTTACGACTGTATAGTACAGAGTTATATTCTCTCCTCGCGCATAGACTATCCTTTATACAAGGCACTATCGCTGCAAATCCTCAGTATGTATCTACTCAACGATAGTATCTTTGCACTGGCAAAAGAATTTGATAGCGCGTCAATACGTTACATCAATGAGGACAATATGCCCGATTCTCTCCTTGCAGGAAATCTCGCCGAACGCTCACTCAATATCTTCTTAGAACTCAAAGACCAGTATCATACTGCTGATGCCTGGCGCAACCTTGCAAGGTGTTATTTTAAGATTGGTGATGCACGCCATTCTATTGAATGTCTCAATATGGCGGCCAGCATACCTGCTACGGACTCTATGCCTGACCTACTTGCAAGTATCAACGAACAACTTTCTCTCTCTTTCGCCGCACTTGACAACAAGAGTGGTAGTGATTTCTATCGCAATGCCTACCTCGACCTTCAAGACAGCACAAGACAAGACCGTGAATTGGAAGCAAGAGTAACCGCACTACAACAGTCAACGAGCAAGATATGGTATCTTGTGACCATTGCCCTTGCAATATTCATACTATTATGCATAACGACCTTCACGCTAACCAGAATCAGAAGACGTAAAGAAGCAAATACAACAGAAGAACAGAATCTTCTCGAACAACTACAAGAGGAACTACAAGCACGACGCCTACAATACTCTAACGCCCTACGCTCCGCTGTTGAACAACGTGCCCGTATGTCAATCATTACAGGCATGATACCACTGATTGACAGAATGAAGTTATCTGTCCGCAAAGGAAATCTCGACTACACAACAGAACTTGCAGACGAGATTGACAGACAGAACACCATGCTTACACAGTGGATAAAACTCAGGAAGGGCATCATACAACCCATAATAGAGACCTTCCCACTACAAGACACTCTTGACATAATAAAGGGAAATCGCACAATTCTTAGCAAATATAATATCACCCTTAACGTACCTCAAACAACCGTCAATGTTAAAGCTGATCGCACACTGACCCTTTTTATCATAAACACACTCGTTGATAACGCCCGCAAGGCAATAGACCAAGAAGGAAACATTACTATCTCATGCACAGAAAATCAAGAAGGGAAATACGTGGAGGTAAGCATATCTGACACAGGCAAAGGTATGTCCGAGGACCAATTAGAACACCTCTTTGAGTATAAAGTCATTAAGGATAGGTCAGACGTTACCTCACACGGATTCGGTCTTGTAAACTGTCGTGGCATAATAGATAGATACCGTAAAATATCATCTATATTCTCTGTCTGTGATATTTCTGCAAAGTCACAGGTCGGCAAGGGTACAACAATTGCTTTCCGTCTGCCAGCAGCGGTAAAGACAATGGTCATAACACTCCTATCCGTCCTTTTTCCCAGCATCACCTCAGCAGCAGGAGACACAAGGGTATCACCCAATGACAGTATTGCCGCAAGATACTGTGACTCTTTATACAAATGCAATATTGATGGAAAATATAAAATGGCAATGGCTTACTCTGACTCCTGCTATTCCATTGTAAAACGAGACAGTACCGTTGACATAGGTATCCGCCTGTCATTATATAACGAAACCGCCGTTGCAGCGCTTGCCCTACACCAATGGGATAAATACATATACAATAATTATCTCTTCACCAATCTTTATAAGGAATACACCGAAGATTCTACCCTCGCATCATACTGCCAGACAATGGAGCGCAATGAACAGATGGCAAACATCGCTATGTTCATCGTTATACTACTTATCATTGCACTACTTCCTTTATTCTGGTTTGTTTATCTACGTCATCTAATTCGTTTTCACAAAGGAATAAACGAAAAACGACAACTACTGAAAGAAGAAACAAGGAAGATAGAGAAGGAATACGAGCACCTGCACGTCACCAACACCATAACTGACAATCAACTCTCTGCGTTGAAACACGAGACAATGTACTATCCTGTCAGAATACGTCAGCTGGCAGGAGACGAAGCCAGTGCCAATGACCTTGCCATAACGGTGGACTACTACCGCGAACTGTATTGTACCCTCAGCACACAAGCTATGGCAATTCTCAACTCGTCAATACACTTCCACGTGGAAAGACTCAACCTGTACAAGATATTTTCCTGCAACAATTCAATAACAGACGTCAGCAATGACCGCCGTGACAACATAACGATTCTTGCAAACAACGAACTGATATCTTACTTGAAAGTGTTATTAAAAAGGCATAATGGCGGTAAGATGCCATCATGTACCATCACTACACGTTCCGACAGTTACGTCACAATAAACTTTCATATGACGAACAGCAGGCTTTCTGTCACGACTGCAGAATATCTATTTTCCACCTCCACACCTGATGTGGACTTTCTCATCATGCGACAAATTATCCGTGAGATAGGTAACGCCACAATGCGTTATGGAGCAGGTATCAATGCTGTTTCAAACAACAATGCACTTATAATAGTTGTTACATTGCCATTAGTTTAATTCCTGTCATAGTCAAGAACTAAACTAATGGTCTATGCTGCTTGCCAAAACAAAGACCAAACAGCCCGATACAAAATGACGTTTGTCAAAAGACAAACGTCAAACCATTACTTCACTAATCCTTTTTCCAGATATTCTGCAAGGTTGGTGCGCATCACGCTTGCTACATGATCGGCAGCAACCTTTTCCATATCATGCTTCACCATAATCTGCACAAGTTGCTCAAATGATGTCGTTTGCGGATTCCATCCCAGTTCTCTCTTTGCCTTTGATGGGTCTCCCCACAGATTCACCACGTCAGTAGGACGATAGAAATCAGGGCTTACTTCTATCAATGTTTTACCTATTAGTTCCTTCGGACCTGCTACACAAATACCTTTCTCGTCCATGCCCTCTCCTCTAAACTCCAGTTCTATGCCAGCAGTCTTAAAGGCTTGATAAGCGAACTCACGCACAGAGTGCTGCACTCCCGTTGCTATTACGAAATCCTCAGGTGTATTGTGTTGCAGTATCAGCCACATACACTCTACATAATCCTTGGCGTATCCCCAGTCACGTAGTGAGGAAAGGTTACCAAGATACAGTTTTTCCTGTTTACCCTGAGCTATACGTGCAGCGGCAAGTGTTATCTTACGTGTAACGAATGTCTCACCACGACGCTCTGATTCATGGTTGAACAGAATACCTGAACAGCAGAACATATCGTATGCCTCACGGTATTCCTTTATTATCCAGAAGCCATACAACTTTGCAACAGCGTATGGAGAGTAAGGGTGGAACGGTGTATTCTCATTCTGTGGCACCTCCTCCACCTTACCATACAACT
>JALFNY010000125.1 GCA_022774105.1 Prevotella sp.
ACGAAGGAGATGCTGAAGGCCAAGCGTAAGCATGACCGTTTGGATATAAAGTATGCTGGAAGTTACGTGCTTGACGGGCGGACGGTGTTTATAGTGAGGTATGACAATGCCGAGATACACGTGGTTGACGGTTGTTGGCAGATACTGCGTGTGCGCTATAAGGAGGGTAGGAACATGATGTATTACGAGTTTCGTGAGATAAGGCGCAACGTTTTTCTTCCTGTATCGGGCTATGCCGAGATGCACCTTGACAAGGAGTCGCTGCCAAAGGGCTCTGTGGTTATGAGCATGGCATACGACTATTGATGTCAGGTGTGTGTGTAATGGTTTGTCGCCGGGTTAGGGGTAGCGGTGACAATTCTTTCTATATGTGGCCTTACGGCTGCTCTGCTGTGAATCCGAGTGAGGCAAGTGCTTCTTTTATTTCGGCGAAGGTGGTGTTGCCATAGACCTGAGCCATGCCTGTGGCAAGGTTTACTTGTGCGTCGGTAACGCCCGGCAGGGAGCGTAATGTCTTGGTGGCATTGGCCTGACAGTGTGTGCAGTTCATGCCTTTTATGTGTATTTCTATCATGTCAGCGGTGTCTGAAGGGTTGTAGTGAGTATGTTCTTGGCAGTGGCAGTGTGAGTGTTTGCCCCTGAGATGTTTCCATAGTATGTTGAGATACAACAGGCATAGTGCGGCGGTGCTGGCGTAGTTTACCCACGATGTACAGTTATCGTCGCAGTGTGCTGATGACAATAGTGTTGGCATGAACCATTCTTGCGGCAGTTGGTCGATGATGGTTCCGGCAACGATTGCACCTGTTATTATTGATGCGAGGTACAGACAGAGGGTGCGTTTGCCAAGAACCTTGTTTATTACGAGTATGGAAGCCATGTTACAGGCTGGTCCTGCCATGAGTAACACGAGTGCTGCACCCGGTGTTAAGCCTTTCATTATGAGTGCCACGGCGATTGGTATGCTGCCGGTGGCACACACGTACATGGGTATGGCGATGCAGAGTACAAGCAGCATGCTAAGTAGGGTGTTGCCCTTGAATATCTGAAAGAAACTGTCAGGTACGAAGACTGTTATCAGTCCTGCTACCAACAGACCTATGAGCAGCCATTTGCCGATGTCGCCGAGCATATTCACAAAGCCGTATTCCAGGGCTTCGCGTATTTTCCCGAGGATGCCATGACACTGGCTGTGACTGTCGCTGCAACAGTTGTCATGGCTTGTTTTCGTGGTGTTTTCTGCTTGTTTTACTGTTGTTGAGGTGGTTGCTTCCTCTTTGTCGAATGTGTTTACAATGTGCCCGGCAAGTAGTGACGTGCAGAAAGCGGCTATGGGTCGCACTATGGCGAACGGAAGCCCCATCAGTGAGTATGTGGCAGCGATGGAGTCAACACCAGTTTCTGGTGTGGCGATGAGGAACGAGACTGTTGCCCCTTTGCCTGCGCCCTCTTTTCGGAGTGACATGGCGGTGGGAATGACACCGCATGAGCATAGTGGCAACGGTATTCCGAGTAGTGTGGCATAGAGAACGGAACGGAAACCGTGGCCAGAGAGGTAGCGACTGTAAACTGCTCCGGGCATGAAGGTGTGTAGTATGCCAGCGAAGAGGAAGCCAAGCAGTAGGTAAGGTGACATGGCGTTCACAAGGTTAAAAACTTCTTCCATAGTGTTTTTGTAATTTTGTTGTGGGTTATCGCAAGTTGATTATTAGAGTGTTGATAACCTGTTCTGGATTATTGTTTTCGCTGCAAAGGTACGACTTTATTATTACAACTCAGTTGCAAAGTGCGGGGTGGCAGGTAAAAAACTGCTGGTTACCGTGCAATCAGGTGCTGGTTACCATGCAATCAGGTGCTGGTTACCATGCAATCAGGTGCTGATTACCGTGCAATCAGGTGTTGATTACCTTGCAATCAGGTGTTGATTGGGTTGAGATTATTTGTTCGTTTGGGTTTGATGAATACAAAAACAGCGCATCGGCATGTGCTGATGCGCTGTTTGTAGAATTGTTTTTATACCTGTTTTAGTTGTTCTCAGGACGGAGTTTGCGTACGGTCTCTGCTGTGCGCCACATCTCAGACTCGCGTAATGCAGCGAGTTCTTTCTCAAGACCTGCGCGGTAGTCAGGCTTTGAGTTGGCGTCAATTGAGATCTGAGCTTCGTTACCGCTCTTTACTGACTGGTAGAGTTTCTCAACGACTGGCTTGCAAGCGTCGTGGAAAGGACCCATCCAGTCGAGTGCGCCGCGCTGTGCTGTTGTTGAGCAGTTAGCGTACATCCAGTCCATACCCTTTGCTGCGAAGAGTGGCATGAGTGACTGTGTGAGTTCCTCTACGGTCTCGTTGAAAGCCTCTGATGGAGTGTGTCCGTTCTCGCGGAGCACTTCATACTGTGCGCTGAGCAGTCCCTGAATGGCTCCCATGAGTGAGCCGCGCTCGCCGGTGAGGTCTGATGTAGCCTCACGCTGGAATGTAGTCTCAAAGAGATAGCCTGAACCTATGCCGATGCCGAGGGCGAGAGTGCGGTCAAGCGCCTTGCCGGTAGCGTCGTTATAGACTGCGTATGATGAGTTGAGGCCACGTCCTTCGAGGAACATGGTGCGTAGAGATGTGCCGGAACCCTTTGGTGCTACCATTATAACGTCTATGTCCTTTGAAGGAACACAGCCGGTGCGGTCAGACCATGTGATGGCGAAACCGTGAGAGAAGTATAGTGCCTTGCCTGGTGTAAGGTACTTTTGCAGTGTTGGCCATACTGACATTACGGCTGCGTCAGATAGCAGGCACATGATTATAGTACCCTTGTCTGCTGCCTCCTCGATAGAGAAGAGGGTTTCACCTGGTACCCAACCGTCATTGATTGCTTTCTCAAATGTCTTGCCTTGACGCTGGCCTACGATAACGTTGAAGCCGTTGTCACGCAGGTTACAAGCCTGACCAGGACCCTGAACACCATAACCGATTACTGCGATGGTCTCGTCTTTGAGTATTTCACGAGCCTTCTCTAATGGGAATTCCTCACGTGTCATTACCTCTTCGATAACTCCACCAAAATTCATTTTTGCCATTTCTGTAAATTTTATAAAGTTGTTGTGTATATGATTTGCCTTCTTTTTTGAGTTGCAAAGGTAGTGATTATTTCTGAATAATGCAAGGTTTTACACATTATTTATACCCCTTTTATCCTTAAAATACACTTTAAGCCGACACAACTCCTGTTCGTCCGCCTCGCCGTTATGTTTGGTTAGGCGGAAGAAGTGCTGTGTGTCGTCTGGCGACAGGTGGTAGATGCGCACTGTTTCACCCCAGTGTCCTTCGGCAACGTATGCTATTTCAAGGCGTTGCAACTGGTAGTTCAGCAGGTGTTCCTGACTGAAGGTGTCCATCACGTGGTCAATGTATTTCATCGAGTTGCAGTGCCCGTTGACGTCTATGTCACTGTATCTTATGGTGAACTCGCTGTATTTTTCCATCTTTGGCACTGTGACGCGTGATACATCTGCCATATCACACGGTTTTTCTGGGTACAGATACTCTGTTATCCTGCCCTCGTTCACTGCCAGAATGTCCTGCGGTTCCCGCGTTATAGTGTCTATCATAGCCCATATACTCTTGGCATATCCATATACTTTGTCCTCTTTTGGGGAGTATATGGCCCAGTTGCGTTTGGTGAAATACTTCATCGCGTTTTCTACCCACGTCTCTATGGTGAAGTCCTCATGCTCTTTTGGTATGTCATACAACTCTATTGCAAGGCGTGACAGCACCCAGGTCTTGTTGATGGTGTTGAGATATGTCATGCCGAAGTTGCGCTGTGTGGAGTGCATGTCGGAGGCGTTGAGTAGGCTGTTGCCAAGGTGGCCGATACACAGTTGATGCTGGAAGTCACAGTGGAAAGCGTCTGCCGTACAATAATATTTTGTTGTCTTGTCTGTCATTAGCGTTTCTTGCTGACTACATTGACTCCCCACGTTCGTGCAGGAAGCGGCTTACTTCTTCCTGACAGTGGCGTGTTACGGCTATGCGGCCGGAGCGAGTGAATTGCAGTATGCTGTCAGGGGTCTTGTTGAGGTCATGAAAGAGGTTCAGTATGTGGTCTGTTGTACCCTCGCATACCACAATGCAGAAGGTGTCGTTCACCTCTGTTATCCTTGCGTTGGCATGGCGTATGGCACGTGACATCTCTGCATCGGCCATCATTTTTTGTGTAGATATTTTGAACAGTGCTACCTCTACAAGGAATAACTCGCTATTGAGATAGTAGTGTGCCTTTACCACATCAATCTTCTTCTCTATCTGTTTTACAACTTTTTTGATGGTTTCCTCATCGCTGTATGCCGTGATGGTGTATTTGTGTACGCCCTTGATGCTTGACGGTGACACGTTAAGGGACTCGATGTTTATCTGTCTGCGTGTGAATACCGCTGTGATCTGGTTGAGTACTCCGGCAATGTTCTCTGTGTAAACCTGTAAGGTATATAACGGGGAACCGTTTTGTGCTTCTTGAACAGGATTGTTGTTTTTGGTGCAACAACTGTTATTTTCTTTGTTCATCCTTTGTATCTATACTTGTAATCTATTGTCTTTTGTATCCTAATATCAACATTCCACGTTCAGCATCATCTCGTTGACAGCCTGTCCAGGCGCGGTCATTGGCTCTACGTTGGCGTCTGGCTTGATGATGGTTTCCAGCAGGAAGGGACCGTCAGTGTTTATCATCTCGTTAATGGCATCGGCAAGTTCCTCGCGTTTTGATACACGACAGAACGGTATGTTGTATGCTTCTGCAATCTTGCCAAAGTCAGGATTGGTCATTGGAGTGAACGAACGCTTGTGCCCGAAGAACATATCCTGCCATTGACGCACGTTGCCGAGGAAGTTGTTGTTGAGCAATACCATCTTTACTGGGATATGGTATTCCATGATAGTACCCAGTTCTTGTATTACCATTTGCAGTCCTCCGTCACCCATAAAGCAGCAGACGGTGCGGTCAGGTGCTCCGTATGTCGCTCCCATTGCTGCTGGAAGTCCGTAGCCCATAGTGCCAAGTCCGCCAGAGGTGGCTATGGAACGGCTCTTGTGGTATTTGAAGTAGCGTGCGGACATCATCTGGTTCTGGCCTACATCGGTTACAAGTATGGCCTCGCTGTTTGTTGCTTTTGCTACGTCATGTGCCACTTCGCCCATCAATAGTGGCCCGGAGGTAGGCTTGGTGGCTGGTGTTATAACGTTGTCTATTTCCTTTTGACGCAGTGGTTGGAATGATTCCTTCCAGTCAGAGTGGTCTGCCTTGTTTACAAGAGCCGTCAATGCAGGCAGTGATACCTTGCAGTCGCCTATCACTGCCACTGTTGTCTTAACGTTTTTGTCTATTTCTGACGGGTCAATGTCAAGGTGTATGATTTTTGCTTGCTTGGCATATCGTTTCAGATCACCTGTTACGCGGTCAGAGAAACGCATACCTATTGCTATAATCACGTCTGCTTCCTGCTCCTTTAGGTTTACGGAATAGGAACCGTGCATACCCAACATTCCCATGTTCAGTTTGTGATTGCTGGGCAGGGCGGATAGTCCCATGAGGGTGCGGCCTGCTGGTATGTCTGCTTTTTCAAGAAATTCCTTGAGTTCTTCTTGTGCGTTTCCCAGTTCAACACCCTGTCCTACAAGTGCCATTGGCTTCTTTGCAGCGTTCAATAAGTCTGCTGCCGCCTGTATAGTTTCTGCTGATGGCTCTGGTGAAGGTATGTAACTTCTTATGAAATCTACCTTTGTAGGTTTGTAATCAAACTTCTGTGTCTGTGCGTTCTTTGTGAAATCCAGCACCACAGGGCCTGGTCTTCCGCTCTTGGCAATATAGAATGCGCGGCTTACAGCCCATGCAATGTCCTCTGCTCTGCGTATCTGGTATGCCCATTTTGTTATAGGTTGGCTTACGGATACAAGGTCCACTTCTTGGAATGCGTCAGAGCCAAGAACGTTGGTAGCCACCTGTCCTGCGATGACTACAATGGGTGTGGAGTCCATCATGGCATCGGCCACGCCTGTAAGTGTGTTTGTCACGCCGGGACCTGATGTTACGAGCGTCACGCCTACCTTGCCACTAACTCGTGCGTAGCCCTCCGCAGCGTGTGCTGCAGCCTGTTCATGGCGGACGAGTATGTGCTCAAAGGCTTTCTTCTCGCCCATGGTGTAGTCGTACAGTGCGTCGTAGGTGGGCATGATGCTACCTCCGGGGTAGCCGAATATCGTCTTTACGCCTTCTGCTTTTAGTGAAAGCATCAGTGCTTCTGCGCCTGTTATCTGTTCCATTCTTTCGTCTTTTGTCGTGTCAGTCAACTACTCTATGATTCTAACTCCGCCTTTATCTGCTGATGATACAGACTGTGCGTATGCTCTGAGTGACTTTGGTACTACTCTGTTTCGCTTCAACGGCTGCATTGGTCTTGCTGCAAGTTCTTCGTCAGATAGTCTTACGTTTATTGAGCGGTTGGGTATATCTATTTCTATTATGTCTCCATCCACGATTTTACCGATGTTTCCTCCGCTTGCTGCTTCTGGTGAGATGTGTCCTATTGACAGTCCTGATGTGCCTCCGGAGAAGCGTCCGTCTGTTATCAGTGCACATTCTTTGCCCATGTGCATGGATTTGATGTATGAGGTAGGGTATAGCATTTCCTGCATACCTGGCCCGCCTTTGGGTCCTTCGTGGGTTATTACTACCACGTCACCTTTCTTTACTTTGCCTCCGAGTATGCCTTCGCAGGCGTCTTCTTGTGAATCGAATACTACGGCAGGACCTGCGAATTTCCATATGGATTCATCTACTCCCGCTGTTTTTACCACGCAACCGTCCTGTGCTATGTTACCGAATAGTATGGCCATGCCACCGTCTTTGGTGTAGGCGTGGTCTATATCTCGTATGCAACCGTTCTCGCGGTCGGTGTCAAGTGTGGTGTATGTGGTGTCTTGTACGCCCAGTTGATTGCAGAATTTGCCTGCTGGTGCGCTTGAATATATTCGTTTTGCTTCTGGGTCTATGTTGTCTTTTAGTATGGAGTATTTCTCTATGTCTTCTGCAAGAGTGTGTCCGTTTACGCGTTTTACGTTTGTGTCAACCAGTCCTCCCTTAGCAAGTTCTCCGAGAAGTCCCATCATTCCTCCGGCACGTCCGCACTCTTGTACTGAGTATTTCTGTGAGTTTGGTGCCAGTTTGCATAGGAATGGTGTTTTGCGTGACAGTGTGTCTATGTCTTTCATGGTGAAGTCCACTCCTGCTTCTTGTGCTACTGCGAGCAGATGCAGCACTGTATTGGTTGATGCTCCCATTGCTATGTCGAGTGTCATGGCGTTCAGGAAGGCGGTTCTTGTTGCTATGCTGCGTGGTAGTACTGTCTCGTCGCCGTCTTCGTAGTATGCCATTGCGTTCTTTACGATTTGCTTTGCCGCGTCTTTCATCAGTTGTTTGCGGTTCACGTGGGTTGCGAGTATGGTGCCATTGCCTGGCAGTGACAGTCCTATTGCTTCTGTAAGGTTGTTCATTGAGTTTGCAGTGAACATTCCTGAGCAGCAACCGCAGCCAGGGCAGGCACGGTTTTCTACTTCTGCCAGTTCTTCATCGCTTACTGTTTTGTCTGCGCCTTTTATCATGGCGGCTATCAAGTCCAGGTTTTCTCCTTTGTAAACGCCTGCTTCCATGGGGCCTCCGCTGACAAATACTGCTGGTATGTTGAGGCGCATGGCGGCCATTAACATTCCTGGTGTGATTTTATCACAGTTGGATATGCAGATCATTGCGTCTGCCTTGTGTGCGTTGCACATATATTCTACGGAGTCTGCTATGATGTCTCTTGATGGTAGTGAGTACAGCATACCGTCATGTCCCATGGCTATTCCGTCATCAATGGCTATTGTATTGAACTCAGCCGCATAGCAGCCTAACCTCTCTATTTCGGCTTTGACTATTTGTCCTGCCTCGTGTAGGTGTGTGTGTCCGGGCACGAACTGTGTGAAAGAGTTTACTATTGCGATGATTGGTTTCCCGAACTGCTCTCTTTTCATGCCGTTGGCAACCCACAGAGCGCGTGCTCCGGCCATGCGGCGACCTTCTGTGCAGACTGCGCTGCGAAGCTGATGTTTCATAGTCTATATATGCTTTGGTTCTTTTATTTGTTGTTGTATGCTTCTTTCTTCCTTTGAAAATTCGTGCAAAGTTACATTTTCTTTTTCTAATTCCAAAGGAAAAAGGTGGTTTTCTATTGATTTGTTACCGTTTGGGTGCGTTTTGCTGATAGATTGTAAGTGTTATTCTTCGTCTGCTTCCAGATTCTCTGGGTTTAGTATGTGTAGTTGAAAGGCTCGTGTTACCAGTCTTACTGCGTTTACGTTCTGTCTTCCGCGGCCGTCTGGAAATAGTTTTTGCACCAGTTCTGCCTGTCGTTTTTCAAGGCTTTTTACTCCGAATGGCATTCCTCTCAGACCGGTTATCTGTTCTTTTGTGTATCCAAGTGCCAAGTGACGCAGGAAGCGTTCGTCGTATTCGTCGATGTCATAGCCTACGGCGGCTTCTTGTTTCATTATTTCTCCTGTTATTGTTTTGCGGAAGTTATCAACTATTACTTCCATTATTGGCTGGTTGAACACGTATCGTTTGCCTTGCATTACGTTGATGACGTCTGTGCGTGTAAGCATTTCTCCTGTTTTGAGTATTATGCCGTCTGCTCCTGCGTCGAGTACGTCTATCCATAGTTTTTCATTCAGAATTTCTCCTGTGAACACCAGTACCTTTGTTTGTTTGTGCTCTGCCTTTGTCTGTCGGCATAGTTCTACTCCTACGGTGGTGCTTCCTTGTAGTCCCAAATCGAGCAGCACCAGGTCTGGTTCTGCTGTCCTCATGAGTTTCAGGTATTCTGCTTCTGTCTGTGCTGTGCCTATTATTTCTGCTTCTGGCACTTCTGCTTTCAGCAGTCCTTCTGTGCCTTTCATTTCTAATGGCACGTCTTCTACTATGATAACCTTGAAATTCTGCATGGCTGAAAAATCAAAAAGAGGTTACATGAGTTTCGTAAAACGCATGCAACCTCTTTGTAATTCTTTATATAATGCTTGTCTGCCAAGTGGTATTACTTGAAGAAAGCCTGTACTTCCTCGTTCGGAACCATTTTCTCATCAAAGATGTAAGCACCCGTCTTCGGGCTTTTTACCATCTTGATAACCTTGCTGTATGCGCGACCATCCTTTGTTCCTTCGTGGAGGGTGGCGACGGTTTTCTTTGCCATAGTTCTGCTATTTTATGTATTACTTAATCTCCTTGTGAAGTGTCATCTTCTTAAGGATGGGGTTGTATTTCATCAACTCAAGACGCTCTGGAGTGTTCTTACGGTTCTTGGTAGTGATGTAACGGCTTGTACCAGGCAAACCGCTGTTCTTAATCTCCGTGCATTCGAGTATTACTTGTACACGGTTACCTTTTGCTTTCTTTGCCATAGTGCTTATTCTCCTATTACTTTAATATCTTTCCAATCTACGTGGCCTGCTGCAACAGCCTGCTTCAGAGTGGCGTCAAGACCTAATTTGTTGATTATGCGAAGACCAGCGGCAGAGATTCTGAGTGTGATCCAGCAGTCTTCCTCTACATAGAAGAACTTCTTGTTGAAGAGGTTCACGTCAAAACTGCGCTTTGTGCGATGCTTTGAGTGTGAGACATTGTTACCGATCATTGCCTTTTTGCCGGTAATTTGACATACTTTAGACATTGCTATCTTTCTTTTTTTTTAAGACCGTTAATTGATACTTATTCCAAACAGTGTGCAAAGTTACTACTTTTTTCTGAATTGGACAAGAAACATTTGTCTGCAAATTCTTGTATTAATCTTTTTTAACTTTGAGCGCACTTTGCTGCGCTTTATTGACTTAACTGCATGGTGTGTAATTGTGGTGTTTTCTTGTTGGGGAATTCTGTTATCGTGCCTGTGCGGTGTAGTGAGAGAAGTCCGTCTTCGTGCTGTCGTCTGATTGGCTGCTGATAGCGGTCGGGCGCAGGTGGGAGGGTAGGGTGGTGACGGTGCCGGTTCCGCAATGTCCTCCTGTAATCAGCACCTTTTCACAATGTAATCAGGTGCTGATTGCGTTACAATCAGGTGCTGTTTGTGTTGTAAAGAGGTGCTGATTGTCGGGTGGTGGGGTATGGAGTGCATTTTACGCAGGGCGAATTGTCCGCGGTTTGTGATGGTGGTTTGTGAGAAGGCGACACGTGTTCGTTGTGTCACATTATATATTATTTTATGGCTGTCAGTGCGGCTGACGTCCGTAAACCGTGATAGGTCATTTGATTTCTGTTCAATTTCCGTTATGGGTTTAAGATAAATCGCGATTCAGGAGGCTACATATAGCAGTGTAAAGTAGTAGAAAAACCATTGTAATAGGATAAAAACAGTTATATGCGGTCTAATGACTTATTTGGGATAATCTCCTGTTTTTTTTATGTTTTGAACGAAGATTTTATATTTATTTGCATATAACGAAATAATTAAGTATATTTGCATCGCAAACAAGCAATACCTAATATAAAAACAGTATGAAACTAACAAACATCCTTTTCTTGTTGTTTGTCACCTTATGTCTATATGCTCAGGAGAGAATCATGGTGACTCAGAACGTTCAGTACGACGATCATGCGTCGTGTGTGCTTGACGTTGCACAGCCTCTATCTGGCAAAGACACTCTGCGTCCTGCACTTGTTATTATTCACGGAGGTGGCTGGGCAGCGGGTGACAAGCGCGATGCCGTATATACAAATCTCCTTGTTGACTATGCTATGAAGGGCTATGTTACCTTCAGTGTCAACTACCGTCTGACGCAGGAGGCAGGATTTCCTGCTTGCATCGAAGACGTGGAGCGTGCTGTGTTGTGGATAAAGCAACGAGCATCAGATTATGGTGTGGATTCAGCACGAATCGGAAGTTTCGGCCATTCGGCAGGAGGACATCTCTCTCTCATGCTCGCAGCGAAGGGAATGGTAACATGTGCCGTTGGCGGTGCACCTCCCACAGAGATCGGAAATCCTGATAATCCGCTGAGCAAGCACCCGGAATGGTGGCCAATAGGATATATAACAAAGGAGACAGCACCCATGCTGATACTCCAAGGCAGTGAGGACCCCATTGTAAAGCCGTATCTTACAGATGACTATGTGCAGAAGATGCACAAGGCTGGCAACAAGGTAGAATACATAAAAGCCAGCGGACAGCATGGCTTTGCGTATGACCAGGCACTTGATATAGCACGACCTGCCATGGAAACCTTTTTCGCTCGGCATCTGAAAAAAGACGCCACAAACATCTCATGGCAACAGATGAAAATGCCTGACGGGGGTGGCAAGGGCCCATATAAGGCTGTGGCATTGAAGGAGAAGACCCTCACTGACTTCGTTGTTTACCGTCCGTTGCATCTCAGGCGTGCCGTTGCGAAAGAAGGAAAACTGCCCATTCTGCTATTTGCCAACGGCGCATGCATGGACACAAACGTTGGTTATGAACGAATGTTGACAGAGATTGCCTCACACGGATATATCGTAGTAGCCATCGGTGAGATGCAGGTGTACCAATACGACCGTCCAGAAAAGCGCACCACTTCCTCCATGCTTATGGAGGCCATGCAGTGGATTGTAGAAGAATCAGAGCGAGAAGGCAGTGACTACTGTGGTATGGTAGATACCGACAAGATTGCTGCGGCAGGACATTCATGCGGAGGTGCACAGGTATTGTATAATGCCAAGGAGAAGAAATTGAAGACATATCTCATACTAAATGCAGGTATGGGACAGATGAAAATGGCAGGAGCAGGTAAAGAAAACCTTGCAGAACTTCATGCACCTATTATATATATGAGTGGAGGCGAGGGCGATGTAGCATACAAAAATGCCCAGATGGACTACAACAGCATACACAATGTGCCGGCAGTGTGGGCAGATAACGCCAAGGCAGGCCACGGAGGAACGTATAACGAGCCCTACGGAGGTTCCTTCGCCGCTATGGCCGTTGACTGGCTCGATGTTCAGTTAAAAGGAAATACGGGGAAGGCAATAAACTTTATAAGAACAAATCCCGCTTATCCCGGCTGGACAATCCAGAGCAATGACAAGATGCTATGCCGAGAACTTACCATAAAACAAAAAAACGGTAAGACTATATATGGCGTTATCAGTTACCCGAACACTCAGGGAAAACATGGTGTGGCTATTATCAGTCATGGCTTTAACGGTACACACCACTCTGGAAAAGAATATTTCAAGACACTCAATGACCTTGGATATGCTGTTTATACCTTTGACTTTCCATGCGGCAGTGTACGAAGCAGGAGCGATAATAACACCATGGAAATGTCTGTCTCTGACGAGAAACAGGCATTGAAGGAAATAGTAAAACACTTTCAGAAGCAGAAGGGGATAGACAAAGACAAGATTGTTCTGTGTGGAGAAAGTCAGGGAGGACTGGTCTCTGCCCTTGTAGCAGCAGACCTGAAAGAGCAGGTAAGTCGCCTCATTCTAATCTTTCCAGCACTATGTATCCCAGACGACTGGAACGCCCGTTACCCCAATGTAGAAGACATACCAGAGGTATCAGATATATGGGGTGTTAAACTTGGTAAGAAATTCGTGTTGGATATAAAGCCCATGAAACCGTTTGAGACAATAGGACGATACACTGGTCCTGTGCTTATAATACACGGAACAGATGACAAGGTCGTGCCGATAGACTATTCAAAACGTGCTCAGCAGACATACAACAATGCCACACTAAAGATTATAGACAAGGCTGGTCACGGCTTCAATCACTCAGAACGTGCACTGTCCAATCAATATGTAAGGGATTTTTTGAAGTGAATGTTTATGTTGTCAGGCTTCTATTCGCTTGTTGTTGAGAAGCATATAGGCAATGGTAGTATTGAAAATAAGAACGAAAAACAGTAG
>JALFNY010000113.1 GCA_022774105.1 Prevotella sp.
AAGATAGAGGTTATGAACGGACGCTACGGCCCTTACATCGTCTATGACGGCAAAAACTACCGCCTGCCCAAGGCACTGCACGAGAAAGCAGCAACACTCACCTACGAGCAGTGCATGGAAATAGTAAAAGGCAAGGAGTGAGCCTACCCGCAAACAGGCATCGATGACACAATAATCAGGCGTCGATAACACAATAATCAGGTGCAGATAACACGACAATCTGCACCCAAACACCTAACCCCCCATAACCCAACACCTCCCATCCCCCAACCCAACACAATGCAAAGAATAATCCTCATAGGCTACATGGGAGCCGGCAAGACCACCGTAGGCAAGGCCCTGGCAGCAGAACTCGGCCTGCCCTTCTATGACCTTGACTGGTACATAGAGAACCGTATGCACAAGAAGGTGAAGGAAATCTTTGACGAAAGCGGCGAAGAAGGCTTCAGAAAGATAGAACGCAACATGCTGCACGAGGTGGCAGAGTTTGAAAACGTGGTCATAAGTTGCGGTGGCGGCACCCCCTGTTTCTATGACAACATGGAGTATATGAACGCCCAGGGCATGGTGGTATATCTCAGATGCACCCCCCAGGTGCTCTTCCGCCACCTGAAGATGGGTAAGGGCGTAAGGCCGTTGCTGCTCGGAAAAAACGACGAGGAACTGCTGGCCTTCATCACCGAACAACTTGAGAAACGAGAGGAATACTACATGAAGGCCGACAATATCGTTGACGTGACGCTGATGGAAAGCCCTGACAAGATAGCCGTTACCGTGAACTGCGTGAAGAAACTGCTGAAAGAAAAAGAACGATAACAACCAAAGAAAACGATAACAGATGAAGAGATGGACCATTGAAGACTCCAAGGAGTTGTACAACATGAAGGGATGGGGAACGTCCTATTTCAGCATTAACGAGAAGGGTAATGCCTGTGTGTCACCCCTGAAAGACGGCAGCGAGGCCGACTTGCGTGACATTATAGACGAACTCCAGTTGAGAGACATCTCCACCCCCGTGCTGCTAAGATTCCCGGACATACTCGACAACCGCATAGAGAAAACCGCATCATGCTTCAAAAAGGCGGCTGACGAATACGGTTACAAAGGTGAGAGTTTCGTGATTTATCCCATAAAGGTCAACCAGATGCAGCCCGTCGTGGAGGAGATAATATCCCACGGCCGCAAGTTCAACCTCGGACTGGAAGCCGGTTCCAAGCCAGAACTGCACGCCGTCATAGCAGTGCAGTGCCAGAGTGATTCCCTCATCATCTGCAACGGGTACAAGGACCAGGCATATATAGAACTGGCGTTGCTGGCGCAGAAGATGGGTCAGCGCATATTCATAGTGGTTGAGAAACTCAACGAGATAGATATCATAGCCAAGGCAGCCAAGAAACTCAACGTGATGCCCAACCTCGGCATCCGCATAAAACTCGCCTCCTCAGGGTCAGGAAAATGGGAGGAGAGCGGCGGCGACGCCTCAAAATTCGGTCTCACGGCGTCAGAACTGTTGCAGGCACTCGCCAAACTCGACGCCATCGGCATGCACGACTGCGTGAAACTCATACACTTCCACATCGGAAGCCAGATCACCAAGATACGAAGAATACAGAACGCCCTCAGAGAGGCGGCACAGTTCTATATCAACCTGCACCAGATGGGCTACGCAGTGGAGTACATCGACTGCGGCGGCGGCCTCGGAGTAGATTACGACGGCACACGCTCCAGCAGTTCCGAGAGCAGTGTCAATTACAGCATACAGGAGTATGTGAACGACTGTATATACACCTTCGTAGAGGCAGCAGACAAGAATAACCTGCCGCACCCTAACCTTATAACAGAGTCAGGACGCTCACTCTCTGCCCATCACAGCGTCCTTGTCATCGACGTCTTGGAGACAGCGTCGCTGCCGGAGATGCAGGAAGATTTTGAACCAAAGGAAAATGACCACCAACTCGTAAAGGACTTGTATGACATCTGGTGCAACATCGACTCACGCTCACTGCTCGAATACTGGCATGACGCAGAGCAGATACGCGAGGAAGCGTTAAGCCTCTTCTCCATGGGCATGGTAAACCTCAGGACAAGGGCAGAGATAGAGTCCATGTACTGGAGCGTATGCCGTGAGGTGCTGGCACTGACAAAGACGATGAAGCACGTGCCAGAAGAACTCCGGGGTATGGAGAAACTGCTGGCAGACAAATACTTCTGCAACTTCTCCCTGTTCCAGTCGCTGCCTGACTCGTGGGCCATTGACCAGATATTCCCCATTGTTCCCATTCAGAGGCTTAACGAACGCCCCACGCGTCTGGCCACCTTGCAGGACGTTACGTGCGACAGCGACGGCAAGATAGCCCACTTCGTCACCTCCAGCCACCTCTCCTCAGCACTCCCCGTGCACTCGTTGAGAAAGAACGAGCCATACTATATCGGCGTGTTCCTCATCGGAGCATATCAGGAGATACTCGGAGATATGCACAACCTGTTTGGTGATACCAACGCCGTTCACATCTCTATGCGTGACGGAAAGTACCACATCGACCAGATATTCGACGGTGAGACGGTGGAGGAGGTGCTCGACTACGTGCAGTATAACCCCAAGAAACTCGTCCGACAACTTGAGGTATGGGTGACAAAGAGCGTCAAGGAAGGAAAGATAAGCCTTGAAGAAGGCAAGGAATTCCTGTCAAACTACCGCTCAGGACTGTACGGCTACACGTATCTGGAGTAACGCTGTGACGCTGTGACGGTATGTGGCGTCACAGAGAACGGGTGCTGCCAACAACGTAATGAGGTGCTGATTACATGGTAGTCAGCACCTCATTGCGTTGTAATAGATAGTGAAAGTCCCAAGACCTCCGTTATGAATTATTAGAGAGGATATTCGTCAAAGGCGTACAGCACGGTAGAAAGGTAACGCTCGCCGGTGTCAGGCAGCAGTGTCACGATGCGCTTGCCCTTGTTCTCCGGACGCTTTGCCAGCAACTGTGCAGCGTAAGCCGCTGCGCCAGCACTGATGCCTACCAGCAGACCCTCTTGCTGCGCCAGTTCACGCCCCGTGCGTATGGCGTCGTCGTTGTCAATGTCCAGCACCTCGTCAACCACCTTGTCATTATACGTCTTGGGCACGAAACCGGCACCGATGCCCTGTATCTTGTGCGGGCCCATAGGCTGTCCGTTCAGCACGGCAGAGGTAGAAGGCTCAACGGCATACACCTTTATCTCGGGATTCTTCTCCTTCAAGTATTTTGCTATGCCTGAGATAGTGCCGCCGGTACCTACGCCGGCCACGAAGATGTCAATCTTTCCCTCCGTCTGCTGCCATATCTCCGGACCGGTGGTAGCATAGTGTTTCGCCGGGTTGGCGGGGTTTTCAAACTGTTGCAGTATCACGGAACCCGGTATATCGTCACGCAACTGCTCCGCAGCGCGTATCGCTCCTGCCATACCCTCCTTGCCACTTGTCAGGCGCACCTCTGCGCCGTAGGCCTTCACAAGGTTGCGACGCTCCACGGACATGGTCTCCGGCATGGTGAGAATGAGGTGATAACCCTTTACGGCACTTACCAGTGCAAGGCCTACACCGGTGTTGCCGGAGGTGGGTTCAATGATTGTCGCACCGGGTTTCAGCACTCCGCGCGCCTCTGCATCCTCTATCATGGCAAGCGCTATACGGTCTTTTACGCTGCCACCGGGGTTAAAAAACTCTACTTTCGCAATGATAGGACTCTCCAGCCCCTTCTTGGCTGAGAACTTGTTAAGTTCGAGCAGCGGCGTATTGCCGATAAGCTCTGTCAGTGATTTTGCTATTGCCATAACAGTAAATATTTTGGTTTATAATTCGTTGTCAATGTTTTCTGGGTGCAAAATTACGGACATTTTCCATATCTCACAATAACATAAGTTTGGTATATGAAGAAATTTTACTAACTTTGTACCCGTTTAGGCAACGGTAGCAGCCGTGTGCCGCCCCCGCAGCAGCAGTAGTGCGGAGGGTATATAATAAGTATAAGGTATGAGAAAAGACTATTACCACCGCCTTGCAACGCTCCTGTTGCTCTTCATGGCGGTGCTCACGGCGCACTCACAGGGCCGCGCCGGCAGGGGTGAGGAATCCTCTTTGCAAAAACTTGCCATAGCCACAGTGGCGGTGAAGAGCCTGTATGTTGACAGCGTTGACGACAAGAAACTGGTTGAGGACGCCATATGCGGTATGCTGGAGAACCTTGACCCGCACTCCAGTTACTCCACACCAAAGGAGGTAAAAGCACTGACAGAACCCCTGCAAGGCAACTTCGAGGGGGTGGGAGTGCAGTTCAATATGCTTGAAGACACACTGCTCGTGGTGCAGACAGTAAGCGGCGGCCCGTCAGAGAAGAAGGGAATACTCGCCGGAGACCGCTTCGTCTCTGTCAATGACACCGCCATTGCAGGTGTGAAGATGTCAAAAGAAGACATAATGCGCCGCCTGCGAGGGCCCAAAGGCACAAAGGTGAAGATAGGAGTAAAACGCTCAGGCATAGCGGACGTGATATACTTCACCGTCACAAGAGACAAGATACCGCTCAACACCGTTGACGCTTCATACATGCTCCGCCCCGGTATAGGCTACATACGCCTCTCCTCCTTCGGAGCAACGACACACGCGGAGTTTGTGGAACAAATCACAAAACTGAAGAATGAGGGCATGAGGGACCTCGTACTTGACCTCCAGGACAACGGCGGAGGCTACCTGCAAGCCGCTGCCGACGTGCTGAACGAACTGCTGGAAGCAGGTGATTTGCTCGTATATACCAAGGGGCGGACGGTGCGCAGGCAGGAGTTCCGCGCCAAGGGCAACGGCATCTTCCAGAAAGGAAGAGTGGTGGTGCTCGTAAACGAGTTCTCAGCATCAGCAGCAGAGATAGTATCAGGAGCGGTGCAAGATCAGGACCGCGGCACCGTGGTAGGCCGACGCACATACGGCAAGGGACTGGTGCAAAGGCCAGTAGATCTGCCTGACGGCTCGATGATACGCCTTACCGTGGCTCACTACTTCACACCCTCAGGACGATGCATACAGAAACCATACGTGAAAGGAAGCAGGAAAGACTACCAGAACGAACTGGAAAACCGCTACAAGCACGGAGAATTTACCAGCAGTGACAGCATACACTTTGCCGACTCACTAAAATACGAGACCCTGAAACTGCACCGCACCGTCTATGGAGGCGGCGGTGTCATGCCCGACTACTTCGTGCCACTCGACACAACACGCTACACCAAGTGCCACAGGGAACTCTCCGCCAAAAGCATCATACTCAACGCCAACCTCAGATACGCCGAGAACGCACGCAAGGAACTGCTCAAACGCTACGGCAAAGAGCCGTACCCCGACGGACACAGCGTCATAGAAACCGACAACACAGCAAAAAAAGGCTTTGCAGCCTTCATGCGAGACTACACCGTACCACAGGAACTACTGGACGGAATAATGGCCGAAGGCGAGAAACAAGGCATCACACCCAAGAGCGAGGAAGAACGCAAGCAGACACTGAAGATGGTGGCAATGCAGATGAAAGCCCTCGTGGCACGAGACCTCTGGACCATGACAGAATACTACCGCGTGACCAACGAAGATAATGACTTCATCAAGTGCGCACTCCAACAACTGACACCAGCACAATAACACCACCATCCCCGCAGAAGAAAAAACATCCGCCCGCCGGACAACAAGAAAAGCCACACCCGGCAATCAGCACCACATAACGACGTAATCAGCACCATACCATACAACAATCAATACCCTTTCACCCAGCAATCAGCACCATATCATACAGTCACCATCCCAGAAAAAGATAACATATTATAAATCAATAAATCATAAAAAAACAACAATTTCCACTGCACAAACCATATATGAATGTGCAAAAAAGCACAAATTTTTCCGAAAATATTTGGCTGTCAGGAGGAAAATATGTAATTTTGCACCCGAAATCAAAAAAACGCAACCAAGAAAAAAATAAACAGAATATTAATTAAAAAAAACAAATCATGACTGAAGTTGAATCAAAAGTAAAGGACATTATCGTTGACAAACTGGGCGTAGATAAGGAAGAAGTAAAGTTGGAAGCAAGCTTCACTAACGACCTTGGTGCAGACTCACTGGACACAGTAGAACTCATCATGGAACTCGAGAAGGAGTTTGGCGTAACAATACCCGACTCTGACGCAGAGAAGATACAGACTGTCGGCGACGCTGTCGCTTACATCGAGAACGCCAGCAAGTAAAACCAACACAACTTGCGTGCTATAAACCGTAAGATATCAAGGGTGGTGGCAGAGCGAGAAAATCGTCCGGCCATTACCCTTTTCCGTGTTATAAAACCACAGTAAGACGGCAGCAGCAGTCCCAGAGCCAGCAAAGAAGGCCCCGGCAAGTTATAAGTTATAAGTCAAGAGACCGCACCGCGCAGTGCAGGCTTATAACTTATAATTTGCGGCAAGAAGCCCGCCAGGCCGTGACACCAGCAGGACACGGAAAGAACCACAACAAAGAAACGACAAACAAACAATACAGTAATGGAACTAAAAAGAGTCGTGGTGACAGGCATCGGTGCCGTAACACCACTTGGTCTCACAGCAAAAGAGACATGGGAAAATATGCTTAACGGTGTCAGCGGCGCTGACAACATAAAGCAGTTTGACGCAACAAGATACAAGACACACTTCGCCTGCGAAGTAAAAGACTTTGACCCATCACAGTGGATAGACCGCAAAGAAGCCCGCAAGATGGACAAATTCTGCCAGTTCGCCATTGCCAGCGCCGCAATGGGCATAGAAGACGCAGGCATAGACCTTGAAACCGTTGACAAGAACCGCGTCGGCGTCATCTACGGCGTGGGCATAGGAGGCCTCAGAACCATGCAGGACGAGATAGAAAGTTACTCAGAACGCAAGGAGACCCCAAAGTTCAACCCCTTCTTCATACCAAAGATGATAGGCGACATAGCACCCGGACAAATCTCAATACGCTACGGATTCCACGGGCCCAACTATGCAACCACCAGTGCGTGCGCATCATCAACCAACGCACTCGCTGACGCATTCAACCTCATACGCCTCGGAAAAGCAAGCATAATAGTAAGCGGTGGCGCCGAAGCCGTTATAACAGACCCGGGACTGGGAGGCTTCACATCAATGCACGCACTATCAACACGCAATGACGAACCGCAGAAAGCAAGCCGTCCCTTCTCAGCATCAAGAGACGGATTCGTAATGGGCGAAGGAGCAGCCTGCCTGATACTCGAAGAACTCGAACACGCAAAAGCACGCGGAGCAAAGATATACTGCGAGATGGTAGGTGAGGGAATGTCAGCAGACGCATACCACATCACCGCCTCACACCCAGAAGGACTCGGAGCAAAGATAGTAATGTCAGAAGCCCTCAGCGACGCAGGCATGAAGCCAGAAGACATTGACTACATCAACGTACACGGCACATCAACACCAGTAGGAGACATCTCAGAAGCAAAAGCCATAAAAGAACTCTTCGGAGAATGGGCATACAAACTCAATATCTCTTCCACAAAATCCATGACAGGACACCTGCTCGGAGCAGCAGGAGCAGTAGAAGCCATGGCCTGCGTGCTCGCAGTACAGAACGATATCATACCACCCACAATCAATCACGAGGAAGGTGACGATGACCCAGAGATAGACTACAACATGAACTTCACCTTCAACAAGGCACAAAAACGTGAAGTGCGCGCAGCACTGAGCAACACCTTCGGTTTCGGAGGACACAATGCGTGCGTCATTTTCAAGAAGTATGCTGAGTAATATCATTGACAGGATAAAACTCCCTTTCCGTAAGGAGAAGGAGTTTTATTCCGCTTTATACAATATCCTCGGCTTCTATCCACACAATATCACCTACTATAAGGTGGCGCTGATGCACAAAAGCCTCGGACACCGGGCCACACCCGAAGAGTTGAGAGCATTAGAAGGCAATAAGAAGAAGAAAAAAAACACCAGCGAAAAAGAAGCCGACGCACGCTACGAACAAGCCAATCGCCGCAAGGGGAAAAAGCAACGACAAAGAGAAGACAACGCAAAAGGAGGCGGGAGAAGCCACCTCGGCAAGCAACTCAACAACGAAAGACTGGAGTTTCTGGGCGATGCCATACTCGATGCAGTAGTAGGTGACGTAGTATATAAGCACTTCCCAGGCAAGCCAGAAGGCTTCCTTACCAACACAAGATCAAAACTTGTGCAGAGAGAAACGCTCGGAAGACTGGCAAAAGAGATGGGAGTAAGCAAGTTGATACTGGCCAGCGGCCGCACGGCAACACACAACAGTTACATCGGAGGCAACGCCTTCGAGGCACTCGTAGGAGCCATTTACCTCGACAGAGGGTACAAAGCCTGCTATGACTTCTGGACAAGACGCATCATGAACACGTACCTTAACGTGGACAAGGTGGCCTACAAGGAAGTCAACTTCAAGTCAAAAATCCTGGAATGGGCGCAGAAAAACCGCGTAAACATGGAGTTCCGCCTCGAAGACCAGTCACAAGACGTCCACGGTTCGCCGAAGTTCATCTACACACTGAGCCTTGAAGGCATTGACGGTGGCACCGCAGAAGGCTTCACAAAGAAAGAAAGCCAGCAGAAAGCGTGTGAGATAACACTAAAAAGACTGCGCACTGACGGCAAGTTCCTTGACAGTATATTCGCCGCCAAGACCGAGCGGACAAGGATGGAAGAGACACCTACCGCCCTCGTCCCAGTCATAGAAGAGCAAAAAAACGATGACATCTTCATAGAGAAAACGGCGGAGCGTAAGGCGGACAGCACCGCATCAGAGAGCGACAGACCGCTGACAATGGCGGAAAAGGCCGTTGACGAACTGACACTTGACGACCTTACAGCCACCCCGAAGAAGGAGAGCATGGAGGATATAATAGCCAAAGCCGAGGCGGAGGCATACAAGAACATATAAAGAAACACACTTCCAGACAATGAAAATAGCACTTATAGGATACGGAAAGATGGGCAAGATGATAGAGCAGATAGCCCTGTCACGTGGCCAGGAGATAGTAAGCATCATAGACATAGACAATCAGGAGGACTTCAACAGCCCCGCTTTCGCCTCTGCTGAGGTGGCGATAGAGTTCACAGCACCGCACGTTGCATACGGAAACTACCTCCGTGCGTGGGAGAAAGGCGTCAAGGTGGTGAGCGGATCGACTGGTTGGCTGAAGGAACATGGTGACGATGTGCGCCGTGCCTGCAACGAAGAAGGCAAGACTCTGTTCTGGGCCTCAAACTATTCCATTGGCGTTGCCATCTTCTCTGCTGTCAACAAGTACCTCGCAAAGATAATGAATGGCTTTGAACAGTATGACGTTGAGGAGACGGAGGTACACCACATACACAAGTTAGACCACCCCTCCGGCACGGGAATAACGCTTGCCGAGCAGATTGTTGCCAACCTTGACCGCAAGAAAGACTGGCAGATGGGCACGCTGACACAGCCTGACGGTACCGTGGTGCCGGCCGAAAGCAGTGACAAGGACAGGCTGACTATCAACTCCGTGCGCCGTGGTGAGGTGCCGGGAATACACTCTATAACGTGGGATTCAGAGGCAGACCAGATAACGATAACCCACGATGCCCACTCACGTAAGGGCTTTGCGCTGGGTGCAGTGCTCGCTGCCGAATACACGTCACAGCACAGTGGTCTGCTGACCATTGACGATATGTTCAAATTTTAATTAGTGGCTTGGCGGATTAGTGGTTCTGTTGCCTTGCCGGCAGGGCTGTCATCACGAACGTGAGGCACCCCCCTTCTCGCTCACAGACATACTGCTAATCCACCAGACAGCCAACCCCCTGACTGCTAATGAAGAAAAAGAATCAACCAAACATGAAGGTGCAGTGGACCAAATTCATTGTGTACACCGCGCTATACCTGCTCTTCCTGCTGTGGTTGAAGAGTTGGTTAGGCCTCATTGTGGTGCCGTTCATCTATGATGCCTATATCTCCCGCAAGATAAGATGGGACTGGTGGAAAGACCTTGAGAACCCGATGCGCATGATAATGTCGTGGGTTGACGCCCTCGTCTTTGCCCTCGTGGCGGTGTATTTCATCAATCTCTTCTTCTTCCAGAACTACGTTATCCCCTCCAGTTCTTTGGAAAAGTCACTCCTTACGGGTGACTATCTCTTCGTATCAAAGGTCAGTTACGGTCCGCGCATACCTCAGACGCCGCTCACCATGCCGCTGACGCAGCATACCATGCCCGTCATTGGCACCAAGTCATACATCGAGTGGCCGCAGTGGGACTACCGCCGCGCACCGGGACTGGGAACGATACAACTCAACGACATCGTGGTGTTCAACTATCCCGCGGGCGACACCGTGGTGTCAGAACCAGCACTTCAGGCCAACGACTACTACCAAATGGTGTATGGTTACGGCCAGCAGATACTGCAACAAAACGGCATCACACCGCAGTTAGACAGTCTGCCACCCATGATGCTGCGCAAATACTACGCCACGGCATACACCGCCGGAAAGCAATACATACTGCAAAACCCCAACGAATTCGGCACTCTCATCAGCAGACCCGTTGACCGCAGGGAGAATTATGTAAAACGTTGCGTAGGACTGCCCGGTCAGAAGTTGCAGATAAAAGACCGCATAGTATATCTTGACGGCAAGCCTAACAAGGAGCCTGACAACGTGCAGTACACCTACCGCATGAAACTCCTCGAGCCACTGCCAATAGAACTC
>JALFNY010000013.1 GCA_022774105.1 Prevotella sp.
AATGGCAGATATTAAAGCTATCGCAGAGGAACTCGTAAACCTCACCGTAAAGGAAGTAAATGAACTCGCTCAGGTCCTCAAGGACGAGTATGGTATTGAGCCAGCTGCTGCAGCTGTTGCTGTTGCTGCTGCTCCTGCTGCTGCAGGTGCAGAGGCTGCTGCTGAGAAGGACTCTTTCGATGTAGTTCTGAAAGAAGTAGGTGCAGCTAAACTTCAGGTCGTTAAGGCTGTGAAGGAGGCTTGTGGCCTTGGTCTTAAGGAGGCAAAAGAGCTTGTTGACGGTGCTCCTTCTACAATCAAGGAAGGTCTCGCTAAGGCAGAGGCAGAGAACCTGAAGAAGGCTATCGAGGAGGCTGGTGCAGTTGTAGAACTGAAGTAATCAGCATCTCTGGTTTGATAAACCAGTCGTAGCCATACGTGGTCAACGACTGTGGGCGGTCTCAATATGACCGTAAGGTTAAACAAGCAGAAACAAAAATGGTTAGGATCTACCCAGTAGGCAGGTCCTAACCTTCTTGTGTCTATGACGTTGCACTAACCATATAGGCCAGGTAATGCCTGTGAGGCCCTTTACGTTGCAACGTAAACGGAGCCGGAAGAGAATATACCGGCAGAGGAGTTAGAAAGAAAAGGATATTAAACTATCATACTTATATATAGAAGCATGACATCAAAAGTTGTTGAAAACAGAATCAGCTTCGCACACGTGAAGAATCCGATGCCTTATCCGGACTTTCTTGACGTGCAGTTGAAGTCGTTCCGTGATTTCCTTCAGTTGGATACACCACCGGAGGAACGCAAGAATGATGGGCTGTATAGGGTATTTGCGGAGAATTTCCCTATTGCAGACACACGTAATCACTTTGTCCTTGAATTCTTGGACTATTTCATTGACCCTCCACGTTATTCTATAGAGGAGTGTCTTGAGCGTGGTCTTACCTACAGCGTTCCGATGAAGGCGAAGATGAAGTTGTATTGTACCGATGAGGACCATACAGACTTCGAGACGATTATCTCAGACGTCTTCCTTGGTACTATACCGTACATGACAAACAACGGTACCTTCATAATCAACGGTGCCGAGCGTGTTGTCGTGTCACAGTTGCACCGTTCGCCAGGTGTATTCTTTGGTCAGGGTATCCATGCTAATGGTTCTGCGCTTTACAGTGCGCGTATCATACCATTCAAGGGTTCGTGGATAGAGTTTGCTACGGACATCAACAACGTGATGTATGCTTACATCGACCGTAAGAAAAAGTTACCTGTTACAACGTTGCTGCGTGCCATAGGTTTTGAAAAAGACAAGGATATACTTCAGATTTTCGACCTTGCCGAGGAGATAAAGGTAACAAAGAAGAGTTTGAAGGAGGCCATCGGCCGTAAGCTCGCTGCTCATATCATGAAGACATGGTCAGAGGATTTCGTTGATGAGGACACTGGTGAGGTAGTATCACTGGAGCGCAATGAGATTCTTATGCAACGTGAGACAGTTATCACCGAGGAGAACATACAGGACATACTTGACAGTGAGCAGTCAACCATCCTTGTGCATAAGAATGAGGACAGTGCGTCAAAGTTTGGTATAATCTTCAACACACTGGCCAAGGATACCTCAAACTCAGAGAAAGAAGCCGTATATTATATATACCGTCAGTTGCGTAATGCTGACCCTGCTGATGAGGCAAGTGCCCGTGAGGTTATACAGAACCTCTTCTTCTCAGACAAGCGTTATGACTTGGGAGAGGTGGGACGTTACCGTATCAACAAGAAGTTGGGACTTGATACCAGCATGGACGTGCGTATCCTGACGAAGGAGGACATCATTGAGATTATCAAGTATCTCATACAACTAATCAACAGCAACGCTACGGTTGACGATATAGACCACCTTTCCAACCGTCGTGTGCGCACTGTCGGTGAGCAACTTGCAAACCAGTTCTCTATAGGTCTGTCACGTATGAGCCGCACCATCCGTGAGCGCATGAACGTACGTGACAACGAGGTGTTCACTCCCACAGACCTTATCAATGCCAAGACCATATCAAGCGTTATCAATTCGTTCTTCGGTACCAATCCACTGTCACAGTTCATGGACCAGACGAACCCACTTGCAGAGGTAACACACAAGCGTCGTTTATCAGCATTGGGCCCTGGCGGACTATCAAGAGAGCGTGCAGGCTTTGAGGTGCGTGACGTGCACTATACCCACTATGGTCGTCTCTGTCCTATCGAGTCACCAGAAGGTCCTAACATCGGACTGATTTCCTCACTCTGTATGTTTGCACAGATTAACGACCTTGGTTTTATCGAGACACCGTATCGCAAGGTCAGCAACGGCGTTGTGGATCTTGATAATGACCACGTGGTATATCTCACCGCAGAAGAGGAGGAGGCACACATCATAGGTCAGGGTAATGCACCACTGCAGGATGACGGTAAGTTCATTCGTGATGTGGTGAAGTGTCGTGAGAAGGCAGACTTCCCTGTCGTTCCACCATCAGAGGTTGACCTCATGGACGTGTCACCACAGCAGATAGCATCCGTTTCCGCAGGTCTTATACCGTTCCTTGAACACGATGACGGTCACCGTGCATTGATGGGATGTAACATGATGCGTCAGGCAGTACCACTGCTGCATAACGATGCCCCTATCGTAGGTACAGGACTTGAGCGTCAGGTGTGTGAGGATTCACGTACAATGATAACAGCAGAGGGTGACGGTGTAATAGAATACGTTGATGCCACCACGATACGTATCCTCTATGATCGTACTGAGGACGAGGAGTTCGTAAGTTTCGAACCGGCGATAAAGGAATATCGCATACCAAAGTTCCGTCGTACCAACCAGAACATGACTATTGACCTTCGTCCTATCTGTGACAAGGGACAGCGCGTGAAGGCTGGCGACATTCTTACAGAGGGTTATGCTACGGAGAATGGAGAACTCGCGCTCGGTCGTAACCTCCTTGTGGCATATATGCCGTGGAAGGGTTATAACTATGAGGATGCCATAGTTCTGTCAGAACGCATTGTGCGTGATGACGTGCTCACCTCTGTCCATGTAGATGAATACTCCCTTGACGTCCGTGAGACAAAGCGTGGCATGGAGGAACTGACCTCCGACATACCAAATGTATCAGAGGACGCAACAAAAGATTTGGACGAAAACGGTATCATACGTCTCGGAGCCCGTGTAGAGCCCGGTGACATTATGATAGGTAAGATTTCTCCTAAGGGTGAGAGCGACCCCTCACCAGAAGAGAAGTTGCTGCGCGCTATCTTCGGTGATAAGGCTGGTGACGTTAAGGACTCTTCACTGAAAGCCAATCCTTCACTGTCAGGTGTCGTGATAGACAAGAAACTCTTTGCACGCGCCGTCAAGACACGAGAATCAAAGAAGCAGGATAAGATAATCCTCGCAAAGATAGACGAGGAATACGAGGCAAAGGGTAAGGACCTTAAAGAAATCCTTGTGGACAAACTTCTCACACTTACCGAGGGCAAGACCTGTGCAGGTGTAACAGACTATACCGGAGCGGAGGTGATAACACAGGGCAGCAAGTTCACTGCCACCATGCTTGCAAACCTTGAGTATGACGGAGTGCAGTCAGGCAACTGGACAGGAGATGAGCATACAGACAAACTGATAAAGATGCTTATCATGAACTACATCCGCAAATACAAACTTCTTGATGCAGAACTCAAGCGCCGCAAGTTTGCTATCACCATTGGTGACGATCTGCCCTCAGGCGTATTGCAGATGGCAAAGGTATATATCGCCAAGAAGCGTAAGATCGGCGTGGGTGACAAACTCGCAGGCCGTCACGGTAACAAGGGTATCGTTTCCAAGGTAGTACGTCAGGAAGACATGCCGTTCCTTGAGGACGGACGTCCCGTTGACCTTGTGCTCAACCCCCTCGGTGTGCCGTCACGTATGAACCTCGGCCAGATATTCGAGGCCATACTCGGTGCCGCAGGACGTAAACTCGGTGTCAAGTTCTCAACGCCAATCTTTGACGGTGCCAAACTTGAGGACCTCACAGAATGGACAGACAAGGCAGGTCTGCCACGTCTCTGCTCCACACACCTTTATGATGGCGAGACGGGCGAACGCTTCGACCAGCCAGCAACGGTGGGTGTGACATACGTCCTCAAACTCGGTCATATGGTAGAGGACAAGATGCACGCACGTTCCATCGGTCCATACTCACTCATCACGCAGCAGCCACTCGGTGGTAAGGCACAGTTCGGTGGTCAGCGTTTCGGAGAGATGGAGGTCTGGGCTATTGAAGCATTCGGTGCCAGCCATGTACTTCAGGAAATACTCACCGTCAAGTCAGACGATGTCACCGGACGTTCCAAGAGTTATGAGGCAATCGTCAAAGGTGACACCATGCCAAACCCAGGCATACCAGAGTCACTCAACGTGTTGCTGCATGAACTCCGCGGTCTGGGTCTCAGCATAAAGCTTGATTAATCATAAACAAAGAAAACTATGGCTTTCAAGAAAGACAACAAGATAAAGAATAACTTCACGAAAATCACTGTTGGTCTGGCATCTCCAGAGGAGATACTCGAACACTCTTACGGTGAGGTTACAAAGCCGGAGACCATCAACTATCGTACCTATAAGCCAGAGCGTGACGGCCTCTTCTGTGAACGCATCTTCGGTCCTACCAAGGACTTTGAATGTGCCTGCGGAAAGTACAAGCGCATACGATACAAGGGCATTGTCTGCGATCGCTGCGGTGTAGAGGTAACAGAGAAGAAGGTACGTCGTGAACGCTCCGGACATATAGAACTCGTAGTACCCGTGGCACACATCTGGTACTTCCGTTCACTGCCAAACAAGATAGGCTATCTCCTCGGAATCCCAACAAAGAAACTTGAGGCGGTGATATACTATGAGAAGTATGTCATCATACAGCCCGGTGTGCTTGAAGGAAAGAAGAACGATGACGGCACGGACCTCAACGGTTCACACAAATTAGATTTCATAACAGAAGAAGAGTACATAGAAATCGTTGACAACCACCTCGATCCCAACAACGACTATCTTGACGACAGCGACCCCAACAAGTTCATCGCCAAGATGGGAGCAGAGGCCATATACGTCCTCCTTCAGAACCTCGACCTCGACACGCTGTCATACGAACTCCGTGACCAGGCAAGCAACGAAGGCTCCGTGCAGCGTAAGACAGAGGCGCTGAAACGCCTGCAAGTAGTAGAGGCGTTCCGCAACAGCCGCGGTCCAGAAGGCAACGAGAACCGTCCCGAGTGGATGATAATGAAGATACTCCCCGTCACACCGCCAGAGTTACGTCCGCTCGTACCACTTGACGGAGGACGCTTCGCTACGTCAGACCTCAACGACCTTTACCGTCGTGTCATCATACGTAACAACCGTCTGAAGCGTCTCATGGAGATACACGCACCAGAGGTGATCCTGCGTAACGAGAAGCGTATGCTGCAAGAAGCCGTTGACTCACTCTTCGACAACTCACGCAAGAGCAGTGCAGTAAAGAGCGAGGGCAACCGTCCGCTCAAGTCACTCTCCGATTCACTGAAAGGTAAGGCCGGACGATTCCGTCAGAACCTTCTCGGTAAACGTGTGGACTACTCAGCACGCTCAGTAATCGTTGTAGGACCAGAACTCAACATGGGCGAGTGCGGCCTGCCGAAACTGATGGCCGCAGAACTCTATAAGCCATTCATCATCCGCAAACTCATAGAGCGCGGCATCGTGAAGACCGTGAAGAGTGCCAAGCGCATTGTTGACCGTCGTGAGCCAATAATCTGGGACATCCTTGAAAACGTGATGAAGGGACACCCAGTGCTCCTCAATCGTGCCCCAACACTTCACCGTCTCGGCATACAAGCCTTCCAGCCAAAACTCATAGAGGGCAAGGCCATACAACTTCACCCGTTGGCATGTACCGCCTTCAACGCAGACTTCGACGGAGACCAGATGGCAGTACACCTCCCGCTCTCCAATGAGGCAATACTTGAGGCACAACTGCTGATGCTGCAAAGCCATAACATCCTAAACCCTGCCAACGGCGCACCAATCACTGTGCCCTCACAGGATATGGTGCTCGGTCTCTACTACATCACAAAACTGCGCCCAGGAGCAAAAGGCGAAGGCCTGACCTTCTACGGACCAGAAGAAGCCATCATTGCCTATAACGAGAAACGATGCGACCTTCACGCACCAGTAAAAGTAATCGTTGATGACATCGTTGACGGTGAGAAGCAGAAGCGCATGGTAGAGACCTCAGTAGGCCGTGTCATTGTCAATGGACTTGTGCCAGACGAGATGGGCTTTGTCAACACCATCATATCAAAGAAGTCACTGCGCGACATCATACAGAACGTTATCAACGTAGTAGGCTTCGCAAGAGCCTGTGAATTCCTTGACGGCATCAAAAACCTCGGTTACCGCATGGCATACCTCGCTGGTCTCTCCTTCAACCTCGATGACATCATCATACCACCAGAGAAGGAAGAACTCATCAAGAAAGGTAATGAAGAAGTACGTCAGATCACCGACAACTACAACATGGGCTTCATCACCGATACCGAGCGATACAATCAGGTAATCGACACATGGACACACGTCAACAACGATATAGGCAACATACTCCTTAAAGAGATGACAGAAGCCGACCAGGGCTTCAATGCCGTATTCATGATGCTTGACTCCGGAGCCCGTGGTTCAAAAGACCAGATTAAGCAGCTCTCAGGAATCCGTGGACTTATGTCAAAACCGCAGAAAGCCGGTGCCGACGAGCGTCCGACCATTGAGAACCCTATCCTCTCCAACTTCAAGGAAGGAATGTCAGTGCTGGAGTACTTCATAGCCTCACACGGAGCCCGTAAAGGACTTGCAGACACCGCCATGAAGACCGCCGATGCCGGATACCTCACACGCCGACTCGTAGATGTATCACATGACGTCATCATCACCGAGGACGACTGCGGCACACTGCGAGGCCTCGTATGCTCAGCACTGAAAAATGGAGACGACATCATCTCAAGCCTTTACGACCGTATCCTCGGCCGCGTCAGCGTGCATGACGTCATCAACCCTCACACCAACGAGGTAATATGCCCCGCAGGAGAGGAAATCAATGAAGCACGCGCCAAAGCAATAGAAGAAGCAGGCATAGAGACAGTAGAGATACGCTCCGTACTCACCTGTGAATCCAAGCACGGCGTCTGCAAGAAATGCTACGGCCGTAACCTCGCCACACAGCGCATGGTGCAGAAAGGCGAGGCCGTAGGCGTCATAGCAGCACAAGCAATCGGAGAACCAGGAACACAGCTTACACTGCGTACCTTCCACGCCGGAGGTATAGCAGGTGGCGCAGCAGCAAACGCCACCGTCACCTGCAAGGCAGCAGAAGCAGTAGTAGAATTCGAAGAACTCCGCGCAGTACCATACGTTGACAACAGCGAAGGAACAGAAGTAAACTGTGAGATGGTAGTCAGCCGACTAACAGAATGTCGCTTTGTAGATCCAACAACAGGCATCACCCTTTCCAACGTGTCCGTACCTTACGGCTCCTCACTCTTCTACAAGAACGGAGCACACGTAAAAAAAGGCGATGTCATAGCACGCTGGGACCCATTTAATGCCGTCATCGTATCAGAATTCGCAGGAAGGGTACAACTCAACGACTTCGTAGAAGGAACAACCTACAAGGCCGAGACCGATGACACAACCGGTATGACCGAGCGTATCATCATCGAGAGCAAAGACCGCTCACTCGTTCCAACCTGTAACATCATCGATGCCAACGGAGAGATAGTAGCCACCTATAACCTCCCTGTGGACGGTCACGTAGTAGTAGAGGACGGCACAGAAATAGCCTCCGGTGTCACCATAGTAAAGATACCACGCACCGTAGGCCGTGCAGGCGACATCACCGGAGGTCTGCCACGCGTCACAGAACTCTTCGAAGCACGTAACCCAAGCAACCCAGCCGTAGTATCAGAAATCGACGGTGAAGTAACCATGGGAGCCCTCAAGCGCGGTAACCGTGAGATCACAATCACCTCCAAGACAGGTGAGCAGCGCAAATACTTAGTGCCACTGTCAAAACAGTTGCTTGTACAGGAACACGATGCCGTACGAGCCGGAACACCACTCTCAGCCGGTGTTATCACACCAAACGACATACTCGCCATCAAGGGACTCACTGCCGTGCAGGAGTACATTGTCAACGAGGTACAAGACGTATATCGACTGCAAGGTGTAAAGATCAACGACAAACACTTCGAGATAATCGTCCGTCAGATGATGCGTAAAGTACAAATCAATGATCCAGGCGACACCAGTTTCCTCGAAAGCGACATCGTTGACAAACTCGACTTCGCAGAAGAGAACGACCGCATCTGGGGCAAGAAGGTAGTAGTAGATGCAGGAGACTCAGAGAACCTGCACAAAGGCCAGATAGTCACCGCACGCAAACTACGTGACGAGAACTCACTCCTCAAGCGCCGTGACCAGAAACTCGTAGAAGTACGAGATGCCGTACCAGCCACCTCAACGCAGATACTGCAAGGCATCACACGCGCAGCACTACACACCAAGAGTTTCATGTCTGCCGCTTCCTTCCAGGAAACCACGAAGGTGCTCAACGAGGCCGCCATACGTCGCAAGAGCGACACGCTACAGGGAATGAAGGAGAACGTTATCTGCGGACACCTTATCCCAGCAGGCACAGGCCAGCGAGACTTCGAGAAAATCATTGTTGGCAGTCGTGAAGACATGGACCGCCGACAGATGAGCCGACAGAACGTATTTGAATATCGCAGTTAAGAAACAAGAGGGACACCAGAGTAAAATCCGGTGTCCCTTTTGTTTTAGTATGAAAAATGAAAGTTCTTCGCTGGGCGAAGCATTGCTTCGTGCCAAGCCGTAGTTCACCTAATAAAATGGGAGGTCAGCCACGGAACTATTAGCCCTGCAAGGGCGACATAACAAAAGATAGGGCATGAGCCCTATCTGATTG
>JALFNY010000024.1 GCA_022774105.1 Prevotella sp.
TTTGAATAGAAATCAACCTTGGAATAGTCTTTGCCTAAAAGTTTGATAATTGACATCAATGTGAGTGGAGCATGCTCGTTCATTGCACCACCAGCTTGTTTAGCATCAAGCTCACGTGTTTCCCCTTCTACCATCTTTGAGAGTGAAGCCTTTACATCAACAACCTCTCCAATGACACCACTCTTAACCAAGGTCGTGATATGGCAAAATGCCGGACAAAAGGCAGTTTTGCTTGCCTCAAGCAGAACAAGGTCATGAGCATCAGCATAATCATACAATTCCTTTGCCTGTGCGCCCGATAACACGAAAGGTATTTCACAAAGCACATGCTTGCCAGCTTCCAACGACTTTTTGATATAGTCATAATGAGTAAGGTGCGGTGATGCGATATAAACAGCATCAACTTCTTTAAGGAAATCACTATAGTTATCAGAGTGAACCTTTAAGGAATGAGCATTCGAGAATGCTATTGCATTTTCCTCATTGGGGTCAAATACAGAAACAACCTTAATTCCATTTACAACTTTTGTTTCAGGAACAAACCGGTTGGCGATACGGCCAGAGCCGACGATTCCAACTTTATAGATTTCTTGACTCTCTGCTCTCAACATCGTAGAAGACACTCCTTCTGTACGAGGAAGATATATAACCTTGCAGTATTCATTCAGGTAGTCGAATTGTCCTTCCCAATCTGAACCTATGGCAAAGATATCCACATTATATTTTTGAATGTCATCTATTTTTTGGCCGAGGTAATCCTCTATGATTATTTCATCGGCATAGCCTGTTGCTCTAACTGCTTCAATACGCTCCAATACATTGTTTCGCACATTGAGTTTTCCACGTCCTCGATCAAAAGAATCGCTGGTGACTCCAACTATGAGATAGTCACCAAGTTCCTTTGCTCTTCGTAGGAGGTTGATATGACCTTGATGCAAAAGATCGTATGTACCGTATGTTATTACTTTCATCATATACTATTCTTTAAGAAGACTTCTCAGGCTCATCGTCATGATACCGAGATTTACAATAAAATAGAATATAGTAAAAATATTGAGTACATGGAATAGGATTGCTATTAGGAATAATACCTGCATAAAACCAGATGGTGATACTATGTTCATAGCTGCTATCTTTGAAAGACTGAAATTCTGTTTGTCTGAGATGGCCTTTACAGACTTATCTTCCATATTTGACGACTTCTTTTTATGCATTACAAGACGAGGAAATATCGACATGACGGCAGTGGCACCACCAAGTATTAGCAACCAATATTTGTCAAACAACATAAAGACACCATCGTCAAAATAGGCAGCAATACCAGCTGAAAAATAAATAAGAACCATTGCGGCATAACCACCCATAGTGTCCCACAAATCACCCATTGGAGAACACTGATTTGTACTCCTTGCCAAATTGCCATCTACTCCATCTAATATTGCCCAAATAAAGAAGAACAGCCATCCAATAATGCTAATTGTCAAATTTTGAGCAAAAGCCACTAAAAAGAAACCAATTAAATTTGCAAGTACCGACCATTTTGTAATCGTAGTCGGTTTTACATTAGTGTTTGTAAAGGGTACTGTTAACAGAATTGATAGTGGTCTTACTGCAATTGTAACCCACAAGTTCCAACGTTCCTCTTTTCGCTTTTTCTCTGGCATTGCAATGTCATAAATTTCTTTGTATGTCATAATAATATTTATTTCAACAACTCTTTAATCTTACTCTTATACGCCTCCACAACAATCTCACGAGAGAAATTGTCTTTCACTCTTTGCCTTCCAGCTTCCCCCATTTTCTTACGTATCTCATTAGGCAAAGCAAGGAAACGCTTGATGGCATCTACCAAGGCATCTACATCTTCCCCGTGATAGATGAAGCCAGTCTTTCCATCCTCTACGGTCTCCTGACATCCTGGATTATCCGTAGTTATCAAAAAGCGACCAGAAGAAGCACTCTCAAGTAGCACATTACTCATACCCTCACCGTATGTGGAAGGATGAATGGTGCAATGAGCGCAAGTGACAAACGGCTTAATATCCTTCTGGCTACCCCGATAAATGACAATATTTTTTTCACCCAGTTCCTTCAGTTCTGCCTCATAATGATTCTCGGTAGGTTCAATAAAGCCAAGAATATTGAATTCCGTCTGCGGAAATTCTTTCTTGATGCGCTTTGCCGCCTCGATATAGTCATCTACTCGCTTGTCTTTAAGCACTCGGCCAATGTAATTGAATACCACAGTTGCACCTGTTTTACCGTCACCACCATCGGGATAAGGCTGAAGCGGATAACGGTCGGTGTTCACGCCCGAACCAGGAATCAACTTGTAGTCACCCTTCACCATGCCTGCATCGATCGCCACCTGCATGTTGGTTGCATTCTGAAACATCATGCAAGCCGACTTCTGGTATGCCAGCTTGAACAGCCACATGATGAAAGCCTTCTTAAGTCCACTTTCATTCACCACCGACCCAAGGCCTGTGAGGTTATTTATTACAGGAATGCCCATCCAATGCGCAGCAATACTTGCATACACATTTGGCTTTGCCGTATAGGTCAATACCACAGCAGGACGATACTTGCGGAACAGCCGCCAATAATGACACATCAGCTTTGTGTCAGCAATAGGGTTGGTACCTCTACGGTCAATGTCGGGATTGTCATAGATGAAGGGAATATTCCTCATCAGCTCGAACTTCGGTCCGTCAGGACACGATACAAGCATCTCATACCCTTCATCGATGAGTCCTTCAATCAGTTCCTTTCGGAAACAATAGACATCATCGTCGTTGTTTGTAAGGAGTGCGATAATTGGTTTCATAAGATATTATTTTCTTAGTTTTCTTCTCGTAAAATATGTCCATGAAAGAAGTTTGTCAATGATTGACTTTCCTTTCAAATTGGATAAATCTAAATCTGAAAATGATATAAATTCCGATTTGTGAGCTTTCAGAAAGTTTTCTGTAGCTAAAAAGTTTTCATCGCTCATTGCAGATGGATGAAGACAGAACGTCCAAATACCATGGATCTTCATCTCTGTACAATGTCCACCAAGTTGGGGGATAATGACA
>JALFNY010000047.1 GCA_022774105.1 Prevotella sp.
ACCCTTCATTGGGAGAGGTGAAGGTAATGATGATAGGTGTAAGAAACAAGGCACCAGAAGTAAAAGCAGGAGAAGTATGGGTCAACGAGTTGAGAATGCTCGAACCTGAAAGTAATGGAGGATGGGCAGCCGCAGCAAACCTCAATGTACAACTCTCTGATTTTGGCAGTGTGGCGGCCTCAGGAAAGTATGTCAGCGATGGTTATGGCGGTCTGGAGCAGAAGGTAACAGAACGCACTACGGACAAGTTTGGTTCATATACCGTCACCACAAACTTTGAACTTGGGAAATTCTTCCCAGAGAAGGCGAAAGTCTCCATACCAGTATATTACAGTGTCACACACGAGAAGACCACACCGAAGTATAACCCTCTTGATACAGATATGCTCCTTGATGACGCCCTTGAAAGCGCTGCAAACGAGCAGGAAAAGGATTCCATACGCAGCATCGCTATCACCAACACCGTCAGCAAGAACTTCTCCGTATCAGGTATGCGTGTAGGCATATCCACAAAGCGACACCCTATGCCATACGACCCGGCTAACTTTACATTCTCTTACAGTCGTTCTGATAGACATACTGACGGGCAAACCACCGTATATGAGAACGAACAACAATGGAGAGGAGCAATAAACTACTCATGGACACCCTTATACAAACCTCTCACCCCGTTTAAGAAGGTGAAGTCAAAATCGAAATACTATGACATACTCAAGCAATTCGCTTTCAACTATCTCCCGCAGAACATCTCCGCTAATTCTGAGATGACACGCAACTATTATGAGATGCAGGAACGAGATCTCGACGATTTGGGTGCAACAGGCGGAATACCAGCAACGTTCAGTTCACAGTTCCTGTGGAATCGTGAGTTCTCAATGAGGTGGGATCTTACCAAAAACCTGCACCTCAACTTCCAAAGCGCAACGCGAGCAGAAATAGAAGAACCTGACCAGCAAGTTAACAAAGACCTCAACCCTGAGGGCTATCAGATATGGAAAGATTCCGTGTGGCGCAGTATCAAGCATCTCGGAACACCACTCGACTATAACCAGAACTTCACCGCCTCATACATACTCCCTTTGTACCTGCTACCAATATTAGACTGGTTGCAGGCGAACAGTTCATACAGTGCCACGTACCAGTGGGCAAGAGGCACATATCAAGAGGACGGCACGTCATACGGTAACACCATCAGTACCAACCGTGCTATAAATATCAACTCCACCCTTGACATGGTGAAACTATACAATCATGTCCCTTTCCTAAAAAAGGTAAACGAGAAATACAATCGTCCACCTGTAACAACTCGTAAGACCACAGCAAAGAAACCTGCTACACCAGCAAAAGATACAAAAGAGAAAGAACAGAAACCTACGGCAGAAGAGGCAGAGCAGGCAAAGAAGGCCGCAGAAGCAGAGCAGGCAAAACTCGCTGACGAACGCAAGAAGCGCAACACTTTCACACGCGAGATAACTATCAATGCCGACACCGCCATTGTCATCACCCATGGACGCAAGACAAGAAGAATCCTTGTATCAGCAAAAGACAAGAACGGCCGGGCCATAGAGGTAAAATATCGCAAGGTTGATGAGAACAAGATAAAGATAACAAACAACGCTGACAGCGCTGTCACTATGAAACTCTCTGTACTTGCCCTTGAGCCGTTAGAGGACAAGACATGGTACAAACTCGCACAGGGAACAGCACGCCTGCTGATGATGGTGCGCAACATCAATCTCACCTACCGCACCCAGTACTCCCTCGTCCTGCCAGGTTATATGCCCAACGTGGGCGACATCTTCGGTCAGAGGACAGGAGGAGTGATGCGCCCTGGTCTTGATTTCGCCTTCGGCATGGTAGGAGATAGTTATATAGAGAAAGCACGCGACAACGGCTGGCTGCTCGGCAGCGAGGCCGGAGAATCTTTCGCTACTCCCGCTACCACCAGCACCAGTCAGGATTTACAAGTGAAGATGACCCTCGAACCACTGCGCAACCTGAAGATGGACCTAAATATGTCACGTACCAAGACCACGGCAAAGTCTATACAGTACATCTATGCCGGCAGTCCCACTACGCAGAGCGGCTCGTTCTCCATGACCACCATCAGCATCAAGTCAGCCTTTGAGGGAATGGGCGATGCTACAAACAACTACCACTCAGCATCGTTCGAGACATTCTGCCGCTCCCTCGATAACTACCAGGCACGGGTGCAGAACCAGTACACTGGCAGCATCTATCCGGCAGGGACAACACTCGCAGGACAGAAGTTCAATCCCACCGCCAACGGCAGTGTCAACAAGTACAGCGCAGATGTAATGATACCTGCCTTTCTCGATGCATATACAGGTAACAGCGACCTTGCACTCTTCCCAACCTTACGCAGAATGTTACCCAACTGGACCGTGCGTTACAGTGGGCTCACACAAATCCCTTGGGTAAAACAATACTTCAAGAGCGTAAACCTCAACCACTCATACAAGAGTGTCTTTGCCATAGGGTCATACAACAGTTACGCCTCGTACAAACAACTCATGGGCGATATGATAGGCTTCATCACAGATGTAAGCACAGGTAACCCCGTGCCCAACTCCATGTACAACATCTCTACCGTTAGTATCAATGAAGCCTTCTCACCACTCCTCGGCATAGACTTCACTCTGCCCAACAACCTCACCTTCAAGGCAGAATACCGCACCACACGAGTGCTTAACCTCTCCATGACCAGTGTGCAGATAAACGAAGCCATCTCCAAGGACTGGGTATTCGGTGTAGGATACAAGATAGCCGATTTCCGTTTCATGCGTAGTCGGGCACTCAAGGCTGCCGCCACACGACGCGGAGCAGACAGCACCCAGAACACCTCTGAGCGGACTACCAATAAGAATAAGGGCTTTGCCCATGACCTCAACCTACGCCTTGACATAAGCCTTAGGTCGCAGGCAGCCATCACGCGAGACATCGCCACCATTACATCCTCAGCAACCTCAGGCAATGACGCTTTCAAACTTGCCTTCTCTGCTGACTATAGTCTTTCACGACTGCTCACCATGAGTTTCTACTATGATCGTCAGAGTAACACACCACTGCTCTCTGCCGGCAGTTACCCCACTGTCACACAAGACTTCGGATTAAGTTTGAAGTTCTCACTGACAAGATAAGGCAGGCTGGGTGATAGCCCCACAAGAAAAAACAGTGTTTACCTCTTTATAATGGGGTAAACACTGTTTTTTGTTTCTCCCCACTAAAAGAGGAAAGCGCAGCCCAAAACTAACGACCTAAATGGGATAATCCAGAGATGTTGGCCGTAGGCATAGCGAGAGAGTGAAGGGGGAGAGAAAGAAAAGAAGGGAAAGATTTGGCGGTATGGAAAAATCTCTGTAACTTTGCACATTATACGGTAATTACGTAAAATAAATGAACAACAACTATTACTAACCCCCTCAAACCGTGCGCCCTGACAGCGGACGTCCCCAACAGACTATGAATACAGGCGGGGACAGTGAGCGAGAAGGCAGGGTGGGGCATGAAAGATTTATGACATACAAATACGATTTCCTCATCATCGGGTCGGGAGTGGCCGGGATGAGTTATGCCTTGAAGGTAGCAAGGGCTAACAAGGGCAGGATATGCCTTATATGTAAGACCTCGTTGGAGGAGGCAAACACAAATTTTGCACAGGGTGGTGTGGCGTCAGTGACAAACGTCATTGTTGACGACTTTGAGAAACACATAGAGGACACCATCATAGCGGGCGACTATATCTCTGACCGTGCTGCCGTGGAACAGGTGGTGCGCATGGCTCCGTCGCAGATTAAGGAACTGGTGAACTGGGGTGTGAACTTCGACCGTATGGAGGACGGAGAGTTTGACCTGCACCGTGAGGGAGGCCATTCTGAATTCCGCATATTACATCACGCCGACGACACCGGAGCGGAGATACAACGTGGGCTCATAGAGGCCGTGCGCAGAAATCCTGCGATAGAGGTGAAGGAGAATCACTTTGCCGTGGA
>JALFNY010000058.1 GCA_022774105.1 Prevotella sp.
AGCCGCTGCTCCCTCATCATGTCACAACGCCGTTTACGTGGTACGCCACGGCGCGCGCATGATTCTATATGCAAAGATACATATTTTTTCTATAACACTGCATAATGCTCTTTGTTTTTAACATTCATTTTCTCTTACAGTGTCTCTTTGCAGTTTATTCCCCTCTCTTCGCCCTTGTCCGTCGCCTGATTATGGTGCGAGGTTTGTGGCGTTACTTCATCTTTTCCATTGCCTGTTGCAGGTCTGCTATGATGTCTTCCACGTTCTCTATTCCCACTGACAGTCTCACGAGGTCTGGTGCTACTCCCGCCTCACGCAGTTGTTCGTCAGAGAGTTGACGGTGTGTGTGGCTTGCTGGGTGCAACACGCAGGTGCGTGCGTCGGCCACGTGTGTGACGATAGAGATGAAATCAAGGTTGTCCATAAACTTTATGGCGTCTTCACGTGTGCCTTTCAGTCCGAAGGCTATCACGCCACAGGTGCCGTCGGGCATGTATTTCTGTGCCAGGGCGTGGTATTTGTTTGACTTCAGACCGGCGTAGTTGACCCATGCCACGTTGTCGTTGGCTTCCAGCCATTCTGCCACCCGTTGTGCATTGTTACAGTGCTGACGCATACGCAGGTGCAGAGTTTCCAGTCCGAGGTTTAGCAGGAACGAGTTTTGCGGTGCTGGTATGCTTCCGAGGTCACGCATCAGTTGGCTCACCAGTTTTGTGGTGTATGCCATCTTGCCGAACGCCTTGGTGTATGTCAGACCGTGGTATGATTCATCTGGCGTTGTGAGGCCAGGGAATTTGTCTGCGTGTGCGTCCCAGTCAAAGTTTCCGCTATCTACTATTGCTCCTCCCACCTGTGTGGCATGACCGTCCATATACTTTGTTGTTGAGTGTGTGACAATGTCACATCCCCATTCAAAGGGTCGGCAGTTGATTGGCGTGGCGAAGGTATTGTCAACGATGAGGGGTACTCCGTGCCTGTGAGCCATATTGGCAAAGCGTTCGATGTCAAAGACATTACCACCGGGATTGGAGATAGTCTCACCGAAGAAGCATTTTGTGTTTGGCCTGAAGGCCTGCTCTATACGCTCGTCGTCCCAGTCAGGGTCAACGAAAGTACATTCTATCCCGAGTTTCTTCATTGTCACCCCAAAGAGGTTGAACGTCCCACCGTATATCGTGTTGCTTGTGATGAAGTGGTCTCCTGCCTCACAAATGTTGAACACGGCATAGAAGTTTGCTGCCTGTCCGCTGCTTGTCAGCATTGCCCCCACGCCCCCTTCGAGAGCGGCAATCTTCTTTGCCACGGCATCGTTGGTAGGGTTTGCAAGGCGTGTGTAGAAATATCCCTCATCTTTCAGGTCGAAGAGGCGCGCCATTTGCTCGCTGGTGTCATATTTGAATGTAGTGCTCTGATAGATGGGCAACTGCTGTGGCTCGCCCTTTTGTGGCTTCCATCCGCCGTGTATGCAGATGGTCTCAAGGTTTCTTTTCATGTATATGCTTGTTTATTGTTAGTATCTCCGTGCAAAGTTATGAATAAATTCTGAGATAAAGAAGAAAAGGCACGTTATTTTTCTTTCCTCTCACCGCCCTCTGCCTACGCCCGTCCCGTCACCTCGTCAGTGCCTGATAAACGTATAATCCCGCAGCCAATGTTACTCGGTCGCGGGATTAAAAAGAGTTAGAGAGAGAGAAGTGGGCGTTGACGGATTCGAACCGCCGACCCTCTGCTTGTAAGGCAGATGCTCTGAACCAGCTGAGCTAAACGCCCGATTGCATAACTCTTCGTCTGTCATTAAAATGTGGTGGGCGTTGACGGATTCGAACCGCCGACCCTCTGCTTGTAAGGCAGATGCTCTGAACCAGCTGAGCTAAACGCCCGATTGAAGAGTATTTATCGGTGTGCAACTATTTTCTTAATTGCGGTGCAAAGGTACAACCTTTTTCTGAAACCTGCAAGTTTTTCCTTAATTATTTTTCTTTTTGATGTGATTTTCGGCGTTTTTGGGGGTTGTTTACTGCGTTATCGCATCAGACACAACGGCTCAATGACCGTAAGCCTACATATCAAACCTAAACTCCTGCAACCTGATTCCTCACGACCTACAACCTAATACCACGCAAGTCTAAGGGCAAAAAAAGCGGGAGAAGACGTAACTCACGTTAAGTACTTCCCCCTTTATAATATTATGAGATATAATTTATTCTGCTAATTTCCCGTCTGAGCCGAGTACATTCACAATCTTGTGGATATACATCTTCTTCATATTCTCACGTGCTGGTTTGAGATACTGACGTGGGTCGAAGTCTCCTGGGTGCTCTGCCATGTGCTTACGTATTGCTGCTGTCATAGCGAGTCGAGAGTCTGAGTCGATGTTTATCTTACATACTGCTGACTTAGCGGCCTGACGTAACTGCTCTTCTGGTATTCCTATTGCTGCTTCGAGGTGTCCTCCGAACTGGTTGATGGTGTTTACCTCGTCCATTGGCACTGATGATGAGCCGTGTAGCACGATTGGGAATCCAGGGAGTTTCTTCTCTATTTCTGCGAGGATATCGAATGCGAGCGGTGGTGGCACGAGCACTCCGTTAACGAGTGTGCACTGTTCTGGTGTGAACTTGTGTGCTCCGTGTGATGTGCCTATTGATATAGCGAGTGAGTCACAGCCAGTGCGTGTTGCGAAGTCTATTACTTCTTCTGGCTTTGTGTAGTGTGATTCTGCTGCGCGTACCTCGTCTTCTACTCCTGCGAGTACTCCGAGTTCTGCTTCTACTGTTACGTCGTACTGGTGAGCGTAGTCAACTACTTTCTTTGCCAGTGCTACGTTTTCTTCGTATGGCAGGTGTGAGCCGTCTATCATTACTGATGAGAAGCCCATGTCGATACAGTTCTTGCAGAGTTCAAAACTGTCACCGTGGTCGAGGTGAAGCACTATTTCTGGGTGCTCACAGCCGAGTTCTTTTGCGTATGCTACTGCGCCTTCTGCCATGTAACGTAGTATTGTGCCGTTAGCATAGTTGCGTGCACCTTTTGATACTTGCATTATGACAGGTGACTTTGTCTCTACTGCAGCCATCACGATGGCCTGCATCTGCTCCATTGTGTTGAAGTTGAATGCTGGGATAGCATATCCCCCAGCAACGGCGCGCTTGAACATCTCACGGGTGTTTACAAGGCCGAGATCTTTGTAATTTACCATTGGTCTTTTGTTTTTGTGTTTTTTTGAGAAACTCTGCTTTTACTGGAACCAATTCCGTTTTTACGTTTGCAAAGTTACTGTTTTCTTTTTTTTCTGACAAATTTTTTTGCTCTAAATGTTGCTATTGACGTGTTTTTTCCTGTTTTTTGCCAACTGCGCATTGCAAAAGCGAGCATTTTGTCCTGTTCTATTTGTTTACAGGTGCTTGTTGAAGAAGAGTTTTACTTCTTCTTGCATGGCGCGGTTGAAGAAGTGTTTTTCCTGCCATATGCGTGTTATCAGTTTGTTGTCTGCTCCTTGTTCGTGCCATACTTCTCGCATTTCACGGTATGCGTTCTGCACTCCTGGCACTGGGAAGAGTTTGTCTTTGTCGCCGTTGTAGAACAGCATGGGTTTTGGGCAGGCGAGTGATGCTACGTGTGGATAGTCCATCAGGTTGCGTATTCCTGGTATTAGCATTGAGTATGCCGAGCCTCCTTTGTTCTGGTTGTTGGTTAGTGTCATAAGGTTTTCCGTGTCATTCATCCAGCATATGGCTGCTGCTGCCTTCACCTCGTCACTCATTGCGGCGAGCATCCACGAGCGGTATGAGCCCATTGAGAATCCGAGGCAGCCTACCCTGCCTTTGTCAACCATGGGGAGATGGGCAAGAAACTGTGCTGCCCGCATATCGTCCCACGTTATCCATGCGCCCCATGAGGTGCCCATTTGCAGCATATTTGCTGCCAGTGCCTGTTGGGAGTCATAGCGTACGCCTTCTTTTCTGCCGCGGTCGCCCCAGAAGAGTGCGTCTATTGACAGCACTACATAGCCGGCTTTGGCGAGTTCGTCGCCTACATATATGCCGTCATAGCATCGTTGTGCCCAGTCATCGGCGTCGGCAAGCAGTGTGGAATCTACTTCAAAGGGTCGCACCATCTTTTCTTTTCCTATGGAGAAGTGTGCTCCGTGGTCGTGGAGCATGAGCAGGGCGGGGGCTTTCCTTGTGTCCGGCACGAGGAGATATGCCATTACTTTCTCCCAGGCGTTGATGTTGAAGAGTATTTTTTGTGCTTCGTATCCTTCACGTTTTTCGCGTGCCACGACTTCATAGTCATACGTCTCAGGGGCTGGCGGTGCCTGCTGCATGGTGGCTGCCACCTGCCGGCGCGCCTCCTCACGCCACTGGTCAAAGGTCATGGTGTGGCGTTTGTTCTGCCATGACCAGGGGTATGTCAGTTGTTTTTTTAACTGTTGGTAGAACAGGGGCATGTCTTTCTCCGTGCCGTAGCGTTCTGACTGCGCTGCAGCGGACAGGGAGAGGGCGAGGGTCAGCGTTAGTAAGAGGGTCTGTTTCATTCGTCTTGGTTTTCTGTTGCGGGCTGTGTGACCGTGCTACAAATGTACTAAGTTTGCTTGACATGAACAACTTTGCTCGGTCATAACGTGTGTTTTTTGCATGTATTAACTTTTTCTCACGGTGTTTTTCGTGGTTTTTCCTTTTGTGGTCTTTGTGGTTTTGGGAAAAAGGGATAACTTTGCACTATCATTTTAGGTACGTTATTATGATAGTGATACGTTCTGCCACTGCCGCTGATGCCTCGGCTTTGCTGGCTATTTACGCTCCCTACGTGGAGAAGACAGGCATCACGTTTGAGTTGGAGGTGCCCTCGGTTGATGATTTCCGCCACCGCATCGTGAAGACGCTTGAGAGGTTTCCCTACCTTGTGGCTACTGACGAGAGTGGGGATATTGTAGGGTATTCATACGCGGGGACGCTGCGTCCTCGTCCGGCCTATAACCACTGTGTGGAGGTGTCTATTTATATTCGTGAGGACTGCCGCCGTGGTGGCATCGGCACTGCGCTCTACGGGGAACTGGAGCGGCGGCTGAAGGCGATGGGGATAGTGAACCTTTACGCCAGCATAACGTGGGTTGAGGGTGAGAACTGCCACCTGACACGCCAGAGCCCACTGTTCCATGAGAAGATGGGTTACGTGAAAGTGGGGCATTTTCACAGGTGCGGATATAAGTTCGGGGAGTGGTTTGACATGATATGGATGGAGAAATTCCTCTGAGACACGGCACTGCCGTGCGTGGCGTGACGGCTTGCACGGTGGGTTGGCGGCAGTGGCTGGCGGAGGGTATTGCGATGCACCGCCCTGCAATCTGGTGCTGATTAGAATATAATCAGGTGCTGACTGCTACGTGATTTGCCACTGATTGCTACGTAATCTGCTGCTGATTGCAAGGCGCAAGGTGCGCGGCAGTGGGGAAAGGGGCACGTGGCTACCGTGTTAGGCATAAGAAATGCCGCACGTGAGCGGTGTTGCTACTATGCGGCAATGGTTGTGTCATGGTCTCTGACCATATTACAGGTCGATATGTTTCACTGCTACTTCCTCATGCAGGAACATGGCGGCGCACTCCTTGAAGCGTTCTGGCGACTCGGTGGTGAGGTACTCCATGCTTCCGTTCGTGCTGCAACGCTGGTCTATGTCGGGGTGTCGGCGCAGGTAGTCAGCCAGTGATGCTGCCACGTATTCTCCCTGCGAGACGATGCGTATGCCCTCTGGCGTGACGCGGCGAATGGCATTCATCAGCAGCGGATAGTGCGTGCAACCGAGTATGATGGTGTCTATCAGGGGGTCTTTTGACAATAGTTGCATGATGCGTTTGCGCACAAAGTATTCTGCTCCCTGGCTTTCTGCTTCTCCGGCCTCTACTATCGCTGCCCATAGCGGGCACGGCTGGCCCGTCACAACGATGTCGGGGTGGAGTTTGGCAATCTCCAGTGTGTAACTCTCTGAGCGCACCGTGCCCTCCGTTGCCACCACTCCCACATGGCGTGAGGTGGTAAGACTGCCGATAATCTCTACCGTGGGGCGTATCACTCCGAGCACCCTGTTGCCGCCCCAAGGCTTCTGCGCAGGACTGGTGATGCCGAATCGCTCCTTATTATATATAGGGAGGTCGTTCTGCTGTATGCTTCTCAGTGCCTTTGCCGAGGCGGTGTTGCAACCAAGTATGACGAGGTGGCAGCCCATATCGAACAGCCTCAGCACCGCCTGACGGGTGAAGTCATAGACAACATCGAAGGAACGCGGACCGTAAGGGGCGCGGGCATTGTCTCCAAGATATATGAAGTCACGCTCCGGCAGTGCCTTCCGCAGTTGCTGAAGGATGGTGAGACCGCCATAACCGGAGTCGAAGACACCGATGGGTGCGGTCATTTTGTGAGGTCTAAAAGGGTTGGTGTCACGTCAACGGCGAGTGCGGGAGAGATAAACGGGCAGGCCTCGCTGTCGGTATTGACTATCACGGCGTAACCGCCCTGCCGCCCCAGTGTGGCAATGGCGTTGCGAATCTTCTCATGCAGAGGGGCCATGACCTCCTTTTCAGCCTGTGCCAGCAAGCGTTCTGATTCTTTCTTGAACTGCTCGTTGCGCTCCAGAAGAGCCTGAAGGTCTGACTGTCGCTTCTGTCTTATGCTTTCAGCGAGTTGTGCCTGCTGCCCAAGGAAGAGTTCATACTTCTCATTGAACTCCTTTTGTGCGCCTTCCAGTTCGTCAGCATACTGCTTACGCAACTTATCCATGCTTACAGTAGCGGTGGTATAGGCCGGCATGGACTGCAGGACTGCCTTGTAACTGAAATGCCCTATCTTCATCTCCTGCGCATGAGTAACTACCGCAGTGAGAAGAAACAGGGTTAGGGTAATGATTGTTTTCTTCATAGTGATTGTCATTACTGTGGGGTGTGTTAACAGAATAGGGGGGCTGTTGCAGCGCAGAGGGGCTAAAAGTGGTTTGTGGATTGCGGGACACCTCACCCGCATGACGGGTGGACCGCTGTCCCACAACCCACAAACCTCCGTGTTATAGCATTACTTGAGTTTGTTGATTTCTGCCTTTACCTCAGAGGTTACGTCCTTGGAACCGCTGCCGATGTAAAGTGCTGCGCCCTGCTCGAAGATGTATGTATATTGTCCGGCCTTACCAACGTTCTGTATGGCGGTAACTATCTTCTGCTGTATTGGCTGCATCTTCTCTGCCTGCTGCTTCTGGAACTCCTGCTGGTTCTGCTGTGCCGTCTGCTGTATCTTGGCGTACATATCCTGCAAGGCCTTCTCCTGCTCCTGCTGTGCTGTGGCACTCATGGTTGCTTTGTTCTTGTCATACTCCTCGGCCTTGCGCTGGAGTTCCTCCTGCATAGCCTTGATGTCGTTGTCATACTGCTGGGCTATGGCCTGCAACTCACCGTTTACCTTTGTGAGTTCTGGAAGGCTCTGCATGATTGACTGTGTGTCAACATGGCCAAACTTCTGTGCATCTGCGCTGAGTGTCACTGCAAACACTGCTACGAGTGCGATGATAATCTTTTTCATTTTGTCTGTAATTCTATTGTTTTTTGTTATTAATGTTTCTTTCCTGCACCGCTGACTGTCACGCAGCGTGGCGGTGTCACTCACGCTGCATGGCGGCGATTGTCACGCCCTGCACCGCTGACTGGCCCTTAATGCGCCACCGTGCCGGCGGCCGTGGGGCATCAGTAACCGAGTTTCTGCATCACCTCATTGGAGATGTCAATCCTCGGTGAGGCGAAGATTATGCCGTTGTCAGAGGCACGGTCGATCACCATCTGGTAGCCGCGGAGTTCTGCCACCTCCTTAACAGCATTGTATATCTCGTCCTGTATGGGCGACATGAGGCTCTCACGCTTCTTGAAAAGTTCTCCCTCCGGGCCAAAATACTTCTTCTTTAAGTCAGCGGCCTCCTTCTCCTTCTTCATTATTGCGTCCTGCTTCTGCTGCTTCTGCTCCTGAGAAAGGAACACTACCTCGTTCTGATAGTTCTTATACATCGTTGTAGCCTCGGTGTTAAGAGCCTCTACCTCAGCCTGCCAACGCTTGGAAACCTGTGCCAACTGCTCGTTGGCGCGCTCGTAAGCGGGTATGTTTTTCAATATGTACTCCATGTCGATGAGTGCATATTTCTGCGCATTAGCAGTGAGTGCAGCGCACAGTGTAATCAATGTGAAGAGTATTTTTTTCATATTCCACGCTGTTGTTAATGTTGTTTCTTTTCTTGTCGATGGGACGATTGCCACACCGCTGGCGGTTACTCGTATTAGAACTCCTGACCGAGGATGAAGTGGAAGTTGCTTCCGCCCTTCGTGCCATAGACCTTGTCAAAGCCGTATGCCCAGTCAAGTCCCATGAGACCCACCATCGGAAGGAAGAGACGCACACCCAGACCGGCAGAGCGTTTCATGTCGAAGGGGTTGAAATTCCTTGTTTCATGCCATGCGTTTCCTGCCTCCACAAAGCCGAGACCGTAGATGATAGTGTTGCCAAGCATGAAAGGATAGCGCAGTTCCAGGGAGAAACGGTCGTAGGCATAGCCCGATGCACCGTATGGAGTGAGGGCTCCATTCTCGTAACCTCGCAGTCCGATGGTCTCCTCCGCATAACTGCTTGAATAGCCGGACATACCGTCACCGCCCATATAGAACGTCTCGAAAGGAGACTTGTTATACTTGTTATATGCGCCAAGGATACCTATCTCTGCCCTTGTCATAAGCACAAAGCACTTCTGCGCACTTGACAACGCGGTGTAGGTGCGTGACTTGAACTTCCACTTGTGATACTCTATCCAACGGTATTTCTCCTGCTGCTCGCTGGAATAAGACGGGGAGTTCACGTCAGTGGCAAGGTGTTCGTAGTCCTTATTGCTGAAAAGTGACCATGGCGGAGTGGCTGTAACAGACAACTCGAACGATGAACCGCTACGCGGGAACATCTGGTTGTCAGTAGAGGTACGTGCCAGTGTCAAGCCAATGTTGAGGTTATTACAGTTGCCATTGTTCACAAGGAAGTAACTCCAGTTCTTCAACATATAGCGAGTGTATGACAGATTGGCCATAAGGGTGAAGTAGTCGTCCGGCCAACGCAGGCGCTTGCCCCAGCCAATAGAACCTCCTAACAACTGAACATACTTGTCTGGGTCATAGTAGTTCTCATAAGAAGAGTAGTTATATGATGAACCGTAACCGCTGTAATAGTAACTGTAATTGTTGTACCAGTTAGAGTTGTAGTAGTTAGAGTTTACGTCTGTCTGCTTGGAATAGAACACTCCGACGCTGAACTGTATAGGTCTCTTACCACCAAACCATGCCGTTGAGTATGAGATGTTGTATGACTGGTAGTACGTTCCGTTTGTCTGCGCACCGATGGAGAGTGTCTCGCCGTCACCCACGGGCAGTATTCCCCTGTGCTCCTTGTTCTTGTTGAAGAGGTTAGCCATAGAGAAATTGGTGAGTTTCAGGCCTATTCTGCCTATCACACCGGTCTGTCCCCAACCGAGAGAGAACTCTATTTGGTCGTTGGACTTTTGCTCAAGATCCCACGTTATGTCCACTGTTCCGTCCTCACCGTTAGGTCTTATGTCGGGTTGTACCTTCTCTTGGTCGAAGTGTCCCATTGACATTATCTCACGGCAAGAACGCATTACCGCTGACTTTGAGAAGAGATCACCCGGCTTTGTGCGCAATTCTCGCCTCACAACCTTTTCATATAGTCGTGTATTACCGTTGATACGGACGTGTGATATGTGTGCCTGCACACCCTCTCTGATACGCATTTCAAGGTCAATGCTGTCGCCTACGATGTTTATTTCCACTGGGTTCAACTCGTAAAAGATATATCCGTGGTCCCAGTATGCGTTGCCAACGGCGTCTTCATCGTCCTTAAGTCGCTTGTTAAGGAGTGTCTGGTTATAGACGTCTCCTTTCTTCATACCGAGCATATTGGCAAGGACATCTGTCTTATATACCGTGTTTCCCGCCCATGTTATGTTGCGAATGTAGTACTTCTGACCCTCATATACTTTAAGATATATGTCAACATGCTTCTCGTCATAGTACGAAACGCTGTCTTCAAGGATAATGGCGTCACGGTAACCGAGTTCGTTGTACTTGGCTATGAGGTTCTGTTTGTCCTCCGCATAACGCTCCGGCGTGAACTTTTTCTTCTTAAATATGTTCTTTATCTTGTTGACTTCGTGCAGGTTTTGCAATGCACCTTTTGAGAACATACCGCCTTTTAGTTTCTTGGTTGGTATCTCTTTGTTGCCTTCTATGATGATGTGCTTTACCTTTGTCTTTTGCTTTTTGTCAACATCTACATCGAGTATGACGTGGTTTTTCTGTGTTACGTCATCGCGTTGTCTTATTTCTATCTCGGCGTTTTTGAAGCCTTTGCCCTCATAGTAGTTCTGTGCCAGTATCTTGGCACGTGCTATCATGTTTGGTGTTATCTGCGAACCTTTCAGCAGTCCGAGTTTCTGTTCGAGGTCAGAGCGTTCTGATTTCTTCTTTACTCCGTTGTAATTGATTGTGCTTACGCGTGGTCTTGTTTTCAGATAGATATGGAGATAGATGGAGTCTGCTACTATTGAGTCTGCTGCAATCCTCACTTCTGAGAACAGTCCGTGCTTCCAGTATCGCTTCACGGCGTCTGTTATTTCGTTGCCGGGTACGCTTATCTCCTGTCCTTTGTACAGTCCTGATATGCTTGTGAGCATATAGTCCTCGTAGTCCTCGACCCCGCTGACGGCTATTCCGGCTATGGTACACATACGTACCTTTGCCGTATATGATATGTCTGGGTTTATTATCTTCTCCTGTGACATTGTGACTACGGCGGAGAGCAGTAGTAGTATTGTCAGGAGTGCGTTTTTTCTTAACAGCATATAATTACTTCTTGTTTTGTTCTGATTGCTCGGCCTCTATCTGAGCTTCTGTTTTTCCGAAGCGTCTTTGTTTGGACTGGTAGTATTCCACGGCCTTTATCAGGTGGTCATTGTTGAAGTCTGGCCAATAGACATCGGTGAAATAGAGTTCTGCGTAGGCTATCTGCCAGAGCAGATAGTTTGATATTCGCTGTTCTCCTCCGGTGCGAATGAGCAGGTCGGGGTCTGGCATGAAGTGTGTGTTGAGGTGTTCTGTCACGGTGTTCTCGCATATTTCTTCTACTGCCAGCGTGCCGTCTTTTACTTTTTGTGCCACGAGTTTCATGGCATTTGTTATCTCCCATCGTGAGGAGTAACTTAATGCCATGATTACTGTCATGCGTGTATATGTGGCTGTATGTTCTTCTGTGTAGCGCAATCTTTTCTGCACTGCTTCGGGCATACGTGTTCTGTCGCCTATGACACGGAAGCGAACGTTGTTCTTGTCGAACAGTTCTGTTGTCAGTTGTGTCAGCACGAGGTCCATGAGTGCTGCTACTTCTTCCGCTGGTCTGTTCCAGTTTTCTGTGGAGAAGGCGTACAGCGTGAGGTATTTCACGCCCATTCTGACGCAGTCGGCGGTTACTTCGCGTATGGTGTCAGTGCCTGCTGAGTGGCCATAACTGCGTGGTTTTCCTCGTTCTGTGGCCCATCGGCCGTTGCCATCCATTATTATGGCTATGTGCTGTGGTATGCGGTTTGGGTCTATCATTTATCTTTCTTTTTGACAGGTTGGGCATTTCGGTGAGAAGCTGTACGTCAGTGCCAGCATCAGTGTGGAGTAACAGTCGGTGTTTTTGAATGTTCCTGAACTGCTTATGCGGTACGGGTCTTTTACTCCGTCTATATAGTCTGTGAGCGAGAAGTGCATCTGCCAGTCGAGTGAGAGGTTCATGCGGTCGCCTATCTTGTACTTCACTCCCAGCCCTATTGGCACGTTGGCTGACATGGTGTTTTTTGTATTGCTGTGTGGTGAGGTGCTGGAGTAGTCCCATGTGCCGTTCTTGTTTCTTACGTATGTCATGCCGAGGCCAAGGGATATGAATGGTGTTATGCGCTTGGCACCTCTGTATTCGTGTCCTGTGCCGTATGGAAAGAAATTGTATTCATACGTCACTGAGAGGTCGCCGAGGGTATTTTTGAACGTGTATCCTCCGTTTTCGAGTAGTGCGGGATATACTGTTGTCACGCCCTGCGTGTCTCCTTTTACTTGTGTGTACATTCCTGACACGCGCAATGCCATGTAGGGGTTGAGTATGGCACGGAACACTACGGCTCCCGATGGCTGCATACCCTTGAACAGCCCGTCGTTGAAGTCGCCTTGATAGGCGGTCATTCCTATTCCTGCGCCTATTTCCATGCGGTACTCCACATCGTTCTGTGCCGCCGCTTTTGTAGCGACAGCGAGGGTGAGCAGCACCGTCAGTGTCAGTCTTATATATATATAATGTATGCGCACGTGAGGTTTTTACTCGTTATTCGTAATACTTGTCAGGTGTTTTCCATGTCACCTTGTTTTGCTTTCCGCGCCATATAAGGCACTTGTCTGCTTCTTCTGTCGCACTGGGGTTTACGCCTATGATATAGAAGTGGCCTTTTCCGTCTGCTACCATTGTGGCGTTCTCTGCTGCCGTGAACGCTGCCGGCACGTTCATGCTTGTCTGTGTGTGCCATGTTGCACCGCAGTCGGGCGAGTAATACATGGTTGTGTATGGTGCTGCGGAGTTGTTTATTGGTTGTCCGCCGATGGCGAGTATGCCGTCGGCGTATGGTACTGCCACGAGATTCTCCATGCGTGGCAGGGTGTATGTGTAGTTGTTCCACGCCACGTTGGTGTATGTCCACGCCTGCGGTGCCTCCTTATCCACCACCTTGTTCCACACTACTGCGGTCTTGAACGTTGCATCGTCAGCGCCGCTGCGGGCCTTGTTGCCTATCATGGTGACACGTGCCACGTCGCTGTTCATCTTTGTTACTGCGGCTATCATGCTGATGTCCGTAGCGGGGAGATACTGACTGTTGTCTATGTATGTGGCATCTTCCATGTCGTCCTGCACCCATGTCGTACCGTAATCCTTTGATACCATTATCTTCCCGTCGGTGCCTAAGGCGTACATCTCGTCTTTTATGCCACCCAGCAGGGTCTGCAATGCCACGGCGGGTACCACCGTTTTCCACGTAACGCCGTCACTGGTGGAGTATATCTTGCTGCCGTCATACACCTTCAGCGTGTCGTCATGTGCCGTCACTGTGGCTGTGGCAAGGTCTGCTTCTGACGGCATCGTGACCTCACCCCATGCTTCCCCGTCTTGTGATGACAGCAGTTTCACCGCTCCCGAGGCGTCTGAACCCATGAGATACATGGTGTTTCCTGCCTGCACCGCCTTCATTTTTCTCATTGATGCGATGGTTGCGTCATAGGGCATACGGCTCCATGTGAAGGAGTCGGCGTATTCCTTGTGTACTGCTATATCCACGGTGTAGTCCGCAAAGTGCTCTCCGTCACTTGATACCACGCGTAGTGTCCGCTGTTCCGAGTAGTCTATCGAATCAGCGGAGGAATACAGTGTCCAGTTGTCATCGGCTATATTCTTGAACAGTGCCACGCCGTTGTTCTTGGTGTATATTGTTGTCAGCACGCGTGACACATCCGTCCCCACCACCAATGAGTCCTCGTTGTATATACGTTTGTTTATCTGGTCTATATACATCGGCACCGTGGAGGCGGAGTATGTGTATGAGTATATGCTGTCATTACCTGCTGCGGTCTTTACAGTGCGGTAGCACCTCACCGTCCCCAGCGTGAATGTTGTTACGGCCGTGTCTTCGTAAGTCACCGTCTCATCATCGTTGCTAATGCATGAAGTGCATAGACATACCACAGCGAGCGTGATAGCCAATAAGGATATTCTTGATGTCATCAGTCTGTTTTTGTCAATGGGCGGCCATGTGGCCCTGCCGCCTTTATTACATGATTAATTTCGAAACCATCTGCAAAATTACGCATAAAATCTTGAAAATCGCACGTTTTTCTCATTTTATTATAGAATTTATGAGCAAAAAGGTGATTTTTAAGTTACGTTTACAAATTCTTCTTTGCTTGGGCATACGCCTTATTCCTGCCTACGGCAGAAGTTCCTGTCTTATCTGACTGTGTGTGTCCCGCACCGTTGTCATCTGCCGTCATCTTCTCCGTCCCCTGCTGTCCTGCCTGCGAAAGGGTGCTGATTACATTGTTATCGGGTACTGATTACGGTGTAAAAGGGTGCTGATTACATTGTTATCAGGTGCTGATTACAGCGTGATACGCAAGAAATATCGTCATTTTCTTTGTTACATCCGGGAATTATTGTAATTTTGTATGTCTAATCTAAACACAATCATAAAATGCCGGCAAAGACAAGAGAGAAACATATAGGACAGGTATTCACACCTGATTATCTTGTGCATGAGATGTTAGAGTACGTTGGTTACACAACAGACGATGACATATTGTGCAAACACGCCATCGACAACAGTTGTGGTGAGGGGGCCTTCCTTATACAAATAGCAGAGAGATACCTTCTTACAGGCATAAAGAGGTGTCTCTCCAAGGACGAGATACGCTTAGGACTGGAGACATATATCCACGGAATTGACAACGATATCCAGGCTGTCGAGAAATGTATGAAAAACATGAGTGCCCTCGCTTCCAAGTTCGGAATAACCGACGTAAAATGGGACATACACCATAAAGATACACTGACCGTAAACGAATACAACGGTAAAATGGACTATGTGGTAGGCAATCCACCGTATGTAAGAGTTCATAACCTTGAAGATACGTATGAGATCGTAAAACGATTCGAATTTGCAGAGGGAGGAATGACAGACTTGTACCTTGTATTCTTTGAGATAGGATTCAACATGCTGGCAGCAAACGGCAAGATGTGCTACATCACACCGTCATCATGGCTGCACAGCGTTGCCGCCACCAACCTGCGGAGTTACATACTAAGGCACAAGAACCTCGTCTCCCTGACTGACATAGGGCACTTTCAACCTTTTGAAGGTATAACGACATACACACTTATCTCCGTATTTGCAAAAGGGGCAGAAACTACTGAGTTCGACTATTACACTTTCAACTCAGATACATTGACGCATGATTTTGTAACAAGGCTAAGTTATGACGATGTCACCGTGGGCCAATACTTTTACGTTGCAAGCAAGGAAAGCCTGCGAACACTGAGGAACGTAAAGACCGCAAACTACAAAAGATACGTAAGCGTAAAGAACGGCTTTGCAACGTTGGCAGACAAAAGTTTCATAGGCAACGACATCCCTGATACGTTCATCACCATACCAATTATAAAAGGTTCAACAGGCAAATGGTCTAAGGGACTGTTTCCATATGACAAAAAAGGCAAACCACTACCAAAGGAACAAATATTCTCCAACTACGTACTTAGGGAACATTTTGAGAAAGAGAAAGAACATTTATTGAAGGGAAAACCTGAATATGAAGGTTGGTACCTGTACGGACGCACACAGGCATTGGGTGACGTATGGAAATATAAAATTGCTATTAACTCACTGGTAAGAAGCCCCTCTGACCTCAAAATCGAACCTGTTAAAGAGGGAGAAGGCATATATAGCGGTCTTTACATCATCGGAGACATCGACATTGACACTGCAAAAGACATCCTCATTAGCGACGATTTCATGGAATACGTAAAGTGTATCAAGAAATATAAGAGCGGAGGATACTATACATTCAACACTAAAGACGTAGAACAATTCCTGAATTACAAACTAAACATAATACATCACTATGAACAACCAAGAGTTTCTCAAGGCTATATCCAATTCGTTTTCTGAGTTCCTTACGACTGGAACCTCCAGAAGCACAGCCAAACTAAAACCTCTGCACGGCATGATAGCGCAAGACATAGCCAATCGATTGGATAAGGAATACACAGTGTTCGCACAAGGATACGGAGCAGGAAAAGAGGCAAAGATAGAAGGACGGTATATTGACAAAATGGTTGACATAACCATAAAGCATAAGGAGAAACCTGTTTGCGGCATCGCAGTGAAGTTCGTAATGCAGAACTACTCACAGAACTCAAATAACTATTTTGAGAACATGCTGGGCGAAACCGCCAACATAAGGGCTAACAAATGTCCATATTTCCAGATATTTATAATACTTGACAAACTGCCATATTACGACAAAGACAAGAATGTCATCAGATGGGAGACATTCACAGACCACAACATCAGCAAATATGTGACGCTGTCAAAGGACAACATCGATGTATTCTACCACACCCCAAACAAAACATTGATTTATGTTGTGCATATTCCTGACAACGAAGAACTAAAGACAATGGACCAATACATTGACTATTACAAGGGTATTTGTCCTAAGATAACACCTTCATCACATGATTACAACGAGTTTATGGACACAGTGATACTAAATGATTACGAGCGTTTCATAGATAAGGTGTATCACACTATAATGGCAATATGATAAGGCTTAAAAACTTCTTACAGCATTATTCACCACCCATTACAGCGTGATACGCAAGCGGGGCGCACTGGTATTGCTACCGATGCGCCCCGCCTCTGTTATGTCTTGTTGTTTACTTTGGCTGCTTTCCGATGTAGGCAAGAATACCTCCGTCCACGTAAAGCACGTGACCGTTCACTGCGTCAGATGCTTTTGATGCGAGGAACACGGCTGGTCCGCCGAGTTCTGATGGGTCAAGCCAACGGCCGGCAGGTGTCTTCGCACAGATGAAAGAGTCGAACGGATGGCGTGAGCCGTCTGGCTGACGCTCGCGCAGAGGTGCTGTCTGCGGTGTGGCGATGTAGCCTGGGCCGATGCCGTTACACTGTATGTTGTACTCACCGTATTCTGAACAGATGTTACGTGTCAGCATCTTCAGTCCGCCCTTGGCTGCTGCGTATGCTGATACGGTCTCACGGCCGAGTTCAGACATCATTGAACAGATGTTGATAATCTTGCCTTCCTTACGCTCCATCATCTCCGGCAGCACGGCGGCAGCACAGATGTAGGGTGCAACGAGGTCTATATCGATTACCTGCTGGAACTCAGCACGCTTCATTTCGTGCATAGGTATGCGCTTAATGATACCTGCGTTGTTGACGAGTATGTCTATCTGGCCTACCTCTTGGTGTATCTTCTCAACGAGAGCCTTTACGCCTACCTCGTCAGTAACGTCACATACGTAGCCTTTTACGTTTGTGATTCCGGCTTCCTTATAGTTGGCGAGACCTCTTTCGAGGGCTGCCTCGTTGATGTCATTGAAGATAATGGTCTTCGCCCCGGCTGCAACGAAGGCCTTGGCGATGTTGAAACCTATGCCGTATGAGGCACCAGTAATCCATGCGTTCTTTCCCTCCAGGGAGAAATTCTCTAAGTTTGCCATAGTGATTGCAATTTTATTGGTTAATATTAGTTATGTTAGTATTCTTCGCTTCACCGTTCTGCATTACTTGACATATTCTGCAAATTCCGTCAGGTGCATGTCTCCCTTGCGGCGAAGTGTGTCGTGCATGGCGAAGGCTGCGGGCAGATTGTGGTGTGTGTGTCCGCCAGTGGCTATGCTGAGGTACTCTCTCAGCAGTGGGCGGTAGTCCGGATGTGCACAGTTTTCGATTATGGTGTGTGCGCGTTCCAGTGGTGATTTTCCGCGCAGGTCGGCTATTCCTTGTTCTGTTATTATCACGTTGACATCGTGTTCTGAGTGGTCCTGATGGCTTACCATCGGCACTATGGAGGATATCAGGCCACCTTTGGCAACGGAGGGGCAGGTGAAGATTGAGATATAGGCGTTGCGTTCGAAGTCTCCAGAACCGCCTATTCCGTTCATCATCTTTGTTCCTGAGATGTGTGTGGAGTTGGCATTGCCGTATATGTCAACCTCTATTGCGGTGTTGATTGCTATCACTCCCAGGCGGCGTATTACTTCTGGTGAGTTTGATATCTCCGACTGACGTATTGTTAAGTGCTTGGCGAAGTGGTCAATGTTGTCATATACCTTCATCAGGCACTCGTTGTCAACTGTCAGCGAGCATGTTGATGCGTCCTTGACGCGTCCTTCGAGCATCATATCTACGATGGCGTTCTGCAATACTTCGGTGTAGATATTGAAGTCGGGGACGTTCTTGTCCTGTCCTAATGCTGCGAGAATGGCGTTGGCCGTGCTGCCTACTCCGCTTTGCAGTGGCAGGAATTCTGGTGGTATAATGCCTCGTCTCATGTCGTTTACGAGGAACTGCGCCACGTTAGCGCCTATCTGGTCGGTCACGGGGTCTGAGCCTTTGAAGGCGCGTGCCTCGTCGGGAATGTTACATTCTACTACTCCTACCACCTTCTTCTTGTCCACTTCGAGGTATGGTGTGCCTATGCGGTCGTTTACCTTTGTTATCATTATCGGCTGCCGGCATGGTGGGTCGGCGGGTTCATAGACATCATGCAGCAGTGAAGCGCCTTCGCTGTGGAAGGTGTTCAGTTCGAGTATCACCTTTTCTGCCATGCGTGCTACTGATGGTGCGATACCTCCTGCTGCGGTGAGATATACGTGGTACTTGTCTCCTGCGTCTTCTATTTTGCAGACTTCGAGTATTCCCCAGTTGAGTGGTCCATAGAATCCGTAGCGTAATTCCTGCGCCATGTGTGAGAGATGCAGGTCGTTGTACGCTATTTCGTTTTTGTTTACGTGGGTACGGAAGTCTGGGTTCGTGGTGTAGGGAGCGCGGAATTTTATTGCGTTCGCCGCTGCGAGGTCTCCGTCTGTGCTCTGTCCTGTGGAGGCTCCGGTGAAGAGGCTCACCTTGAACTCGTTGCCTTTCTCGTGTTCTCTGACTGCTATCTTTGCCAGTTCTTTTGTTACTGCCTTGGGGGCACCTGCTGGTGTGAAGCCGCTAAGGCCCAGGCTGTCATCGTTTTTGATTAGGGATGCGGCCTCTTCGGCCGTGATTGTCTTATACATATCTTTTACCTTTTTATGTTATATGTACTGTTGTTTTGTTTGTTTTTGATTGCAAAGATAAGCATTTCGCACGAAACCGCCAAATTTGTGCAGGAAAAAGAGTGAAAAAACCGTAAAAACTTGCACATGAATAAAATAATACTTACCTTTGCACCTGGAAATGATGGTCTGACGGCCCTGCGCTGATGGTTTCTTTGCCTGCTTGTCGTGGGGTTGTGATCAGGTCACGAGTAAGGATAGACGACATATTACATAGTTAAGGGATTCCGACTAAATGGCCCTGTATATATGGTGAGGCGGCAGCCGCGTGGGTACTGCCACCGCTGGTATATCAGGCGGACGCGAAGGTCGGGGTTCTTCTTTTTTGTCGTCTGCCGAAGTCCGCTAACCAGAGTATAAACATTCATCATAAACCAAAAGAACTATGGCATATATGTCAAAAGAAGGCTACGAGAATCTCGTGGCAGAACTACATCGCCTTGAGGCTATTGAGATGCCCAAGGCCAGTGCGGCTATCGCCGAGGCGCGTGACAAGGGAGACCTGTCTGAGAACTCCGAGTATGATGCAGCAAAAGAGGCTCAGGCTCATCTTGCCAACAAGATAAACCAGTTGAAGAACACCATTGCCGATGCTAAGATAGTGGACAAGAGCCGTCTGGCAACAGACGCTGTACAGTTGCTTTCAAAGGTAGAAATGGTGAATCTTACCACCAACGCCCGCATGACCTACACCATCGTAAGTGCCAACGAGGCCAACCTGCGCGAGGGAAAAATCTCTATCGAGACACCAATAGCACAGGCTCTGCTGAACCACAAGGTAGGCGACGAGGTGGAAGCAAAGATTCCCCGCGGCACGCTGAGACTGAAGATAGAGAACATCACATACTGACACACGATGGCGGCAGCACGCCGCTGCACCGCCATCAGTGAGGGCTTACAGGGGGAGGCAGCAGAGGCGACACGGTAATCAGCACCTCCTTACCCTGTAATCAGCACCTAACCACAGTGTAATCAGCACCTATTTACGCTGCAATCAGCACCTTATTACAATCCAACATCACTGTCCCCGCCTCAGCGCAGCAACGTGAGGTAAGTATGGAGACAATAAAACCATCACAAAAATGGACATCTTTTCAAAAATAGCCGCTGGCGAAATACCCAGTTACAAATGCGCAGAGAACGAGGAGTTCTATGCCTTTCTTGACATCAGCCCCGTGGTAAGGGGACACGTACTCGTAATACCCCGCCGTGAGGTGGACTACATCTTCGACATGGAGGACGACGAACTCTCACGCTTCCACGTATTCGCAAAACGTGTGGCAAAGGCTATCAAGGCCGCTTTCCCCTGCAAGAAGGTGGGAATGTCAGTATTCGGTCTGGAAGTACCACACGCCCACATACACCTCATGCCCATGAACAGCGAGGGCGACATGGACTTCCGTCGCGAGAAACTGCAACTGCCACAGGAGGAGATGCAGGAGATAGCAGCGAAGATACGCGAGGCCTTCGTATAACACACCACAAGCAAACACACTGATACAACATTGATAATGCCCGGAAAAATAATCACCATATTACTTCTGCTCGCCCTCACCACCACAGCGCAGGCACAGAAGACAGACAGCAAGAAGAGCAAGATAGAAGACCAGTTGCTCAACGAGATTCAGGTTACAGGACGCAGGTCAACAATGAAACTGAAGGTTGACCGCAAGGAGTTTGACGTGGCAAGCCTCATAACCGCCGCCGGACAGACAGCAAGCGAGGTGCTGGAGAACATACCATCAGTAGATGTTGACAACGACGGCAACGTATCACTGCGCGGCAACTCAAGCGTGGAGGTATGGATAAACGGACGTGCCAGCGGACTGACCAGCGACAACCGCGCACAGATACTGCAACAACTGCCGGCAGAAAGCATAGAGCGCATAGAGGTGATAGACAACCCCTCGGCCAAGTTCTCAGCCGAAGGCTCGGCGGGCATAATCAACATCGTGCTGAAAAAAGAACGAAAAAGCGGATACTACGGCTCCATGCAGGCCGGAGCCAACACCAGAGGAGGAGCCAACACGTCATTCAACATCAACTATAACTCATCAAAACTCGACGCATACCTCAACATAGGCTACCGCCACAGAGAGAACGTAGGCCGCAACGAGAGCACGCAGGACAACATAACCAACGGTGTGCCCACAACATACGAACGCCATCTCACAGAAGAAAACCGCTGGGGTAACATGCTCTTCACACGCGCAGGAGCCACATGGCACGTAACAGACAAAGACGACATCGGCCTGAACGGAATGATGTTCACAGGAAAAAACAAGAGCAACTCCTCCACACCATACTACTACGGAGCATACACCACACAAGGAGAGGCACTGGAACGCATAAGGCAGAGAGACACCTACACAGGAGGACCAATGGATATGTACAACGTGGAGATGAACTATCGCCACAACTTCAGCGACAAACACTTCATTGACCTCGTAGTATCACACAACAGATGGAAATCAGATAACGACAACATCTATCAGGACTCAATATACTACACCGACAGAACACTGCCCACAACAAGCACATACCAGTCACGACCCCTTAACATAAACAACCGCAGGACAGAGGTAAGGCTGGACTATGAGAACCCCATCACAGAATACCTGAAACTGGAAGCCGGATACAACGGCAACTTCTCACACGAGAACACACCGCAGTACTCATACGAAGCACAGGACTGGTATGGCGAAAACCTTACAGAAGACCAGAACTACTTCAACCGCTTCACCTATGACAACAACATACACGCCCTGTACACCACGCTGTCACTCAACACAGACAAGTTCGGCATCATGGCAGGACTACGCGGAGAATACTGGCGCGTGGAGACAGAATCACTGAACTGGACACAAGAACACGGGAAGGAAGAAAAGGAACAACCATTCAAGAAAGACTACTTCCAACTGTTCCCCTCAGTATTCATGTCATACCAACTGACACCCACACAACAACTACAACTGAACTACACACGCCGCCTGAGACGACCATGGGGAGGAGAACTAAACAACTTCCGCAACACCAGCGACGCCACAATGGTATCCTTCGGTAACCCGGAACTGACACCAGAGTACTCCAGTTCCTTCTCGCTGAACTACCTGAAACAGTGGGATATGCACTCACTGCTCGTGTCAGGATACTACCGTCCCACGACAGACGTGATACAACGCATCAACTATCGCAACCAAAGCGACCAGATAATGTTTCGCACCCCGATGAACGTAGCAAAGTCACTGTCAACAGGTATAGAACTAACAGGCAAGAGTAAGATAGGAAGAATACTCGACCTGACAACCAACGTGAACCTGTACTACTACAAACTCGACGCCTTCGAATACGAAATAGAAGGACAAACCATAACCGGGCAGGCACAAGACAACTTCACATGGAACGCACGCCTCATAGCCGCCGTGACACTACCACACGACATCAGCGTGCAGGCAAGCGCCAGATACAACTCACGGCAGATAATAACACAAGGACACAGACCAGCATCCTACGGTCTGGACCTCGGCATAAAGAAAAACCTGATGAACCGAAAAATAGTACTGTCAGTAAACTGCCGCGACGTGCTCAACAGCCGTAAGTGGGAGAGTTACACCAGTAGCGACACCTTCTACCGCTACCAACAGAACAGAAGAGGCAGCAGAAGAGTGAACTTCACCGTAACATGGAACTTCGGAAACCAGTCCGGCATGAAGAAAAAAGAGGAACGACAGCAACTTGAAGAAGACGACACCAACACAATGGGAGGCTACGAGATGTAAAAAGTAAGCCACACAATATGATGCTACCAATATTCTTCCACAAACGCCGCAACACATACCAGCAGGGCAAATACCGCCCGACAAACAACACAAGGCGAAGGGGACGAACAAGAAAAAGCCCCCTCGCCCTGTGCATCATAGCCACAATAATAACGGCAACGTGGGCAATATGGTACCTATACCCAACCACCGAAGAAGAGAAAAAAGCAGTACAAGAACAACTCTTAACAGAGACAAGGTACATAATAGCAGCCGGAAACACCGACATACTATCATTCACCACAACAAGAGGAGACACCATACTCGAAGGCATAAGCAGTGCCGACACCATAAAAGAAACCACAATAACAAAAGACACAATAGCCGCACAATGGGTAAGAAAATGGGAATACCTGCCCTACAACGGCCATAACCTCGTGGCAGAAGCAGCAGACACCCCAGCAATATGCCACAAGACACAAAAAGAAATAGCCACACTGCTGGCACGACAAGCACAATATATAGCACAAGAACAAAAGACAACAAAAACACAACAGGCCGATGTAGATTACTTCCTGAGAACACACACCGTGCTTGACAACGGCTTCGACATAGTAGCCCGATACAGAAAAAAACTCGAACAACACTCAGTAGCACTGACACAAGCAGCAACACTGGTGCAGAAAGCACTAAAAGGAAAGAACCTATCGCTGCGAATAGAACGACGATACTACATCATTCCCGACACAACAGGCAATAGAACAGAGTGCATACCACACAAGGTAAAAGACAATCTGGTACACCTGACACCAGAAAAAAATACCGGCAAGCCAACAATCACAAGCAGACTATGCCGAAAAAAAGACGCACCAGCCATGCTAAAGGCACGACGTCCACACAAAAAGAAAGCATGGACAACAGCCATTGACAGCATAGGCACATACACAGGAGGACGTGACTCAATGGCAATGCCACACGGTTACGGACAGTTGCACACCCACCAAGGAGCCTATTACGAAGGAGAATGGACACACGGAAAGCGCAACGGCGTAGGATTCTCCATCACACCAGGACAGAGACTGCGCCTCGGAGAATGGAAAGACGACAAGTTTCTCGGTGAGAGAATAACCTACACACCAGAAAGAATATACGGCATTGACATCTCACGCCACCAACATGAAAAAGGAAGAAAGCGCTACTCCATCAACTGGCAGGACCTGCGCATCACCTCACTCGGTAAGAAGTCAAAGAAGATAATACACGGAAAAGTAGATTACCCCGTAAGATTCGTCTTCATAAAAGCCACAGAAGGCGTAACAATAAGAAACAAATACTTCTCCGCCGACTATGCAGCAGCCCGCAAACACGGCTACCGCACAGGAGCATATCACTTCTTCTCCAGCAGAACCCCAGGCAGACACCAGGCCATAAACTTCCTGCGCAACAGCCGATACACAAAAGGTGACCTCCCGCCAGTGCTCGATTTAGAACCCACCGACGCACAGATAAGGAAGGCAGGAGGCATACAAGCACTGTTCCGCAACGTCAGAACATGGCTCAACACCGTGGAGAACCAACGAGGAGTACGCCCAATACTCTACATAAGCCAGCGCTTCGTAAACAAATACCTGTCGCTCGCACCAGACCTACACAATAACTATGACGTATGGATAGCACGCTACGGAGAATACAAACCCGATGTAAACCTCGTCTATTGGCAACTATCTCCCGACGGAAGAGTAAAGGGAATACACGGCGATGTGGACATAAACGTATATAACGGATTCAACTTCTAACACACACTTAATACAGAATAGCACCATGCAAGAGACAAGACAAAACCGTATTTCACGCCTGCTCCAAAAGGAACTGAGCCTCATCTTCCAAAGCCAGACACGCCAAATGCGAGGCGTAATGATAAGCGTTACAAGGGTGAAGATATCACCTGACCTCAGCATCTGCACCGCATACCTCAGCATTTTCCCCTCAGAAAAAGGGGAAGAACTACTGAGAAACATCAACAGCAATAACACAACAATACGCTATGACCTCGGCCAAAAGGTGAGAAACCAACTCCGCATAATACCGGAACTACGCTTCTTCCTTGACGATTCATTAGACTACATAGACCATATAGACGACCTTCTGAAGCAATAAACATACCGTTTGACGAGATGGAGAACACCAATAACAACAGTCCCGGGCAGCAGTCACGTGGCAAAAGCAGCCTGAGCGTCAGCCTCTTCATAGCCCGCCGCTACCTGTTCTCAAAGAAAAGCACCAACGTCATCAACCTCATCTCAGCCATATCAGTGATAGGCGTGACGGTGGCAACGATGGCTATGGTTGTTGTTCTCAGCGTGTTCAACGGGTTCAGTGACCTTGTTGCCACCTTCTTCACAGCCTTTGACCCACAGATAGAGATAACGCCGACAAGCGGAAAGACCGTTGCTGCCGATGACCCTAAGTTGATGGAGATACGCAAAATGGACGAGGTGGAAGTGGCAACAGAATGTGTACAGGACCAGGCACTGGCCATCTACGGTGACAAACAGGCCATGGTAGTAATAAAAGGTGTAGAAGATAACTTCACGCAACTAACCCGCATAAACGACATCTGCTATGGAGACGGACTGTTCGAACTACACGCTGCCGACCTGCAATACGGCACACCAGGCATACGTCTGGCGCAAACCCTCGGTATGTCAGCACGTTATAACGGTTATCTGCACATCTATGCTCCGCGCAGAACGGGGCAGATAGACCTCACAAACCCACTTGACGGCTTTGTCGTTGACTCGCTGCTCTCACCCGGTGTGGTGTTCTGCGTACAGCAAGGGAAATACGACAAGAACCACATCATCACCTCCATATCCTTCGCAAGAATGTTATTCCAGTGCGACGGAGAACTTACCAGCCTTGAAATCAAGTTGAAACCAGGGTACGATGTGCCCGCTGTAAAGAAGAAAATGCAGTCCATCTGCGGCGACAGTTTCCGCATAATGGACCGCTATGAGCAACAGGAAGACACCTTCAACATAATGAAGATAGAGAAACTTATGGGCTACATCTTCCTGACCTTTATACTTGTAGTAGCCTGTTTTAATATCATCGGTTCCCTTTCCATGCTTATAATAGACAAGAAGAAGGACGCTGACACCCTGCGAAGCCTCGGTGCACGAGACTCCCTTATCAGGCAGATTTTCATCTTCGAGGGCTGGCTTATCAGCATCATCGGCGCCATACTCGGCGTTGGTCTCGGCCTACTGCTGTGCCTGTTACAACAACAATTCGGCATAGTATCATTGGGAGAGTCCAGCGGAGCCTTTGTCGTTGACGCCTACCCTGTCAGCGTTCACTACTCAGACGTCCTCATAGTGTTCCTCACTGTGGTGGCGGTAGGCTTCGTATCCGTGATATACCCCATCAAGAAAACTGTATAAAAACCCTCCTATCCGCAAGTAACAAGATAACAAAGACGCCTATGTTCCAGAAATTAGACATATTCATCCCTTGCAACAGTGCACGCCATCTCGCAGCCACCACAGAGCGACTGGAGAGGGAGAAGGCCGTAAAGAATCTGCATCTGCTTGAAGGTGCCCCTGCCATCTCTATGGCTACACTGCGCAAAATATCAGAGTTGTCAACGGCAGAGTACATTCTCCTTGCCCAGAAGTCCACGCCTTTCACCCTTGGCAGGAACGCACTGGAAAGGCTGCTGCGTATTGCCACCGACAGCGGGGCGGCCATGGTGTATGCTGACCACTACACCGTCATGGAGGGCAAACGCCTCTGCCACCCTCTGATTGACTATCAGGAAGGCAGCATACGCGACGACTTTGACTTCGGGCAACTGCTCCTCATAAAGGCAAATCTATTCAAAGACTTCGTGAAAGAGCAAAAGGCAGACTACGCATACGCCGGCATTTACGCCATGAGGCTGTACCTGCAACGCCACGGAGAACTGTTCCACATCAATGAACTGCTTTACACCGAGGAGGAACTTGACACCCGCAAAAGTGGCGAAAAGCAGTTTGACTACGTCGATCCACGTAACCGCAGTATGCAGATTGAGATGGAACAGGTGGTGACAGAGCACTTAGAAGCCGTGGGAGCGAGGATAGATTCTGACAATACCCTTACTCCCGACTTCAACGAACAGATATTCCCCGTGGAGGCAACAGTGGTCATACCCGTCCTCAACCGTGAGAAAACCATTGCCGACGCGGTACACAGCGCACTGTCACAGAAGACTGATTTTGAATACAACGTAATCGTTGTAGATAACCACTCTACCGACAACACAACGGCAATACTGCGTGAATTGCAGGCAGAGGAGGACAAGGCATCAGGCAGACTGATAGTCCTCACGCCCGACAGCACTACTGCCGACACCTCCAACGACACAGCGAAGACGGACAACAGCGTGCAAGCCCTGCCATTAGGCATAGGCGGTTGCTGGAATCTTGCCATCAACGACGACCGCTGCGGACGCTTCGCCGTGCAACTGGACTCTGACGATCTCTACTCTGGCAGCGACACCCTACAACGTATCATCGACTGTTTCCACCGGCAGAAGGCGGCTATGGTGATAGGAGCATACCGTATGTGTGACTTCAACCTCAACACCCTGCCTCCCGGAATCATAGACCATCGCGAGTGGACTGACACCAACGGTGCCAACAATGCGTTACGCATAAACGGCCTCGGCGCACCCCGAGCCTTCTTCACCCCGTTGCTCCGGCAAATTGGTTTTCCCAATACCAGTTACGGAGAGGACTATGCTCTGGGGCTGGCTTTCAGCAGACGCTTCCGCATTGGCAGGCTATATGACGAACTATACCTCTGCCGCAGATGGGGCGGTAACAGCGATGCGGCACTCAGCATAGAGCGCATCAACGCCAATAACCTATACAAAGACCGCCTGCGCACACTGGAACTGAAGGCACGTCAGCGCATGAACGCAGGAAAACTGAACTTCACTGCCGGCGACAGCCTGCACAGATTCTTCAACCGCCAGTTAGAACGCTGGGACATAGTGCGCCAACGTTACGCCGGATTACAGAACGTAAAGACGCGTGACATCGGAGAACTAAGACTGCAATACAACCCTGCTCGCATCGTCTCCACCGGCGCAAGCATTGACAAACAGGCCCTTGCCGAGAGACCATGTTTCCTCTGTAAGGAGAACCGCCCAGCCGAACAAATCAGCAAACCGCTGCTGTGGAAGAACGAGGAGCAGGAGATGGAGATGCTCGTAAACCCCTACCCCATCCTGCCCGAGCACTTCACCATACCACTGCTGCGCCACGAGCCGCAGGCCATCTACAACCACTTCCACACCATACACCAGTTGCTACACCAGCACCCAAAACTTATGGTGTTCTACAACGGCCCCTACTGCGGTGCCTCCGCACCCGACCATCTGCACCTACAGGCCGGCACCTCGGGCATGGTACCGCTGCAAACAATGATGCCACGCATGATGCGCACACTGCAACCCATCACCACCACCAGCGACGGAGATAGCATCAGCCTGCTAAAAGACTACGTGGTACCGGCGTTCCTCATACGCAGCCGCCACGGAGAAACGGAGCGGCGACTGTTCAGAAGGCTGTACCGCGCCATAGCACAGGCCGTTCCCGTGCCCTACGCCGACGCCTCCTCTGACGCTGAGCCCATGATGAACATCGTGGCATGGAGGCTTGGAGAGGAACAAGTCACAGTGGTGTTCCCACGCCGCAAGCACCGCCCCGACTGCTACTTCATACAGGGTGACCAGAGAATCACGGTAAGTCCGGGAGCCTTAGACATGGCGGGACTGATAATAACACCACGCCAGGAAGACTTCAACAAACTCACCGCCGACAGCGCCAGGGACATACTGCGTGAGGTAAGCATCACCGATGCTGACGCAGAGAGCATCATAGAGGCACTGCGCCAGCAGCCGCAGACAGGCGGACAGCAGACAAAGTCCATCGCTCTTGCCAAACAGCCGGACGTGAAGGTAGGCATTGTCAGCGCAACAGAACTGCACTTCTCCCTTGACGGCACATACACCGCAAAAGGCGAGGACATAACGGGCGCACAGACAGTGACCTGCTCCGAGGGCACAATCCTATGGTGCGGCACACAGTATCACGAACTAATCTTCCGCCCAAAGACCACGGAGGCATCGTTCTCAATAGAAGATGTCACCATAGGCATCAACTTCCACTGGGAACGCAAGCAGCGACAGACCTTCCTCGGGACACTGCGCCTTGTAGTGGAAGGCGGCAAGATATGCGCCATCAACGAACTGCCCGTGGAGCGATACCTCGAAAGTGTCATCTCAAGCGAGATGTCAGCCACGTCCAGCCTGGAACTACTCAAGGCCCACGCCGTTATCTCCCGCTCCTGGCTCCTCGCACAAATGGCACGCCGGCAGCAACTGAAGAACGGCACAGACAGTTTCTTCTCCTTCGTAAAGAAGGACGACACACTAATCAGATGGTACGACAGAGAAGACCACACCATCTTTGACGTCTGCGCCGATGACCACTGTCAGCGTTATCAGGGCATCACCAACGCCGCCAACCCCCACGTGGTGGGAGCGGTAAAAGCCACGCGCGGACAGGTGATGGCATATCAGGGCGAAATCTGCGACACACGCTTCTCAAAATGCTGCGGAGGCACTACCGAGGAATACCGCTACTGCTGGGAGAACATAACCAAGCCGTACCTCACCTCAGTAAGTGACCCTTACTGCAACACGCAGGACAAGAAGATACTCTCTGAGGTGCTGAACGGATATGACCAGGAGACAACTGACTTCCACGACTGGATGGTTGCATACTCGCAGGAGGAACTCTCACAACTGATAAGCGAGAAGATGAAGATGGACTTCGGGCGCATACGTGGCTTTGAAGCACTGGAACGAGGCAAGAGCGGACGCATCTCCCTGCTGAAAATCATAGGCGAACACAAGACGTTCACCATTGGAAAGGAACTGGAGATACGCAAGGCCCTGTCACCAACACACCTTTACAGTTCTGCCTTCACCGTGGCAACACACGGCAAAGACGCTGACGGCTATCCGCTATCCTTTATCCTCAACGGCAAGGGATGGGGCCACGGAGTAGGTCTGTGCCAGATAGGAGCAGCCGTGATGGGAGCGAAAGGCATAGCATACAACGACATACTCTCCCACTACTACCGTGGGGCGGAGATAGTAAAAGCCTATTAAACCCGAATCGGTCAATAGACCGCCAATAGCCCTCTTACCGTTTTACAGTGGCTTTCCTGCTCCTTTCCGCTTCTCTGTGAACCATCTTGTGCACCGCTTCTGCTCGCCATAGCCCGCTATGCCTTCGATGAATCGTTACCCAATCTGGCACACATATAAGCGAAAATGAACAGAAATCTAACGACCGATTTGGGTTAAACCCGAAGAAATCACGCTATATCCTACCCTTATCACAACGGCTGCCACACACACGTGACAGACGGTAACATGACAGGTAAAGAAAAGAAAGAAAGTAAAAAGGTGCTGACAACACAATAAAAAGGTGCTGATAACACAGTAATATGCCGCTGATTGCAACATAATCAGCGGCATATTACGTTATATATCGAATCGAATGATATGGAAAATAGAATCGAATGACATGGAAACAACGAAAAAACTAAATCACGAAACCACTAAACCACTCCCCTCACCTGAACCTCCTGAGAAGTTCCTCGTAAGTTATTATGGTAATCACAGGCTTGCCGTCAGCCGTATATCTCTGCGTATTACATGAGAACAGTTGCTTTAGCATCGCCTCCATATCATCGTTAGAAAGAAATTCCCCATATGGTGTGGCAGCCTTACGCGCCAGTCCCTCCGCAAGAATATGGTGTATGCGCTCCGCCGCTGCGGTGTCAGTGTCCATTGCCTCCGTCACAAGGTCTGTGACAAGGCGCACGGTGTCAAGCCCTCCAAGGCCTGCCGGTATGCCCGAAACGGAGTAACTGCCCCCGCCAAGGTCTGTCATCTCAAAGCCCAATATGCGCAGATTATCGAGTATAGCACCTATTGACGACACGTAAGACGGTGGAAACTGCACCACCTCGGGGAACAACACCTTCTGCGTGTGGGCGTTGCGTGTCGCAAGCACCGCCATGTACTGTTCGTAGAGTATGCGCTGACTGGCACGGTTCTGGTCAGTGACCATCAGTCCCTCCTGCACCTGAGTGATGATGTATGACCCTCGCAACTGATAATGCTCCGTTGCACGTCCCGTCACAAGGTGCTGCACATCGTCCTCTGCCCCACTGCCAGTGCCCGCTCCGTCTGCCTCGTCCTGCCATGAGAGGTTTGACGGAAAGAGGGTCCTGCTGCTGTCAACCCTATCCATAGATGGTGTGTCGCGCTCTGTCGGCGAGCCGAAAAGTTCCTCCCAGCCCTTCGCTGTGCGTGTCTGTGAGGCGTGGTCTGCGAGCCGTCTTTTGTCCGCATGACGCTCTCTGTCGGCCACTGGCTCTGAGGGGGCAGCGGTAAGGAAGGGGTTATACTGTGGGTTGAAGTCTATGCGCGGCGCGTCAATGGTGTCAGATGTGGGGTTAAACACGGGTATGTCAGGCTTTCCCACGGTGTCAAATTCGAGGGAGGTGACATCAGTAAACTTACCCACGGCATCGCGAACGGCCGCCATGAGTATCTGCCAGATGTCCCTTTCGTTGTCAAACTTTATTTCTGTCTTTACGGGATGAATGTTTACGTCTATGTCCTGCGGGTCAACGTTGAGGTAGATGAAGTATGACACCTGCTCGCCGTCAGGCAGCAAACGGTCAAGGGCCGTCAGCACCGCCTTGTGGAAGTAGGGGTGTTTCATGTACCTTCCATTAACGAAGAAGAACTGCTGGAAGCCTTTTTTCTTTGCCGATTCCGGCTTACCCACAAAGCCGGTGATGTCACACAGCGTGGTTTGTGTACTTAACGGCAGCAGTTCTTGGTTGATACGCTTACCGAATATATCCACTATGCGCTGACGGGTGGTGGCGGCCCGCAACTGTTTCATCTCCACCCCATTGCTGCGCAGGGAGAAGTTTATATGGGGATATACCAGTGCTATCCTCTCAAAGGCCTGCATGATGTTGTTCATCTCAGTAGCATTGGTCTTGAGAAACTTACGTCTGGCGGGTATGTTGAAGAAGAGGTTTTCAACGAGGAAGTTGGCACCTACGGGGCATGACACCGCCTCTTGTTCCACAAAGTGTGAACCTGAGATAACAATGCGTGTGCCCACCTCGTCGTCCTTGGTACGTGTTTGCAGTGTCACCTGCGCCACGGCGGCTATTGATGCCAGTGCTTCGCCACGGAATCCCATGGTGTGTAGGTGGAAAAGGTCTTGTGCCTGACGTATCTTCGAGGTGGCATGACGCTCGAAAGAGAGGCGTGCGTCAGTGTCAGACATTCCTTTTCCGTTGTCAATGACCTGTATGGAGGCCTTTCCGGCGTCGTTAAGAAGTATGCTTATGTCGGTCGCCCCGGCGTCAATAGCGTTTTCAACCAGTTCCTTTACCACAGAGGCGGGGCGCTGTATGACCTCACCTGCGGCTATCTGGTTGGCCACGGAGTCGGGCAGCAGTTGTATGATGTCCATAGGAATCGGTTGTTGTCTTGGGGTTATGTTTATGCGTCAGTGACCTTATTCAGCCCCCGGCGTCTGTTGTTTGTCGGCCTCTGTCGGCTCTGTCTCTTGCTTATCAGCGGTAGCGGGAGGCTCTTGCACTGGTGCTTCGCCATCGGGTTCTGCCGCCACCGGCTGCTGCTGCATGGATGGAAGTAGTTTCCGCCTCGGTGCTTCACGGCGTTTTTCCTCTTTCAGTTCCAGCCCGGCAGTCTTGGGTTTCCACACGAAGATGTCATCTTTTGACTGCGGACGCATATAGCCGAACCATGCGAAGTTAGGGAGTTTGTGCTTGTCGGGAGGCGTTTGTGTCAGTGGATACAGCGTACCTACGTTGGCACACATCCATATTCTTTCAAGGGTCTTGTCGGGCTTGATATACATCTTCATGGTGTCTGTCTCGGTGTAGTTGAGCCCTATGATAGTGGAATCGGCATCGTCAACGGGGTAATACACCACCTTCACGTTGGAGACGGCCCAGTTTTCACGCAGTTGCCCGTCCTTGAAGTATGCCCGCATATCTCGTGACGAGACCTGGTTGTAGTGTATGGAGTCGTCCATCATCTGCACGGACAGTGCCTGTGACAGCACTTCTGCATATCGTATGGTGGAGTCGTTCATATATACCTTTATCTTTTCGCCAAGCAGTTGGTTGCCCATGTTCCACACTACGGGGTCTTTGTACATGGTCATGCAGGAGTCCTTGGTGTGATATACGAGGGAATCACACACTGCTTGCAGGTCATTGCGGTATGCGCGGACGTGGTTGTAGCAGTATATCTCACGCTGCACACTGTCGGTATTGATGTTGATGGTGTGTATCTTGATGGTGTCTCCGTGCATCCACAGCGTGTCTTTCTGTGAGTAATCGACCGTAACGGCACGCTTGGTGGCATATCCGTCGCCCGTGTTCTCCTCGTAATAGACGTAGTCTCCGAGCAGCATATTCCTGTTTATAGTGTCAACATAGACCACGTTCCCGAAGCCTTCATTTATTCCTGTCTTGTCATTGTTGTACAGAGTGTCGGCTGTTATGGTCTTGGCCCCGTTATAAACGGTGGAGCGGCTGTACAGTTCTGACTTGTCAGTGGAGGTGTTGTAATAGCCGTTGGTAGTGGTGACGGTGTTGCCTCCGGACTTAATCTTTGACGGTCCGAGGGCATGAGCGAGTGATGTCTTGTCGTAATAGAACAGTGTGTCGGTGTCTATGCGCAGACCTTTGTCGTTTGTCAGCACCACATTGTAGTAGAATTCAGAGTGGCGCGTGTCGGTATAGTGGCGTCCCCAGTCTGCTGTCAGCACGTCCTTGTCCTTTGTTAACTTTATGCCTGCTGAGCCATAGGCATCGGCAAAGGCATAGATGCGGTCGTAGTCAAGCGTGTCACAGTACAGTTTTGACTTACGATGTGTCAGTATCACATTCTCCCAGGCGTGTGCTATCTCTGCATTTCCGTCATAATATCCCTTGTCGCTGGTGAGTGTCAGTGTGTCGCCCTGCCACATCTTAACGTGTCCGAAGGCGCGGAAAGAGTTGGTACTTTCATAGAAATACGCACTGTCGCAGGTGAGATACATTCCTTTGTGCAGGAACTTCACGTTGCCACGCAGGAACTGTGCGTCGGGTGTAGGGCCATAGATGTCGTATGAAAGCGTATCGGCATGTTGCAGATATACCTTCGTATCGGCCTTTTTCTCTTTCCGTGCAGTGGCAGCGCGCTTTCCCTTCGGACGGCCAGAGAGTACTGCCGTGAAGGCAAAAAGGCACAGAACCATTAGGGTAATGATTCTGTGCCTGTGGTATTGTGTATGAATACGCTTAGTGTTCACTTTACTATTATCTGTTTTCCCGGTCCTTATCTGAACCACCCCTCGTACTCGAAGTCGCAGCCCTTGAACCTGTCGTCAATCCTTACGTAGGTGTTCTTTATCTTGTTCTGTATCCATTCTCTGACTTTTTTCTCACGCATTTTCTCCAAAACGACATTGCTCATAACCTGAAAGTCCTCTGTTATCTTGGCCCTGTGGCCCTCGGTGCGGCTCCTAAGTTTTATTATGGCGCATACGGTCTTGCCGCGCTTGTTCACCATAGTGAAGGCTTTTGAGACCTGACCCACCTGCAGTGTATCTACGATGCGTGCCACCTCTGTTGGCAAGTCCTTCATCTCAAAGCGTGAGGTGCGGCTCATTCCGTCCTCTGTAACGTTGGCCATAAGTCCGCGGTTGTTCCTTGTGTCCTTGTCGTCGGATATGAATGTGGCTCCATCCTCGAATGTAAACTCGTTCTTTCGCAAGTCATCGCCAATGGAGTCCATTCTAAGTATTGCCTCATCAATGGCTGACTGCGGCACGCGGGGCCTTCTCAGAATATGGCGGCAGTTGATTTTGTCACCGCGTTTGTCTATCAGTTGTATGATATGATAGCCGAATTCTGATTCTACTATCTTTGAGACCTTCTTGGGATCACTGAGGTTGAACGCCACTTGTGCAAACGCCGGGTCAAGGTTTCCGCGCCCTATGAAACCCAGTTCTCCACCTTGTCGCGCTGAGACCTCGTCCTCAGAGTACAGTCTTGCAAGCGTTGCAAACGATGTTGTGCCTGCATGTACACGGTTGGTGTAATCTCTTAACTCGTCTTTTATCTTGTTAATCTCCTCGACAGGAATACGGGGTTGGTTGGTGATAATCTGCACTTCCACCGTTGTCGGCACGAAAGGAATGCTGTCTTCGGGCATCTTTCTGAAGTATTCACGTACCTCTGCCGGTGTAACCTTCACGTCTTCCATCAGTTTTTGCCTCATTCTCTGTGTCAACTCGCGGTTCTTGAAGTCATCATGCAGGCTTTCTCTTATCTGCGTGATGCTCATTTTGCGGTATTCTTCCAACTTCTCCCGCGAGCCAATCATTTGTATCCAGCCGTTAATCTGCTGTTCTACTCCTTGTGCTATCTCTGATTCCGTCACCTCGATGCTGTCTAATGCTGCCTGATTAAGGAAGAGTTTCTGCACTGCTATCTGCTCTGGAATACGGCAATCTGGGTTTCCTTCCCATGTCACTCCCTCCTGTTCTGCCTGCAAACGCAACATCTCGATGTCTGAGAGGAGTATCGCCTCATCGCCAACTACCCACACTACCTCGTCGATGTAGTTTGGGTTGGTTATACCATCACTTACGCTGTCCTTCGCCACTGCGGCCGAATCCTCTGCCTCCTGCTGCACGTCTCCAACGTCAGGAAGCATTGCTCGGGATGCCGTGGCAGTCATAGTGATGAGTGCCAAGGCCACTGCGCCACATAGCAACTTAGTTGTTTTCAATGTCATAGGTAGTATGTTAGGGATGTAATGTCGTGTGATTATTGGCTTATGCACTGGTTTTTACTTTTCTTTCGGCTTCACCGTCTTCAGCACTTCGTAATTGATTTCTACGGGATATCTGCTTTCCAATGTTTTTACCCACTCCTGTTCTTTTGCCTCTTGATAGTCGGCAACGACGAGAGCCTTTACGTCTGAATAGGTTTCTGGTGCCTTTATCATCTTTCCGTAGGTTGCGGTGTTGGGAAAATCCTTTACCTCTTTCACCTTGGCATCAGCCACTCCGAACTCGTTTCTGTCCACGAGTCCATTGTCACCTTTCTTGAAAATGCCTTTCTCTACGCGTATTTTCAGTACGGAATCGTTGTTAAATGTTGTGCGAAGTATCTGCGCCCAGTCGGCGAAGTCTTTGCCTTTTACGCTTTTCTTCACTGCTTCCACGTCTTCAACATCACGTGTACGGTATGCTATTCCTTTGAAACGAGGCTCGTCCCAGGCATATTTCTTACGGTTTTTCTTAAAGAACTTCTCCAGCCCGGCTTCGTCTTTCGCTGCTTTCTCCCACACTTCACGGTTGCTTATCTCAAAGAGTAGCAGTCCGTCGTGATATTCTTGTATGAGATACTTCATGTCTGCGTCTATTGATGAGATAGAGTCGGCACGGTTATCCATGACTTGTTCCTCGCTTATCCCTTTGCTTTCGGCGATGGCTTTCATTCTGTTCTTTGCCAATGCTTCACGTATTCCGCGCTTTTCAATGAAGTTGTAGATGTCTGTTCGCAGCGAATCGTATGGCTCTAGTTGCTTACGTCCCTTTACCTTTATTATATGATAGCCTACTTCTGTGAGCACAGGCTTTGACACTTCGCCGTCTTTCAGTGCGAATATGACATCGTCAAACTTTGGTAGTGTTTGTCCGTGCTGTATCCATCCGATGTCTCCTCCACGCCTTGCGCTTCCCGGGTCCTGACTGAGTGATATGGCAAGGTTGTCAAAGTTGGCTCCTGCCACGATGGCGTTGTATATGGAGTCTGCTCTTTGTTCTGCCGTATTTTTTGCTTCTTCGGTGTCGTTCTGCCCTACACGTATTAGTATATGCTGTGGATTGACCAGTCCGTCAGGCCCTATTCTTTCTTTGGTTGACTTGTATATCCTCTGTGCTTCTGCCTCTACATCGTTGTCATTGATGAGTGTTGGGGCCACTTGCTGGTCTCTATACTGGCGAAATTCTTTTCTGTAACTGGTCAGAGTGTCGTACTGTGCGTCAAGGGCTGCCTCTACCTTACGTTTGTATTTCACGAAGAGTTCTACGTATTCCTCCACTGTTTTGTGGTCTATCACGTCCTCTCCGTTATTCTTGTTGTAAGAGTATTCAAACTCTGAGCGCTGTATTGGCTTCCCGTTTATCGTCATTATGATGGGGTCTTCGTCCTCCATTGACAGTGCTGGTATTGATAGACACAGCATGGCGAGGGCGGAAGCCATAATCGTTTTCTTGTTCATCACTTGTGTGTTATGAGGTTGATGGTTGTGAGGTAGGAGGTTGACTGGTGTGGGTTGTGAGGTTGATGGTTGTGGCTGGCTGACTGTTACCTTTCTTACCTGCAACCTAACTCCTAATACCTGCAACCTGACTCCTGATTACCTGCAACCTAACATCTGTTTTTTTACTGCGGTCTGCTGTAGTTAGGGGCTTCACTTGTGATGATAACCTCGTGTGGATGGCTTTCCAACATTCCGGCGTTTGTGATGCGTGTGAACTTTGCTTCGTGTAGTGCTGCTATGTCTTTTGCTCCACAATATCCCATGCCTGAGCGCAGACCGCCAACGAGTTGGTACACTACTTCCTGAACGGTGCCTTTGTATGGCACGCGACCTGCTATTCCTTCTGGCACAAGTTTCTTCGTATCAGCCACTCCGCTTTGGAAATAACGGTCCTTAGAGCCGTTCTCCATGGCCTCCAGCGAGCCCATGCCACGGTATGACTTGAACTTACGACCGTTGAAGAGTATTGTCTCTCCCGGTGCTTCCTCTGTTCCTGCCACGAGTGAGCCTATCATTACGCAGCATCCTCCTGCTGCGAGTGCCTTCACCACGTCGCCTGAATAGCGCAGTCCTCCGTCTGCAATGAGCGGCACGCCAGTGCCTTCCAGCGCACACGCAACGTCATATACTGCTGAGAGTTGTGGCACACCGACGCCGGCTACTACGCGGGTGGTGCAGATAGAGCCTGGCCCTATGCCTACCTTCACTGCGTCTGCGCCTGCCTCCACGAGTGCTTTTGCGGCTTCTCCGGTAGCGATATTGCCTACAACTACATCTACTTCCGGGAAGGCTGCCTTGGCTTCACGTACTTTGTCTATCACTCCCTTTGAGTGTCCGTGTGCTGTGTCAATGATGATGGCATCTACTCCTGCTTTTACGAGTGCTTCCATGCGCTGGAATGTGTCTGCTGTCACACCGACGCCGGCTGCTACGCGCAGACGTCCTTTTGCGTCCTTGCATGCCATCGGCTTGTCTTTGGCTTTGGTGATGTCCTTGTATGTTATCAGTCCGAGCAGGTGATTGTCGCTGTCCACCACCGGGAGTTTCTCTATCTTGTGTCTCAGCAGTATGCTGCTTGCGTTTTCCAGATTTGTCTGCTGGTGTGTCACTATCAGGTTTTCGCTTGTCATTATGTCGTCAATGAGGCGTCCGCCATCGGTCTGGAAGCGCAGGTCACGGTTTGTGACAATGCCAACGAGCCTGTTCTCGTCATCTACTACCGGGATACCACCTATGTGATACTCCTGCATTATGTCGAGAGCGTCCTTTACGGTCTTGCCGCGCTTTATGGTGATAGGGTCATATATCATGCCGTTCTCGGCGCGTTTTACTATCGCTACCTGACGGGCTTGTTCCTCTATGGACATATTCTTGTGTATCACGCCTATGCCTCCCTCACGGGCTATGGCAATGGCCATGGGAGCCTCAGTGACTGTATCCATGGCGGCTGTTACGAACGGAATCTTCAGGTCAATGTTACGGGAGAACTTGGTATCAAGTGATACCTCACGTGGAAGGACCTCCGAATATGCTGGAATGAGCAGCACGTCATCGAATGTGATACCTTCCATTACTACCTTGTCTGTAAGAAATGATGCCATAAATATACTGTTTTTTTTAATTTATTGTCTGCAAAGTTACGATTTTTTTTTGAGATAGTCGTGCTGTGACATTCATTTTATTCTCATATTAAATCAATTTAACCATTGGCGTAAGTGCCTTTCTTGGCTGTATCAGAATTAATTAGTACCTTTGCCGATGGTATTTTCTTCTTATAAACCTTATTTCATAGAGATGTTTCCATTCCAACAACTGCACACTTTCGGCTCCTACCTCACACTGATGTGGCGCAGCATAGCCGTGCCTGACCGCTGGCGTATGTTCTTGAAGCAGTACGTCAAGGAGATGTCGCAACTCGGTGTAGATTCCATTGGCATAGTCCTGCTGATTTCATTCTTCATCGGTGCCGTCATCTGCATACAGATAAAACTCAACATTCAGTCGCCGTGGATGCCGCGCTGGGTGTCTGGTTACACCACGCGTGAGATAATGTTGCTGGAGTTCTCCTCGTCAATCATGTGTCTTATTCTTGCGGGCAAGGTAGGCAGCAACATTGCCTCAGAGTTGGGCACCATGCGTGTCACACAGCAGATAGACGCTCTTGACATCATGGGTGTCAACTCTGCCAACTACCTTATAGCCCCAAAGGTGCTCGGTCTGATGACGCTCATGCCGTTCCTTGTGGTCTTTTCTGACCTTACGGGCATCATTGGCGCATACGCCACGGCATACATAGGTCACATACTCTCTCCTGACGACCTTACCCTCGGCCTGCAACACTCCTTCAATCCGTGGTTTGTCTGGATGTCAATCATCAAGAGTGTTGTCTTCGCCTTCATCATTGCCAGTGTCTCCTCATACTGCGGCTACAGCGTTGAGGGCGGCTCCGTGGAGGTAGGAAAGGCCAGCACGGCGGCAGTAGTGAACAGCAGTATCATCATTCTATTCACGGACGTGTTCCTAACGCAGTTGCTCTCATGATAGAAGTAAAGAACCTTTATAAGTCATTTGACGGCAGGGAGGTGCTGATAGACATCAACGCCACATTCAAGGACGGGCAGACAAACCTCATCATCGGGCAGTCTGGCTCAGGAAAGACGGTGCTTATAAAAAACCTCGTGGGCCTCTTCACCCCCACAAGCGGTGAGATACTATATGACGGGCGCGACTTTGTACACATGACAAAGCACGAACGCATTGCCATGAGGCGTGAGATGGGCATGATATTCCAGTCTGCCGCACTCTTTGACTCGCTGACAGTGCTGGAGAACGTGATGTTCCCCCTCGATATGTTCTCCTCCATGACGCTGCGCGAACGCCAGCGGCGTGCGCAGGAATGTCTTGACCGCGTGAACCTGACCGATGCCGGAAAGAAATTCCCCGGAGAAATATCTGGCGGTATGCAGAAGCGTGTTGCCATCGCGCGAGCCATAGCACTGAACCCAAAATACCTCTTCTGTGACGAACCAAACTCTGGTCTTGACCCAAAGACCAGTCTCGTGATAGACCAGTTGCTGCACAGCATAACCGAGGAGTTCGGAATGACAACCATCATAAACACCCACGACATGAACTCCGTAATGGGCATAGGCGACAGCATAATCTT